>NZ_JAVAYD010000003.1:0-263789 GCF_041954735.1 Microbacterium sp. LS_15 | reverse complement strand
GTCCGAGTCGTCGTCGTCGGACTCGTCAGAGTCGTCGGAGTCGTCGGAGTCGTCGAGCTCGTCGGAGTCGTCGAGCTCGTCGGAGTCGTCGAGCTCGTCGATGTCGACGCCGTCGAGGTCGCCACCGTGCACGGGCCGCGGTTCGCTGGTCAGCTCGTCGTCATCGAGGTCGTCGTCTTCATCGTCGTCATCGAGGTCGTCGTCCTCGTCGGAGTCGTCCTCGTCGGAGTCGTCCTCGAGGTCCTCGTCCTCGTCTTCGTCGACGTCGTCGAGGTCGTCATCGTCCTCGGCATCGCTCTCGGCGCTGGCGTCGGCGTCGCTCTGCTCGGCAGCCGCAGCCGCGGCCTGCTCGGCCAGCTCGGCCTGGTGCGCGCGGTACTCGGCCAGTCGCTCGGCCCACGGCACCCACTCGGGCGCGAGGAGCGCGCCGTCGCCGGGCAGCAGTTCGGTCTCGAGCACCGTCGGCTCCTCGTCGTCGACACGTGCGACGGTCACCGTCCAGTACCACCCGGGGTAGCCGGCCAGCCGGTTCTCGAAGCGCAGCGAGACCGAGCCGTCATCCTCCAGGAGGTAGCCGGCCGCGGGTCCGATCGTCGACGCGGGCGTGATCTCACGCAGCGCCGCGAGTGCGAGGTCGTGCGCGTCGAGCAGGCGCTCGTCGGCGTCAGGCTTCGAGGTCATCGGCTACCTTGCGGAGGACAGCCGCGATCTTGCGGCCGTGACCGGACGACGGGTAGCGGCCACGACGCAGGTCGCCGCCGATGCCGTCGAGGAGCTTCACGAGGTCTTCGATGATGATCGCCATGTCGTCGGCGGGCTTGCGCTTCGCCTTGGCAAGGCTCGGCGGAGCTTCGAGGACGCGCACCGAGAGCGCCTGCAGACCGCGCTTGCCGTCGGCGACACCGAACTCGACGCGCGCGCCGGCCTTGACGGCCGTGCCCGCGGGCATCGCGGAGGCGTGCAGGAAGACGTCCTGGCCGTCATCGGTGGCGATGAAGCCGAAACCCTTGTCTTCGTCGTAGAACCTGACCTTGCCGGTGGGCATGGGAGAAACCTCGCTGAGTCGGTGTGGAGCTGGACGGCCGCGCAGGATGCGACCGTCTCCAGCCTACCGGTGAGCGGGATCGGGCGCGGGGAGCACGACGGAATGCAGTGGCCGCGCGCGAGGCCGAGTTTCCCGCTCAGCGACTAGGCTGAGCGGGATGAGCAGTCAGAGTCCGGAACCCGACGTGCCCGTGCGCCGCGTCGATCGCATTCTCGCGTTCGCCGCGCTGGGGCTCGCCGCGGCATCGATCGTCTGCTTCTTCGCGATCATCATCGGCACAGCGACCGGCATGCAGCAGGAGGACTTCGGCTCCGGCGTGTGGCCGGTCGTCGCGGCGATCCCCTACTGGGGCCTGCCCGCGGCGTTCGTGATGATCATCGTGCTGCTGGCCATGAGTTTCATCCGGAAGGGTCGCGCGGAATCGCGGCCCTGAGGCACCAGGCATGAGCACGCACGCCCGACCGCTGGCCGAACACCTGGCCGCGATGAGCGATGCCGACCTGGCCGAGCTGTTCGCGGCGCGCGGGGTGCGTTCCGACATCGGATGGCAGGACTTCTTCGACGCTGCCGAGGCTCTCCTCGAGCCGTCGTCGCTCGCCAAGGCCCTCCCCCGTCTCACGCTCTCGGAGGCGACGACCCTTCGCCGGATCGCCGCGGGAGAGGAGGTCGCCGATTCCGCCGACCTGCACGCCCTGCAGCGCCTCGCGCTGGTGCGCCCCGACGGCGGGGTCGTTCCGCCCGTCGCCGCAGCCGTCTCGGAACGCCCCGCTCCCTCCGCACCCGCATCGGAACACCAGGCGACGGCCGGAGACAGTGCGGCAGCGCACGCCGCGGAGCGTGCGTTCACCACCGTCGCCGCGATCGCCGACCTGCTGCTCGCGGCCAAGGACCGGCCGTTCGCCCTGCTCGCGGGCGGCATGCTCAGCGCGGGCGAGAAGCGGCAGCTGACCGAGTCCGGCGTGGCGACCGATGCCGTCGACGACCTCGTGGCGATCGCGTCCACCGCGGGGCTCGTCGCGGTCGGGGATCGGCGGCTGCACACCACGGGGGGAGCCGACGTCTGGCTCCGCTCCTCCGTCTCGCAGCGGTGGAGCGAGCTCGCCCGCGCGTTCCGCGATGCGCTCCCCCGCGGTGTCCGCTCCGACGAGGGCGGGTGGATCCCGCTCTCGGCCTGGGCGCAGGCCCACCCGTGGGATCCCGCCTGGCCCGAGCGCAGCACGGTGCTGAGCGACCGCGCGCGGCTGCTCGGTCTCGTCGCCGACGACGGGACAGAGCCCGCCTGGGCGGCTCCCCTGCGCGACGGGCTCGATGCCGATCCCGCCGCCCTCACGACGCTGCTGCCCGCCGAGGTCGATCGGATCTTCCTCCAGAACGACCTCAGTGCGATCTCTCCCGGGCCGCTCGCCCCCGCTCTCGACGTACGGCTGCGCACGGTCGCGACGCGCGAGTCCGCAGCGCAGGCGTCGACGTACCGGTTCACGCCGGAGTCCGTCGCGCGGGCCCTCGTGGCCGGGGAGACCGAGGAGTCGCTCGTCGACTTCCTCGAGAGCATCTCGCTCACCGGCATCCCGCAGCCGCTCCGCTATCTCGTCGCCCAGACCGCCCAGCGGCACGGACTCGTCCGCGTGTCGACGGACTCCGAGACCGGACGCACGCGGATCGAGAGCTCCGACCCGCACCTCATCGAGGCGATCGGCGTCGACCAGGCTCTGCGCCCGCTGGCACTCGCGAAGCACGTCGAATCCCTCACGACCCGCGTCGGGCGAGACACCGTCTACTGGGCTCTCAGCGACGCCCGTTACCCCGCGACCCTGGTCGGCGAAGACGGCACCGTGCTGACCGGGGAGCGGCACGCAGCGGTGCCCGCCCCGGACGATGACGCCCCCGACTATTCGACACTCATCGCTGCGCTGCGGTCGCACCAGGGGCCGGATGCCGACGCCGCCTGGCTGGACCGAGAGCTGGAGGCAGCGGTGCGCGCGAAGGCCGTGCTCCAGGTGACCGTGGGGATGCCGGACGGCAGCACGCGTGAGCTCCTGCTGGAGGCCACCGGTCTCGGCGGCGGGCGGCTGCGCGGGCGCGACAAGGCGGCGGACGTCGAACGCACGCTGCCGGTGTCGAGCATCCGCGCCGCGACCGTGATCGCCCAGTAAACTGGACAGCTATGTCTGATGGCCCCCTGATCGTGCAGAGCGATCGCACCGTGCTGCTCGAGGTCGCCCACGTGGATGCCGAGAGCGCCCGCCACGAGTTGGCGATCTTCGCCGAACTCGAACGCGCTCCCGAGCACATCCACACCTACCGGATCACCCGTCTCGGGCTCTGGAACGCCCGGGCAGCAGGACACAGCGCCGAGGACATGCTCGAGACCCTTGACCGGTGGTCGCGCTTCCCGGTGCCGCCCTCCGTCGCCGTCGACCTGCGCGAGACGGTCAACCGCTACGGACGCCTCGTGATCGAGCGCGACGACGACGGGACGCTGATCCTCCGCTCGACCGACCCCGCCGTGCTCGCCCAGGTCGCGAACAACAAGCGCATCCAGCCGCTGCTGATCGGCCACCCGAGCCCCGACACCTACGTGGTCGACGCGTGGGCGCGCGGCCAGATCAAGCAGGAGCTGCTGAAGATCGGCTGGCCGGCCGAAGACCTCGCGGGCTACACCCCCGGCACTCCGCACGAGATCGAGCTGGACGAGGGCACGTGGCAGATCCGTCCGTACCAGCAGGATGCGGTCGACGCGTTCTCGAAGGACGGATCGGGCGTCGTCGTGCTGCCCTGTGGCGCGGGCAAGACCATCGTCGGCGCCGGCGCCATGGCCGCGACCAAGACCACCACGCTGATCCTCGTCACGAACACCGTGTCCGCACGCCAGTGGCGCGACGAGCTGCTGAAGCGCACCAGCCTCACCCCCGAGGAGATCGGCGAGTACTCCGGTCAGGCCAAGGAGGTCAAGCCGGTCACGATCGCGACGTATCAGATCCTCACGGCCAAGCGGAAAGGCCAGTACGCGCACCTCGCGCTGCTCGACGCCCTCGACTGGGGCCTCATCGTGTACGACGAGGTGCACCTGCTCCCGGCACCCGTGTTCAAGCTCACCGCCGACCTGCAGGCACGCCGTCGCATCGGCCTGACCGCGACTCTCGTGCGCGAGGACGGCCGTGAAGGCGACGTGTTCAGTCTCATCGGTCCCAAGCGCTTCGACGCACCCTGGAAGCAGATCGAGGCGCAGGGGTTCATCTCCCCCGCCGTCTGCTACGAGGTCCGTGTGGATCTGCCGCCGAGCGACCGGCTCGAGTACGCCGCGGCGACCGACGACGAGCGGTATCGCCTCGCGGCATCCGCCCCCGCGAAGATCGACGCCGTGCGCGAGCTCATCGCCAAGCACCCCGACGAGCAGATCCTCGTGATCGGTCAGTACCTCGATCAGCTGGACACGCTGTCCGAGGCGCTGAACGCCCCGCAGATCACCGGCGCGACGCCCGTCGACGAGCGCGAGGAGCTCTACCGGCAGTTCCGTGAGGGAGAGATCCAGCTGCTCGTCGTGTCGAAGGTCGCGAACTTCTCGATCGATCTGCCCGAGGCGTCCGTCGCGATCCAGGTCTCCGGATCCTTCGGCTCGCGGCAGGAGGAGGCTCAGCGCCTCGGGCGGCTCCTGCGACCCAAGCAGTCCGGGCACACCGCGAGCTTCTACACGCTCGTCGCCCGCGACACGATCGACCAGGACTACGCGCAGAACCGCCAGCGCTTCCTCGCCGAGCAGGGCTACAGCTACACGATCATGGATGCGGATGCGATCGCGGCGTGACCGCCGCTCCGACGGATAATCAGCATCCGCATGGTCGGAGTCACCATAATGGGGACATGACTGATGCGCGCATCCTGGTCGTCGACGACGAACCCAACATCCGCGACCTCCTCTCGACGGGACTCAGCTTCGCCGGGTTCCAGGTCAAGACGGTCGCCAACGGCGCCGCGACGATCTCGGCGGTGCTGGAAGAGGAGCCGGACCTCATCATCCTCGACGTCATGCTGCCCGACATGAACGGCTTCAGCGTCACCAAGCGCCTGCGGGGCGCGGGTTTCACCGCCCCGATCCTGTTCCTCACCGCGAAGGACGGCACCGACGACAAGATCGAGGGCCTCAACGCCGGAGGCGACGACTATGTCACGAAGCCGTTCAGCCTCGACGAGATCGTCGCCCGCGCGCAGGCGATCCTGCGCCGCACGATGCAAGCCGACGAGGAGTCGATCATCCGCGCCGGCGAGCTGTCGATGGATCAGGACACGCACGACGTGCACGTCGGCAAGGAGCCGATCGAGCTCAGCCCGACCGAGTTCAAGCTGCTGCGCTACCTCATGCTCAACCCGAACCGGGTTCTGTCGAAGGCGCAGATCCTCGACCACGTGTGGGAGTACGACTTCAACGGCGACGCCGGCATCGTGGAGAGCTACATCTCGTACCTCCGTCGCAAGATCGACCCGCACACCGAGGAATCGGTCATCCAGACCAAGCGCGGCTTCGGCTACATGCTGAAGGTCGGCAAGTAGTCGTCGCCCTGGCGCCGACGACGCGCGCACCACGACCGGAGGGAGGGCCGCATGGCGCACAAGCCTGACGCGGTCACCCGCTGGTGGCGGGCCATCAGCCTGCGCGCGAAGGTCACAGGCGTCACGGTCGCGGTGCTCGCGCTCGGTCTCCTGCTCGCCGGGATCGGCACGGTCCCCATCCTGCGCAACTCGCTCGTCGGGAACATCGAGGCGCAGCTTCCCGCGCTGGTCTCGGCCGACCTCGCGCCCCGCTACTTCGACATGTCGATCGAAGACGGCAAGACCGTCTACACCCCTCGTGAATCCCCCAGGGATTTCTTCGTCGCGATCTACGACGGCGAGGGGGTACTGCAGACCACGACCGGGACGTCCGGGAACGGCGGAAAGCCCCTCTTCCCCTCGACGTACACGCTGCTGGACGCGCAGAACGCCGGCGACGGGGTGTTCCCTCTCGGCGGCACGAAGGGCGAGGACTTCCGCGCGGCCGTCGCACTGCTCCCGGGCGACGGCGACGGTGCGCTGCGGATCCAGATGGTGGCGATGCCCCTGGACTACGCCGACCGCATCATCAGCCAGTTCTTCGGCATCTACATCACCGTCGCGCTCGTGACGATCCTCATCGCGGCGCTCCTCACCCGGGGGCTCGTGACGCTGACCTTCCGTCGCCTGGGCCAGGTCGAGTCGACCGCCATGTCCATCGCGAAGGGCGACTTCAGCCAACGCCTGACCGACCTCGAGCCGACCACCGAGGTCGGGCGTCTCAACACGGCGATCAATACGATGCTCGACCGCGTCGACGGGTCGCTCGCCCAGCGGGACCGCACCGTGCAGCACATGCGGCGCTTCATCGGCGACGCCAGCCACGAGCTGCGCACGCCCCTCGTGAGCGTGCGCGGCTACGCCGAGCTGTACCGCATGGGCGCGATCAAGGGCGAGGAGGACACGGCTCGCGCCATGGAGCGCATCGAGAAGGAGGCCATCCGTATGGGCGTGCTGGTCGAGGACCTTCTGGCCCTTGCCCGTCTTGACGAGGAGCGCGAGCCCGAGATCGAGGCGCTCGATCTGCGCCCGATCGCGCGCGATGCCGCCCTGGATCTCCGCGCTGCCGCTCCTGGCCGCACGGTCACCGTGGTCGACCGCACGGTGGACGCGCCGCTCATCGACGTCACGACGCGGTCGACGCCGGTCGTCCCCGAGCCACAGACTCCCGCACCGCGCGGTGGTCTCTCCCGCGCCACGCTCGGACGCCTGCGCCGACGGCCGCGCACCTCCGCCGTCCCCCAGGTCGCCGGGATCGACTTCACGGAGGCCACGGACGTGCCGGTCCGCACGCCCCCGATCGTGTTGGGCGAGGAGAACAAGGTGCGGCAGGTCGTGACGAACCTGCTCGGTAACGCGCGGCGGTTCTCGCCTGCCGACAGCCCGCTCGAGATCGTCGTCGACGCGGACCGCGTGCGCGGAACCGGGAGCATCTCGATCGTCGATCACGGAGAGGGCATTCCCCCGCAGATCCGTGATCAGATCTTCGAGCGGTTCTGGCGGGCCGACACCTCGCGCGCTCGGGAGACGGGCGGGTCCGGTCTCGGACTGGCGATCGTCGCGTCGATCATGAAGGCGCTCCGCGGCGGTGTCGCCGTGTCGGAGACGCCGGGCGGTGGAGCGACCTTCACGATCACTCTGCCGCTGGCCCCCTCGCGCGCGACGCCGGCGCACCTGCTCGAGGACACGCAGCCGATCGACCCGCTCGCCCTCTGACCGCTCCTGCACCGCGGGGCCGGTGCGCGGATTGTGCACAGCGCGGCTGGTCGGCGCGCCGGACGCCGGATGCCGCGTGCGTTGCGCTCCTATCGTCGGAATCCCATCGAGAGGAGATTCCATGTCCGTCATCACCGTCGACACCGAGGCCGTGGGTGCGGCCCACACGGCTGCGCTCGCCACCATGGAGCGTCTGCACGTCGAGGCCGCCACACTCATGAGCCAGCTCACACAGCTGCAGTCGTCATGGGTCGGGAACGCGTCGAATGCTTTCCAGTCCTGCGTGGAGCAGTGGCGAGGAGCCCAGATCGGCCTCGAGCACACGCTCGAATCCATCGGGCACTCGCTGGGCAGCGCCGCCGCCCAGTACGCCGAGGCTGATCACTTCTCGGCGAGTCTGTTCCGCTGACCGCCTCTATGAACGAAAAGAGACGCCCCGACCGTGAGGCCGGGGCGTCTCTTTCAGTGCGTCCGGATCAGAAGTCCATGCCACCCGTCGGGTCGCCGGCCGGAGCCGAGACCTTCTCGGGCTTGTCGGCCACGACGGCCTCGGTCGTCAGGAACAGACCGGCGATCGACGCTGCGTTCTGCAGAGCCGAGCGGGTCACCTTGGCCGGGTCGATGATGCCCTGTGCGAACATGTCGCCGTACTCGCCGGTCGCGGCGTTGAGGCCCTGACCTGCAGGGAGCTCGGAGACCTTGTTCGCGACGACACCGGGCTCGAGACCGGCGTTCAGCGCGATCTGCTTGAGCGGAGCCTCGATCGCGACGCGGACGATGTTCGCGCCGGTCGCCTCGTCGCCCGAGAGCGTGAGAGCGTCGAGGGCCTTGGTACCCGACTGGATGAGAGCGACGCCACCGCCGGGGACGATGCCCTCTTCGACGGCTGCCTTCGCGTTGCGGACGGCGTCCTCGATGCGGTGCTTGCGCTCCTTGAGCTCGACCTCGGTCGCGGCACCCGCCTTGATGACGGCGACGCCACCGGCGAGCTTCGCGAGGCGCTCCTGCAGCTTCTCACGGTCGTAGTCGCTGTCGGTGTTCTCGATCTCACGACGGATCTGCGTGACGCGACCCTCGATCTGGTCGGCCTCGCCGGCACCCTCGACGATCGTGGTCTCGTCCTTGGTGACGATGACCTTGCGCGCACGGCCGAGCAGGTCGAGCGTGGCGTTCTCGAGCTTCAGGCCCACCTCTTCGGTGATGACCTGGCCGCCCGTGAGGATCGCGATGTCCTGCAGCTGGGCCTTGCGGCGGTCGCCGAAGCCGGGAGCCTTGACGGCGACCGACTTGAAGATGCCCTTGAGCTTGTTGAGCACGAGGGTCGCGAGAGCCTCGCCCTCGACGTCCTCGGCGATGATGACGAGCTCCTTGCCGTCCTGGATCACCTTGTCGACGATGGGCAGAAGGTCCTTGATGTTCGAGATCTTCTGGTTCGCGATGAGGATGTACGGGTCCTCGAAGACCGCCTCCTGGCGCTCCGGGTCCGTGACGAAGTACGGGTTCAGGTAGCCCTTGTCGAAGCGCATGCCCTCGGTGAGCTCGAGCTCGGTGCCGAAGGTCTGCGACTCCTCGACCGTGACGACGCCTTCCTTGCCGACCTTGTCGATCGCCTCGGCGATGAGCTCGCCGATGGCAGGGTCAGCGGCCGAGATCGATGCGGTCGCGGCGATCTGCTCCTTGGAGTCGATCTCCTTCGCGCTGGCGAGCAGCTCCTCGGTGATGGCCGCGACGGCCTTCTCGATGCCGCGCTTGAGCGAGATGGGGTCGGAACCGGCTGCGACGTTGCGCAGGCCCTCGCGGACGAGCGCCTGGGCGAGGACGGTCGCGGTGGTGGTACCGTCACCGGCGACGTCGTCGGTCTTCTTGGCGACCTCCTTGACGAGCTCCGCGCCGATCTTCTCGTACGGGTCGTCCAGCTCGATCTCCTTGGCGATCGACACACCGTCGTTCGTGATCGTGGGGGCGCCCCACTTCTTCTCGAGCACGACGTTGCGACCGCGCGGGCCGAGCGTCACCTTGACGGCGTCGGCGAGGATGTTGAGGCCGCGCTCGAGGCCGCGACGGGCCTCCTCATCGAAAGCGATGATCTTTGCCATGAGTTTTGTCGTCCCTCCTGGACGTAGACGTTGGGTTTAGCACTCAGAGTGAGAGAGTGCTAACGCCATTCTGGCACTCGACCCCATCGAGTGCAAGCCGCTGCGGAGGGACTACGGAGCCGGGGTCTCGGTCGCCGCCGGCGGGTTGGACGACCGGTCGAGACCGATCACCACCGTGAGCTGCTTCTGGTCCGTGTCGTTCATGTCGGCGTAGAAGTCGCTCTGCTGCACGTCGGCTCCGCCGATGACGCCCGCAAGGCCGATCGCGGCGAGCTCGTCCTCGTCCGCAACGTAGTAGACGGTCGTCGTGGAGAAATCCTGGCTCGTGCTGTCGCTCGCGAACACCACGTCCGCCGACCACCCTGTGTTGATGAGGGTGTCGCGCATCTGGTCGTCGAGGCCCTCGTCGGCCGTCGCGTTGAGGATGAGCACCGAGTAGGTGGTGTCGACGACCCCCGTCTCCTCGGGGGTCGGGGTGGCGGTCGGGACCGCCTCGGGGAAGAGGCTGATGCGCCCCATGACGACCAGCGACCCGAAGATCCCGCCGATGATGAGCACGAGGGCGGCGACGAAGGACCACAGGAGGACAATCCAGCCGTTCATCCCCGGCGCTTCGGCGCGGTGCGCACCCACGCGTCCTGAGGTGCGGGGGACGTCGTCGAATCGATCGCGGTTCGGCTTAGACACCCCTCGATGCTAACGGCACCGCGCTGCGTAACCGCGTCGGCGGCCGTTCAGCGCGTGGCGCGGTCTGGATCAGCCGACGAATCCGGGGGTGCGCGCCGAGCGCTGGACGGCTCGGCGGTCGCGGATCCGGCGCAGTCGTCCGACCAGCATGGGGTCGAACTCCAGAGCGGCCTCGGAGTCGATCAGCCGCCCGAGGAGCTGGTAGTAGCGAGCCGCGCTCATCCCGAGCTGCGCGCGGATGACCTCTTCCTTGGCGCCCCCGTGCCGGGGCCAGGCGGTCTCGAGGGCGAGGATCAGACGATCCCGTTCCGTGAGCTCTCCGCGCATGCGCTCAGACTACGTCGGCTCGCCTCCGTCGCCCGCGCGCCACTCCCACCATCGTCCGAGCGGATCGGCCGCCGACCGAACCCGGCCGTCGAGGGCGACGACGAAGCCCGGCCACTCCTCGTGCGCGACGGGCGGCTCCCAGACGTCGAGCAGCGCGGGCGGATCGATCGTCACCCAGCGCGCGGGCAGGGCGCGGATGCGGTCGACGAGCGCCGTCCGCGTCGCACGCGGGATGTGCACCAGCACGCCGGGAGTCGTGATCACGAGCGTCGCGTCGGAGGGCGCGGCCCGCACGAGCTCGTCGAGGCGTTCGAGGGCGTCGCCCTGCAGCAGCTCAGGCGGACCGGCGGAGACGATGTCGAGTGCGGCCTCGACACGCTGCTCCCGCCCCTCCTCCCCCGGCCAGACGAGTGAGCGCAGCCAGCGCCGATCGCGGGCGTCGCGGGCGTCGAGCGGCGCCAGGTCGACACCGCCGCGCCACACCACGTGCGGCATCCGGAGCGCGGGCATCTCGCCGTCGACGCGGCTCTCCAGCACCACCGACGACGGTCCGTCGGCGGGGTCGAGTGCCGCCCGCACGCGACCGTCCCCGTCGACGAAGCGGTAGGAGTAGCGGTCGGGGTAGAGGCAGAGTCCGGCGGACGCGCCGATCTCGAGCAGGGCGACCGGCCCGTCGATCTCGGAGAGCACCGGGAGCAGTGCGGCGAGGCGCAGCGGCTCGTTCGTCTGCAGCCGCCGATCGGCGCACTCCGCCACGATCTCGTCGGCGTGGGCCGTCACGAAGCCGCGCCAGGTGTCGAACGGGTCGGTGCCGGCGCCCAGCATCCTGGTGACCGCGAAGACGAGCGGCGGCTGCCGTCGGGTCTCGGGGATCCTCCCGAGGATGTCGGAGAGCTCCGGATCGCCGGCCACCCCTGCTGCCCATTCGGCGTACAGCTCGCTGCGGCCGGGGGCCTCCTGCTCGGCGAAGCGCGCGTATCGCTCCCGCACGGCATCCGTCATATGACCATCATGCCGTGGCGCCGCCACCCCCTGGACACGAGAGAATGGGGGAAGACCCTCAGGAGGACCGATGTCGTACAGCGTGGACAAGACCGAAGACGAGTGGCGCGAAGAGCTGGGTGCCGACCAGTACGCCGTGCTGCGTGAAGCGGCGACCGAGCGCGCCTGGACCGGCGAGCTGCTCGACGAGAGCCGCGCCGGCCTCTACACCTGCGGCGCCTGCGGGGCCGAGCTGTTCAAGAGCGGCACGAAGTTCGACTCCGGATGCGGCTGGCCGAGCTTCTACGAGTCGATCCGTCCCGACGCGGTGCAGCTGATCGAGGACACGAGCCTCGGCATGGTCCGCACCGAGGTGCGCTGCGCGAACTGCGGCTCGCACCTGGGGCACGTGTTCCCCGACGGTTTCGGCACCCCGACCGGCGACCGCTACTGCATGAACTCGATCGCACTGAACTTCACCCCCGACGAGTCGTGAGCGCGCTCGACGCCGTCCGCTCTCGTCAGTCCTGGTCGAAGGTCACCGCCGAGGCGCCCTCCCGCGAGGAGCTGCTGCACCTCGTCGCCGCGGCGGGGCGCGTCGCCGACCATTCCTCGCTGCGCCCCTGGCGTCTCATCGAGATGCGCGGGGACGACCGCGAGGTGCTGGGCGCCGCGATCGCGAAGGCGCAGGGCGACTCCTCTCCGTCGACCAAGCCGCTCCGGGCGCCGCTGCTGATCGCGGTGGTCGCCAGCTACCGGAAGAGCGACAAGGTGCCACGCTGGGAGCAGGAGGCCGTGGCGTCCGGCGTCGCCCACGTGCTGAGCCTGCTGCTCGACGAGGCGGGCTGGGGTGTCATCTGGCGAACCGGGCACTACACCCGCGCCAAGGCCGTCGCGAAGGCGCACGGACTCGACAAGAACGAGGAGCTGCTCGGCTGGCTGTACGTCGGCGGCAAGCCGGTGGGCAAGAAGCCGGGCCGGCGCAAAGCCGTCGAGGCACGCAAGCTCGTCACCCGCATGCCGAAGCCGAAGCCGAAGAAGCGCGACGAGAAGAAGTAGTCAGCGGCGACGACGCGGCAGCGCGACCACCACGGATCCGACGGCCACCACGACCATCCCGACGATCTGCCACAGCGCCGGTCCGGCGGCTGCGGGCCAGATGAGGTCGATCACGACGGATGCCGCGAGCTGACCCAGCACCGACCCGAGACCCATCAGCAGCACGCCCGTGTGCGCGACGATGAAGGCGCCGAGCAGGATGTAGGCGAAGCCGAGGAACCCGCCGAGGTACAGCCAGGGCTCGGCGGGCGGTGCGGCGGGCAGGCCGCGGATGGCGACGCTCACGGCTGCGGCGAGGAGCAGGGCGACCGTGCCCGCGACGAAACTCATGAACGTCGCGATGAGCGGTGACTGCACCCGCTGCGCGAGGCGTCCGTTCGTCGCCGCCTGCCACGCGATGCCGACACCGGCGGCGAAGGGCAGCAGCAGCATCCACAGCGGTGCGGTCGCGAGCACGTCGCCGCTGAGCGAGATGCCCACCGCAGCGAGCGCCAGCGCTCCGCCGAGCACGCGCCCCGGTGTGACAGCGACCACGCCGGCCGGTCCGAAGCCGATCCGATCGAGGACGAGACCGTGGAGAGTCTGCCCCGCCACCACGCCGACCGTGAAGAGCGAGACGCCGAGGACCCCGGCCGTCACCCCCTGCGTCGAGACGGTGAGGGCGCCGCAGGCGCCGCCCAGCAGCATCCAGATCGGGATCGTGCGCTGTCGGATGCCGTCGCGTAGTCGCCGTACGCCTCGACGTGCGGAGGGGATGCAGACGATCACGACGACGAGGGCCGCGAGTCCGACCGAGAACGAGAGGAGTCCGGCGACGATGCCGTTGTCGACCTTGACGCCGAGGACTCCGTTGATGCGTGCCTGCACGGCCGTCATGACGCCGATCGCGACCGCTCCGCCGAGCGCGACGGGGACGGGCAGACGGCGGTCGGGGGTCACCTGTCGACCCTACCCGAGCGCGCGAGACCGGCCCGTGCCGATGTCGGTGGTGCGGCGTACGCTGGCGGCATGTGCGCGAGCTACGGACTTGATCCCCGATTCACCGATGCGGAGCTGCTGACCGCCGCCGACGAGGCCGTGCTCGACGGTCTGCGGGCGTGGGCGGATGAGAACGCCGGCGAGACCGTGCGCCCCACCGGCAAGAACCTCCGCAACCTGAATCCGATCGTGGTGCAGCCCGACGCGGCACCGATCCTCGAGCCCGCATGGTGGGGATTCCTCGTCGGCGGGGAGCCCTCGAAGTTCCCGTCGATCAACACGAGGTCCGAGCGCTTGCAGGACCGCCCCGGCGGTCTGAAGACCCGTGCTCTGGTCCCGGCCACGAGCTGGTACGAGATGAAGAAGCCCGAGCGCGTGTGGCACGAGTTCCTCGTCGACGACGGCGCACTGTTCGGCATGGCGGCGGTGACGCAACGCGGCCGCACCGGGGACGGCACGTGGTTCACCTGCTACTCGATCGTCATGCGTCCTGCGCCGGACGGTCTCGCCGACATCCACGATCGGATGCCGCTCCTCATCCCCGCATCGCTGAGCCACGACTGGCTGATGGCCGAGCCGACGAGAGAGATCATCGACGAGGCGATCGCCGCGTCCGACGAGGTCGCCGCCCGCGTGACGGCCCGTCCACGCGACTGATCGCCTCATCCCGCCGACTGTCGCGGTATCGTCCTCCGGTGCCACAGGTCGGCGGACGGCGATCCCGCTTTCGGTACCACGGGAGGACGCGACCGAGCGACCGCCGGCCGTAGCGTCGGAGGCATGATCACAGCAGAGGGCCTCACGAAGAGGTTCGGAGACAAGACAGCCGTCCAGGACGTGTCGTTCACGGTCAAGCCGGGCACCGTCACCGGATTCCTCGGCCCCAACGGCGCGGGCAAGTCCACGACCATGCGCCTCATCGTGGGCCTCGACCGCCCGACCTCGGGCACCGCGACGGTGGCCGGACAGGAATACCGCAAGCTGCGCGCCCCCCTGACCGAGGTCGGCGTGCTGCTCGACGCGAAGGCCGTGCACACGGGCCGCACCGCCCGCAATCACCTCCGAGCCATGGCGGCGACCCACGGCATCCCCGCCTCTCGCGTGGACGAGGTCATCGAGCTCGCGGGCATCGGTTCGGTCGCCCGCAAGCGCGCGGGGAAGTTCTCGCTCGGCATGGGCCAGCGCCTCGGCATCGCGTCAGCGCTGCTCGGCGACCCGCACACGCTGATCCTGGATGAGCCGGTCAACGGACTCGACCCCGAGGGCGTGCGCTGGGTGCGTCAGTTCGTGCGGCACGCCGCCTCGGAGGGACGCACGGTGCTGCTCTCCAGCCACCTCATGAGCGAGATGGCACAGACGGCCGATCATGTGATCGTGATGGGCCGCGGTCAGGTGCTCGCCGATGCTCCTCTCGACGAGCTCGTCCGCGCCTGGACGCGCAACACGGTGCGGGTGCGCACGCCGCGCGCCGCCGATCTCGCCGCGGCCGTCGGGGGCCCCGATGTCGAGATCGTCAGCACCGCACCCGATCTCCTCGACGTCGTCGGCCTGCCTGCCTCGCGCATCGGCGATCTCGCCGCCGACCGCGGGATCCCTCTCCACGAACTCACACCGACCACCGGGTCGCTCGAAGACGCCTACCTCGCCTTGACCGGCGACGCGGTCGAGTACCGGACCAAGGAGATCTCATGACCGCTCAGGCTTCCGCCCTCACGCGTCAGCGCGTCGATACGGGCCACCGTCTCTCGTTCCTCCGCGAGGTGCGTGGCGAGTGGATCAAGCTCACCACCCTCCGCTCCACGTGGTGGTCGATCGCGATCACGGCCGTCCTCACGGTGGGCATCGCCGCTCTCATCGCTCAGGCGATGAACGCCCCGGGCTTCGCACCCATCCAGGCGGTCGTGATGCCGATCCAGTTCTCCATGCTCCTCGCAGGCATCCTCGGCGCGATCTCCGTGACCGGCGAGTACTCCACCGGCATGATCCGTTCGACACTCACCGCCAACCCCCGCCGCGGGTCGGCGCTGCTCGCGAAGGCCCTCGTCGTCGCCCTGTTCCTGTTCGTCTGCTCGCTGATCGTCTTCTCGGTCGCTGCCGGGGCGGTGTCGCTGATCGTGAGCGCACGTGATCAGAGCATCGACTGGAGCGATCCCGCCGCGTCGATCCTGCCGATCCTGGTCGCGTCGCTGGCGATGGCCGTCTTCGCACTCATCGGCGTCGCCTTCGGTTTCCTCCTCCGCTCGGGCGCCGGCGCGATCGCGGCGACGGTGGGACTCCTGTTCGTCCTCCCGATCGTCGCGACCTTTTTCCTCATGGCGGGCGAGTCGTGGGCGTGGGTCGTCGACGCATCCGAGTACCTGCCGGTCGCTGCGGCACAGAGCGCGATCCTCCCCGAGGGCGCCGCTCTCGACGGCCCGGTCGCATACCTCGCCCTCGGCGCCTGGACGTTCGGCGGGCTCTTCCTCGCCTGGCTCCTGCTGCGCACGCGGGACGCGTGATGGCACGGCCGCGTAGAGTTCCCCGGTGACCAGCACGCGCAGCCGCAGCTCCCTCCGCGAGGAGGAGGAGCTGCGGCTGCCGCGTCCTCCCGGCGTTCTCCGCCGCTTCTGGGCGCGGCATCCCGTCGTCGCCGACGTGCTGATCACCCTCTTCTGCCTCGCCCTCTCCCTCCTCCCCGCGTCACCTTTCGACCGCACTGCTCAGGGCCCGGTCTCCCTCGCGTTCGCGGCCGTGGCTCCGATCGCGATCATCGCCGCCTGCGTCACCCTGCTGTGGCGACGCATCGCGCCGCTCGTCCCGTTCGTCGCCTCCGCCGGTGTCGAGGGGCTCCTCCTCTTCGCCGACCAGCCGGCCGGTACGCCGCTGATGTTCGTCGCGTGCTACTCGCTCGCCGTCTACCGCTCGTCGCGCGCGGCATGGACGGGCCTCGGCATCGCCGTGGCCTCGCTGGTGACGCTGGCGACGCCTCTTGTGCTCACCGGCGTCGTCTCGTTGCAGATCGGACTCAACACCGCCCTCACCGTTCTCGTGCTCGGCCTGATCGGCACCCTCATCGGCGTGAATGTCGGCGGCCGCAAACGGTACATCGCCGCCGTGATCGACCGTTCCCGCCAGCTGCTCGTCGAGCGTGATCAGCAGGCGCAGCTCGCCGCCGCCTCCGAGCGGGCGCGCATCGCGCGGGAGATGCACGACATCGTGTCGCACTCGCTCACCGTGATCGTCGCCCTGTCGGAGGGCGCTGCGGCCACATCCGATCGGGAGCAGGCCGCTGCCGCCTCCTCCGCTGTGGCCGCGACTGCGCGCGACGCCCTCACCGAGATGCGGGCCATGCTGGGTGTGCTCCGCGATGCGGAGGCAACCGCTCCTCTGGCGCCGGTGGCACCGGTGGATCCGCGGGAGACGGTCGCGACCGCGCAACGCGCCGGTTTCCCCGTCACACTCACGGAATCCGGCACGTCCGTCCTCTCCCCCGCTCTCGCGCATGCGGTGGGGCGCATCGTGCAGGAGGGGGTTACCAACGCCATGCGTCACGCGCCGTCGGCGACGTCGATCGCCGCGCGCATCGTCCACAGCCCGGGGAGCGTCATCGTCGAGATCCTCAACGACGGCGCCACCGGAGCGGCCGGCACCTCGGGCTTCGGGCTCCGCGGCCTCGCCGAACGAGCCGCACATGTGCACGGCGCCTTCGTCTCGGAACCCGCCGCGGGGGGGCGATGGAGGCTGCGCGCCGAGCTGCCCGTCGACCACACCCCCGACCCCGTCGCACTCGCCCCGGAGGAGCCGTCATGACCGACCCGATCTCGATCCTGCTCGTCGACGACCAGGAACTCATCCGCCTCGGCTTCCGCATGGTGCTCGAGGCGGAAGCCGACATGGTGGTGGTGGGTGAGGCCGGAGACGGGCATGCCGCGATCGCGCAGACCGCGGCCCTGCATCCGGACCTGGTTCTCATGGACATCCGCATGCCGGGCCTCGACGGGATCGCGGCGACCGAGGCGATCGTGCGCGAGCACCCGGACAGCAGGGTGCTGGTGCTGACGACGTTCGACCTCGACGAGTACGCGTTCGGCGCCATCCGCGCCGGTGCCAGCGGTTTCCTGCTCAAGGACGCGCACCGTCAGGAGATGATCGCAGCCGTTCGCGCCGTGCATCGGGGCGATGCGGCCCTGGCGCCGAGCGTCACGCGCAGGCTGCTCGAGCACGTGGCCCCGCAGCTCGACGGCGCGCCGGACGCCTCACCCGCGCCCTCGCCCGGCGACGATCCGACGACGGCGCTCACCGAGCGGGAGCGCGACGTGTTCCTGGAGATGGCGCGCGGCCTCACGAACGCCGAGATCGCCCAGGAGCTGTACGTGAGCGAGTCGACCGTGAAGACCCATGTCGGGCGCGTGCTGTCGAAACTGGGGGCTCGAGACCGCATCCACGCCGTGATCCTCGCGCACCGGCTGGGTCTCGTGAGCGACGATTCGCTCCCCGGGGAGCGCTGACGAGCTGAGGCACCGAGACGCAGAAGCGCCCACGTCCGCAGACGCCGGCGCTTCTGCGTCTCGGTGCAGGACGGTCAGGACGCCGAGGGCGTCCATTCCGAGACGCGGTTCAGTACAGCCACCTCGTCGTCGGTGAGCTCCAGACGGCCGCCTGCCAGCAGGTCGGGGACCTGCTCGACGGTGCGCGCGCTGGCGATCGGCGCGACGACCGTCGGCTGGGCGCGCAGCCAGGCCAGCGAGGTCGCCGCGATCGAGGCGCCGTGAGCGTGACCGATCTCCTCGAGTGCGTCGATGATGCGCAGCCCCGCATCGGTCGCGTACTTCGCGGCGCCGCCGGCGCGGGGCGACGACTGGCCGGCGGTATCCGTGGAGCGGTACTTGCCGGTGAGGAATCCGCTCGCGAGCGAGTAGTACGGCACGAGGCCGAGGTCGAACTCCTCGGCCACCGGGATGATCTGCTCTTCGACGTCGTTGCGATGCACGAGGTTGTAGTGCGGCTGCACGGCGACCGGACGCGGGACGCCGATCCGGTCGGAGATGTCGATCCATTCGCGGATGCGGTCGGCGGAGTAGTTCGAGACCGCGATGTTCCGGACGAGGCCGTCGGCGACGAGGCGGCCGAAGGCCTCGACCGTCTCGTCGAGCGGGGTGTCGGCGTCGTCGAAGTGCGCGTAGTAGAGGTCGATCGCGTCGACGCCGAGGCGGCGCAGCGATGCCTCGGCGGCCGCGCGCACATTCGCACCGGCGAGGCCCGAGAAGTCGGGGTGCTGGCTGACCTTGGTCGCGACGACCATGCCTTCGGGCTTCCTCGACGCGAGCCACTCGCCGATGATCGTCTCGCTCTCTCCGCCCGAGTTGCCCGGCGCCCAGGCACTGTACGAATCGGCGGTGTCGACGAAATCCCCTCCCCCGTCGACGAAGGCGTCGAGCACGGCGAACGAGGTGTCGCGGTCGGCGGTCCAGCCGAACACGTTGCCGCCGAGCGAGAGCGGGAAGACGGTCAGGTCACTGTTTCCGATGCGAGTCATACTCGAGACAACCGGAGTCGCACGCCGAGTATTTCGCGTGTGACACCGAAAGTCGGACGGCGGAGACATCGCCCAAGGACAGAGCCGACTACGGGACTCGAACCCGTAACCCCCGTATTACAAGTACGGTGCGCTACCAATTGCGCCAAGTCGGCGGACGCCACCCAGCTTAGCGAGGGGCGGCGTCTGCGAACGAACTACGGCGTCGCGGTCGGAGTGGGCGTCGGGGTCGGCGACGGCGTCGCGGCCTCCTGCGACGCGTCGTTCGACACAGTCAGCACGAACTGCGAGAACTCGACCGGGTCGTCGAGGGCGCCGACGTAGGCCTCCCCGTTCACGACGATCATGGGCGCCGACGAGAGGACGAGGTCGTCGGATCCGACGAGCGGACCCTCGAGTGCACGCGACGTGGCCTCCTTGGCCCAGGTGACGTAGTCCTGGTCCTCGATGCAGGAGCGCACCGTCTTGATCTTGTCCGACCCCACGGCGCCGGCGATGTCAGCGAGCTCCGAGTCGGAGTAGCCGTCGGTGTTGACCTCGGGCTGGTCCTCGAGGAGGTCGTGGTTGAACGCGTAGAACTGCGCAGGCGAGTGCGTGGCGACGCACGCCGCAGCACCCGCTGCGCGCAGCGAGTACTTGGTGCCGTTGGAACTCGCGGTCAGGAGCGCCACCGGGTGGTACGTGACCGTCGCTGCCCCCTCGGTGATCCAGTTCACGAGCTGGCGCGCGTTCGCACGCTCGAACTCGCCGGCATCGGGCGACAGGTAGTCGACGTAGACGTGGATGTCGACCGAGCTCGACGTCGTGGGCTGCGGAGCGGGAGTCGTCGCGGCACCGGCATCCGTCTCATCGGGGCTGGGCGTCGCAGGGACCTCGTCGGCGACCGCGGTGGCACTGACGTCGGAGACGAGGATGCCGTCGTTGTCCATGCCACCGGGCGAAAGCTGCGGCTTCGAGATCTGCGCCGACACCGCGAGCGTCACCGCGGTACCGATTGCTCCGACGGCGACCACGGCGATCGCGCCGATGATGATCCGTCGCATGACGCGCGCCCTCGACTGCTGGGCGTGCACCTTCTGTGCCTTCTCCCGCACGACCTCGCGTGAAGTGCGAGATGTGGGGACGTTCGGCGTCTCGTCGCTCGACATCGTTCCTCTTGACAGTCCGGGGAGGGGCAGGGTGGCCCCCGATCGCCGTTCGGGAGGCGATCGCCGCGGATGCGCGGCCGAGATCGATGCTAACCAGCCAGGCTGAGAAATACCCAGACGCTCTGGATTCTGACATACTGATCCCGACCCGATGAGGGGTCACGGCGGGTCGAACCGCCGCTCTATCACTACGGATCGTCCGGCACGTACCTGCCGGTGAAGGAGAAACACAATGGCATCTGTGACTTTCGACGAGGCCACCCGCCTCTACCCGGGCGGCACCCGCCCGGCCGTCGACAAGCTCAACCTCGAAGTCGGAGACGGCGAGTTCCTCGTCCTGGTCGGCCCCTCGGGTTGCGGTAAGTCCACCTCCCTCCGCATGCTCGCCGGCCTCGAAGAGGTCAACGCCGGTCGCATCCTCATCGGTGACCGCGACGTCACCGACGTGCCGCCGAAGGACCGCGACATCGCGATGGTGTTCCAGAACTACGCGCTGTACCCGCACATGACGGTCGCCGAGAACATGGGCTTCGCGCTCAAGATCGCCGGTGTCGGCAAGGAGGAGCGGGCCTCCCGCGTCCTCGAGGCGGCGAAGCTCCTCGACCTCGAGCAGTACCTGACCCGCAAGCCGAAGGCCCTCTCGGGTGGTCAGCGTCAGCGTGTCGCCATGGGTCGCGCCATCGTGCGTCAGCCGCAGGTGTTCCTCATGGACGAGCCGCTGTCGAACCTCGACGCCAAGCTGCGCGTGCAGACGCGTACGCAGATCGCGTCGCTGCAGCGCCGCCTCGGTGTCACCACGGTCTACGTCACGCACGACCAGACCGAGGCTCTGACCATGGGCGACCGCATCGCCGTACTCAAGGACGGCCTGCTCCAGCAGGTCGGCTCGCCGCGCGACCTGTACGAGAAGCCGAACAACGTGTTCGTCGCCGGCTTCATCGGCTCGCCCGCCATGAACCTGTTCTCGGCCGACCTGGCCGACGGCGGCGTGCTCTTCGGCACCGAGACCGTCCCGCTCGACCGCGACACCGTTGGCCGTGCGAACGGCTCGCAGGTCACCGTGGGTGTGCGCCCCGAGGACATCACGGTCGGTCCGGCCGACGGCAAGGGCCTCTCGGTCGTCGTCGACCTCGTCGAGGAGCTCGGCGCCGACGGTTACCTGTACGGCCACACCGACATCAACGGTAAGCGCACCGATCTCGTCGCACGCGTCGACGGCCGCAACCACCCGAACGCGGGCGAGACCGTGACCCTGGCCGCGAACCCCGGTCACGTGCACGCCTTCGACCTCGAGTCGGGCGACCGCCTGAACGACAAGCCGATCGTCTCCGCCTGATCGGAACCGCTGACGCGGCGCGGGCAGACTTCGGTCGCCCGCGCCGCTTCTGTTTCCCGACCTCCCTCTCGTCGACAGGAGAGCCATGCCGCAGGCGCTGCGCATCACCGCGAGTTCGGTCGACCCCGGGCTGCTGTCGCTGCCCTGGTCGACCCCGCTGGGCGCCTGGCCGTCCGAGCACATCGTCTCCCTCCCGAAGGGGCTCTCGCGTCACCTCGTGCGCTTCGCCGACCTATCGGGCAAGGTCGTCGCGGTCAAGGAGACGACCGAGGAGATGGCTCGCCGCGAGTACGAGATGCTCGGCAACCTCGCCCGCCTCGACGTGCCCTGCGTGAGCCGCGTCGCGGCGATAGCCGGTCGCAGCGACGCCTCGGGTGAACCGCTCCCGGCGGCACTGGTCACCTCGCACCTGCGCTTCTCCATGCCGTACCGTGCGCTGTTCACGCGGGTGCTCCGCCCCGACACCGCGAACCGCCTCGTCGACGCCCTGGCTGTGCTGCTCGTGCGCCTGCACAACGTCGGCTTCTACTGGGGCGACGTCTCGCTGTCGAACACCCTGTTCCGCCGGGACGCCGGGGCGTTCGCCGCCTACCTCGTCGACGCCGAGACCGGCGAGCTGCACGAGGAGGGGCTCACCGACGGGCAGCGCGCCTACGACCTCGACCTCGCCCGCACGAACATCGCCGGCGAGATCATGGACCTCGCGGCCGGCGGCCGGCTCGAACGCGGAGTGGATGCCGTCGCCATCGCCGACGGCATCGTGTCGTCGTACCGCTCGCTGTGGGCCGAGCTGACCGCTCAGGAATCGTTCTCCGCGGCAGAGACCTGGCGCATCACCGAGCGCGTCGAGCGGCTCAACGCGCTCGGTTTCGACATCGACGAGATGTCGATGTCGACGACCTCCGACGGCACCGTCGTGGAGATCCAGCCGAAGGTCGTGGATGCGGGGCACCACCAGCGACGACTGATCCGCCTCACGGGGCTCGACGTCGAGGAGAACCAGGCCAGACGGCTGCTGAACGACCTCGACGAGTTCCGCGCCCGCTCGACCAAGCAGTGGTCGGACGAGGAGATGTACGCCCACGAATGGCTCACCCGGGTGTTCGAACCCGTCGTGCGGGCGATCCCCTACGAGCTGCGTGCCAAGCTCGAGCCAGCCGAGGTCTTCCACCAGGTGCTCGAGCACCGCTGGTACCTGTCTCAGGCGCAGGGCCGCTCCGTCCCGCTCGCCGAGGTGCTCACGAGCTACATCAACGAGGTGCTCCGTCACCGCCGCGACGAGGCCACGATCATGGGCCCGCCGACCGAGACCATGAGCCTGCCGGTCGTGACGGGGTCGACGGCGGTCGCGGTCGACGACGAGATCGACTGGCGCGACCTGGTCTGACGGGGGTCAGTAGCCGACCGTGAACCGCTCGCGGTGGTGGTTGCCCTGTTCGATCTCGTCGACGACCGCGACCGCGAAGTCCGCGCCGGAGATGAACGACTGCCCCTCGGCGTCGCGCACCAGCACGTCTCCCCCGTCGCGGTAGCGGCCGGTGCGCTCGCCCTCCGCCCAGGGCCCGAAGACCTCGGCCGGGTGGATGAAGAACCAGTCGAGATCGGCATCCGACTGCTCCAGCAGCGCGAGCGAATCGATGCCGACCTGTGCCTCGTGCCTGTACTCCTCGGGGAAGTCCAGGTCGAAGAGCCGCGGGCCATCCGGAGCGACGAGGCTGCCACCAGCGCCGCCGACGACCCCGAGGCGGGTCGAGGTGTCGGCGAGCTCCGCGATGACGTTGCGCAGGGCCTCCAGCACCCGGTCGGTCATGTCCCCGCGCGGCGAGAGCGCCGAGACCACGGCATCCGCGCCGTCGAAGGCGTTGGCGAGAGAAGCGGGGTCGAGCGCCGACCCCTGCACGTACGACACGCCCTCGACCGGGGCGGCGGGCTCGGAGCGGGAGATCGCGATGACCTCGTGACCGCGGCTCACCGCCTCGGTCACGATGTGCGCGCCGGCGTAGCCGGTTCCTCCGAGGACGACGATGCGGGCCATGGTGACTCTCCCTATTTGGCGTTGCGGATGGTGGAGACCTGGTAGAGCGCGACGGACGTCGCGATGCCGGCGTTGAGGGACTCGGTCACCGCCGAGATCGGGATCGACACGATCTGGTCGCAGGTCTCGGCGACGAGGCGCGACAGCCCCTTGCCCTCGGACCCCGTGACGATCACGACCGGACGGTCGGCGAGCTGCAGGTCGGGGAGCAGCACGTCGCCGTCGCCGTCGAGTCCGAGCACGAACACGCCTTGCTTCTTGAACTCCTTGAGCTGCGTGGTGAGGTTCGACGCGAGCGCGACGGGCACGCGCGCGGCCGCGCCGGCGCTCGTCTTCCAGGCCGCCGAGTTCACGCCGGCCGAGCGGCGCTGCGGCAGGATGATGCCGTGACCGCCGAAAGCGCCGGTGGAGCGGATGATCGCTCCGAGGTTGCGCGGGTCGGTGATGCCGTCGAGCGCCACGAAGAGCGGGACCTCGCCCTTGTCGATGACCTGCTCCAGGAGGTCCTGCGGGTGCGCGTACTCGTACGGCGGGACCTTGATCGCGACGCCCTGGTGCACGCCGTCGAACCCGGCCATGCGGTCCAGCTCCTGGCGCGTGACCTCGAGCACCGGGATGCCGCGGTTCGTGGCGATCGACAGCATCTCCTTGACGCGGTCGTCCATCTCGACGCGCTGCGCGATGTAGAACGCCGTCGCGGGGATCCGGGCACGCAGCGCCTCGAGCACGGAGTTACGGCCGGTGACCGTCTCGGTGTCGGTCGTGTTGTCCTTGACGCGCGATGAACGGTTCGGGTTTCCGCCGGACGCCTGACGCCCGCCGGGCTTGCCCCGTCCCCCGGCGGCGGCGTAGCGCTCCGCCGCTGCCTTGCGCTTGCCCGCCGGGTGCCACGCGCGGTCCTCCGCCTTCGGCGTCGGTCCGCGTCCTTCGAGCGAGCTACGCCCCTTGCCGCCGGAGCCCTTGGTGGGGCCCTTCTTCTTTCCCTTGCCCGCTGAGGGGTTGCCTGGCTTAGCCATCGATACTCCAATGAGTTCCGGCCGGAGTGTCCTCCAGCGTGATTCCTGCGGCGGCGATCGCGTCACGGATGCGATCCGCCGCCGCCCAGTCCTTGTCAGCGCGCGCTTGCGCGCGCTGCGTGATCATCTCCTGCACGAGTGCGTCGAGCGCTGTCGCGTGCGCCGTGGAGGCCGTCGACGCCGACGACGGCACGAGCCCCAGCACCGAGGTCATCGCGAGCACCTCGCGAGCGGCGCCGAGCGCGGCATCCGTGTCTCCGGAGTCGAGCGCGGTGTTGCCGGACCGCACGGTCTCGTGCAGCACCGCGAGCGCCTGCGGGACGCCGAGGTCGTCGTCCATCGCCTCCGCGAAGGCCGCGGGGATGCTCTGCGCCGCCATGAATCCGATGCCGCCGCCGGCGACGCGGCCGACGCGCTGCAGGAAGCCGCCGATCCGGCCGAGAGCGGCCTCCGCCTCGCTCCACGACGACTCGGAGAGGTCGAGGCTCGATCGGTAGTGGGCCGCGGCGAGCGCGTAACGGACGACGAGCGGGTCGTGCTCCCGAAGAACGTCGGCCGCGAGGGTGAAGTTACCGAGCGACTTCGACATCTTCTGACCGCCGACGGTCACGAGACCGTTGTGCACCCAGTAGTTGGCGAAGCCGAGGCCGGCCGCGGTCGACTGGGCGAGCTCGTTCTCGTGGTGCGGGAACCGGAGGTCCAGTCCCCCGCCGTGGATGTCGAAGGAGTCGCCGAGATAGCGACGCGACATGGCCGAGCACTCGATGTGCCAGCCGGGTCGGCCGGCACCCCAGGGCGACCGCCACACGGCATCCCGCGGCTCGTCCGGCTTGGCGCCCTTCCACAGCGCGAAGTCCTGCGGGGCTCGCTTGCCCCGGGGGTCCGCGTCCCCCGCGGCCTCCATCGCGTCGACCGACTGGTTCGTGAGCGCGCCGTAGGTCGGCCAGGAGTGCACGTCGAAGTAGACGTCGCCGGACCCGTCCGGAGCCGGGTACGCGTGACCGCGCTCGATGAGCGTCGCGATGAGCTCCTGCATCTGCGGGACGGATGCCGTGGCGCGCGGCTCGTAGGTGGGCGGCAGGATGCCGATCGCCGAATACGCGCGGCTGAACTCCTGCTCCATCCGGTACGCCAGCGCCCACCAGGGCTCGGCATCGGTCGCGTTCGCGAGCACCTTGTCGTCGATGTCGGTGACGTTGCGCACGAACGTGACGCGGCCGTGTCGGAGCTCGAGCCAGCGACGCAGCAGATCGAAGCTCAGAGCGGCACGGACGTGCCCGATGTGGGGTCCCGACTGCACGGTGGGTCCGCACACGTACATCGTGATGTTCTCGCGATCGAGAGGCACGAAGTCACGCAGCCGCTGTTCGCGGGTGTCGTAGAGGCGCAGAGTCACCGGTCAAGCCTACCGGGCGGGGTGATCGCGAACCCGGGAGTCCGTCAGGCGAGCTCAGTCGACGGCGAGCACCCGCCCGGTCTGCACCCCGAGCACGCTCTTCGCGAAGGCCTGCCCGACCCGATGCGACGAGACGGGGACGAATCCCGGGAACGACGAGTGGTACGACGGAGCGTCCTCCAGCACCGAGGGACTCACGGCGTTGATGCGGATCCCGCGCGGCAGCTCGGTCGCGGCGGCGATCACGAAGGACTCGAGAGCACCGTTGACGAGCGACGCGGCCGCGCCGGTCGCGATGGGCTCGCGGGCGAGGACGCCCGACGTCAGCGTGAACGACCCTCCGTCACGCACGAAAGGCGTGCCGATCCGCACGACGTCGAGCTGTGCGAGCACCTTGCTGCGGAACGCCGACTCGTAGTCGTCCCTGCTCAGGTCGGCGAGCGGGCGGAAGGCGACGCTTCCGAGCGCGACGATCACGGCATCCACCTCTCCCACCTCCGCGAACAGGCGCTCGATGGATGCCGGGTCGGTGGCGTCGACGGGATGGTCGCCGCTGCGAGACGCCTCGATCACGTCGTGGCCTTCGAGCGCGGCGACGGCCGTGCGGCCGACGGATCCGTGGGCTCCGATGATGAGGACCTTCATCATGACTCCTTCCCGGCACGACGGCCGTTGCTGTGGATCAGGGCGATCGCCGTGACCGAGATGCCCTCGCCGCGTCCCGTGAACCCGAGGCCGTCGGTGGTCGTGGCCGTGATCGACACGGGAGCACCGCCGAGAGCGGCCGAGAGCACCCGTTCGGCCTCGACGCGGCGTGCGCTGAAACGCGGCCGGTTTCCCTGGAACTGCGCCGAGACGTTGCCGATCTCGAAGCCGGCGTCGGCGAGCAGTTCGCGCGTCCGCGCGAGGAAGACCGCGGCGTGCGCACCGGCGTACTCGGGATGCGCCGTGCCGAAGTGCTCTCCGATGTCGCCGAGCCCGGCGGCCCCGAGGAGCGCATCGACGATGGCGTGCGCCACGGCGTCGCCGTCGCTGTGCCCTGACAGCGGCTGCTCGCCCTGCCACTCGAGTCCGGCGAGCCAGAGATCCCCCTCGCCCCCGAACGCATGGACGTCGGTGCCGATGCCGACACGGGTCGCGACGGGGCGCTGCGCGTCGAGCTCCGTCGCCGACGGTGCGGACTCGGCGAGCAGATGTCTGGCCCGCTCCAGGTCTGCCGGTGTGGTGATCTTGAACCCCCGCGCCGATCCGGTGATGTGCCGTACCCCGTGGCCGGCCGCGGCGAAGAGAGCGGCATCGTCGGTGTACTCGATGCCGTCGGCGAACGCCCGCTCGTAGGCGCGTTCGAGGAGCGCGCGCGGGAAGCCCTGCGGCGTCTGCGCCGCGGCGAGCTCGGAGCGATCGATGGGCCCGACCACGGCATCCCCGTCCACCCGCTTGAGGGTGTCGACGACCGGGAGCGTCGGCAGGATGCCGGTCTCGGCGTCGACGGCGCCCCGCACCGCGTCGATGACCTCGGGCGGAGTCAGGGCGCGGGCCGCGTCGTGGACGAGCACGGTGCGCACGTCGCCCCACAGCGCCGCGAGTCCGGCGGCGACGGACTGCTGACGGGTGTCGCCTCCCGTGACGACGCGGCCGAGGTCGGAGCGGTCTCCTGCGGCCTCGCGCAACTCGGTCTCGGCGTCCCCCTCGAATCCCGCTGGTGCGACGACCACGATCTGGGCCGGGGCTGCGGCGAAGACGCCGTCGAGCGCGTGGCGCAGGATCGAGTGCGCGTCGATCCCGACGAACGCCTTGGGAGCCCCGCCGTCGAGGCGGGTGCCGGAGCCGGCTGCCACGACGATGATCGCGGTGTCCGGGACAGGTATCAGGGTCACGCCCTTCACGTTACCGGCGCCGAACGACGGAAGGCGGATGCCGAAGCATCCGCCTTCCGTCGAAGAAGCACTCAGGAGGCGAGGACCTCGTCGAGCAGTGCGCCCGCCTTGTCCTCGTCGATCTTCTCGGCCAGTGCGAGCTCGGAGATGAGGATCTGCCTGGCCTTCGCCAGCATCCGCTTCTCTCCGGCCGACAGGCCGCGATCCTGATCGCGGCGCCACAGGTCGCGCACGACCTCGCTCACCTTGATGACATCACCCGAAGCGAGCTTCTCGAGGTTCGCCTTGTAGCGGCGCGACCAGTTGGTCGGCTCCTCCGTGAACGGCGCGCGCAGGACCTCGAAGACATGGTCGAGACCCTCCTTGCCGATCACATCGCGAACTCCCACGAGATCGACGTTCTCAGCGGGCACCTCGATGATGAGGTCCCCCTGGGTGACGTTGAGCTTCAGGTACTTCTTCGTCTCGCCCTTGATGATGCGCTCCTTGACCTCGATGATGGTCGCAGCGCCATGGTGCGGATAGACGACGGTCTCGCCAACCTCAAAAAGCATAAAAACGTGTCCTTTCGGCAACCTCAAGGATACCACAGGGGATATGCGCTAAGGTTCGCGCCTCCTGGTCCACGGGGGCCTCCCCGCATACGCATAGAATGGATGCGGATATCCCGTCGGACCTCAGGAGGACCCGTGAAATCGCGCCTTGTTGCGTCTGCCGCCATCAGCGCCCTCGTTCTGCTCGGCGCCACGGGCTGCACCTTCATCACGCCGCAGTCGACGGAGATCCAGTACTCCGCCTCCGACGGCGTGAACGTCTCCGACACCGACGGCCCGCTCGACGTGCGCAACGCGTTCATCGTGGCCAACGACGAGGGAACGGTGGGCAACTTCATCGGAGCCGTCGTCAACCCGACCTCCGACAAGGCGACGCTCACGATCACGATCGCCGGCATCGACCCGCTCACGGTGACCGTGCCCGCGGGCAAGACGATCAGCTTCGGCACGAAGGACGAGGATCCGCTGCGCATCGTCGGCCTCGACACCAAGCCGGGCGCGACCATCGAGATGCACTTCCAGTCCGGAGACGGCGCCGGCACGAAGACCCAGGTGCCCGTCCTCGACGGCAAGCTCCCCTACTACGCCGACCTCGTGCCAGACGCGGCCGAGAGCACGCCGACGCCGACCCCCACACCGAGCGACACCGCGGCGCCGGCTCCCGAGGAGTGAGTCGATCGCGAACGTCCGAGAGGCCAGCACCCCGCGGGGTGCCGGCCTCTCGCGTTCCCGGCGTCAGCCCTCGAAGCGATAGCCGAGACCGCGCACGGTGACGAGCATGACGGGCTCGCCCGGGTTCTCCTCGATGCGGGAGCGGATGCGCTTGATGTGCACGTCGAGCGTCTTGGTGTCGCCGAAGTAGTCACTGCCCCACACGCGGTCGATGAGCTGCCCGCGGGTCAGCACCCGGCCGGAGTTGCGCATCAGCACCTCGAGCAGCTCGAACTCCTTGAGCGGCATGTTGATCTGCTGGCCGGCGACCGAGACGGTGTGCCGATCGATGTCGAGACTCACGCGCCCGCCCTCAAGCACGCGCTCGTCGAGCTCGCTCTCGGCCTGCACGACGCGGCGCAGCACCGCACGCATGCGGGCGAGCAGCTCGCGCGACGAGTACGGCTTCGTGATGTAGTCGTCGGCGCCGAGCTCGAGCCCCACCACGATGTCGACCTCGGAATCCTTGGCCGTGAGCATGATGATCGGCACCGCCGAGGTCGAGCGGATCTGCCGACACACCTCGGTGCCCGGCATCCCGGGAAGCATGAGGTCGAGCAGCACGACGTCGGCGCCGCGCTCGCGGAACGCCGTGAGGGCGCCTGGGCCGTCTTCGGCGATCTCCACCTCGTAGCCCTCACGGCGCAGCAGGTACGCGAGCGGGTCGGCGAGGTCGGGTTCGTCTTCGACGAGAAGGATGCGGGTCATTCGTTCTCTCCGTTTCGGACACGTGCTGCGGCCTTCGCGGCCTTGCGCTCGCGCTTCTTCTTGCTCTTCTTGCCCTGGTCCAGCCCCGAGGGGGCGTCGATCATGGGAAGCCGGATGGTGAAGGTCGATCCCCGTCCGGGCCTCGACCACAGCAGCACCTCGCCGCCGTGCCGCTGCGTCGCGTGCTTGACGATCGACAGCCCGAGGCCCGTGCCGCCCGTGCGGCGCGACCGCGCCTCGTCCGCGCGGTAGAAGCGCTCGAAGATGCGCTCGCGGTCGGCCTCCGCGATGCCGATGCCCTGGTCGGACACGGCGACCTCGACGACCTCGCCGTCGGCCTTCACCCCCACGCCGACGCGCGATCCCCGCGGCGAGTAGGCCACGGCGTTGGCGATGAGGTTGCCGAAGGCCTCGATGAGGATCTGCGAGTCGCCGCGCACCCACACGCCCCGGTCGCCGCCGCGCGCGATCTCGACACCGCCCGAGTCGGCCTGCACGACGTGCGCCTCGATCGCCGACGCCAGCACCTCGTCGATCGACACCGACCGCGCATCGGAGAGGGCGTCGTCGGCCTGGAGGCGGGACAGGCTCATGATGCGCCCGGTGAGCTGGCCCAGCCGTGCCGCCTCTGCGGAGATCCGGCTGGCGAAGTGCCGCACCTGGGCGGGGTCGTCCGACGCCGACTCGATCGCCTCGGCGAGGAGCGTGACCGCACCGACCGGGGTCTTCAGCTCGTGGCTCGTGTTCGCGACGAAGTCGCGGCGCATCTGGTCGAGGCGCTCCTGCTCCGTGACGTCGCGGATCACGAGCAGCGACATGCGTGGACTGATCGCGCTGGCGCGCGCCGAGACGAGTCGCGGGTCGAGGCTGAGCCCTCCCCGCGTGAGCCTCAACGACTCGGTGGCCGGCGCCCCGTCCGCACGCACGCTGCGCACGAGCTGTCTGAGCTCCGGGTTCTCCAGGGGCGCCCCGACCTCGATGCCGAAGCGCGCGGCGGGCTTCGAGGCCGCGAGGACGAATCCCGAGGTGTCGACGACGCAGGCCGCGTCGTCCATGCTGCCCAGCACCGCGGTGACGCCGTCGGGGACGACGAGCGACGTCTCGCTCTCGATCCGCGCCCTCGTGCGGTACGCCCACGCGACGACCAGCGAGAGCCCGACGCCCATCGCGACACCGACGAACAGCGCGAACAGCGCGATCTGCGGCAGGGTCATGTCACCAGCGTAGAGTGCGTTCACCTGCCGATCGGCGGGTTCGCCCGCCCCTCAGCCGACACGAGAACTACTATTCACGTGCTGGGCACCGTTCGTTAACCTTCGGGGCAGACAATCGCTTCGGGCCTGTGCGGGAGCGCGGTCCTCTCTCACGCGCGAACGACCCAGCCGTCTCGCGCTGGCACCTCAGCCGAGACCCGAATGAAAGGTTGCGCCTCCCATGCGCGAAGTCTTCCACCAGTCCCTCGAGGACCTGCAGTCCCGCCTCGTGGAGATCGCCGACCTCGTCACGGTCTCGATCGACAAGGCCACCCGCGCGTTCGCCACGAGCGACGTCGCCCTCGCCGAGGAGGTGATCGCCGACGACGCCAAGATCGACGAGCTGGCGGTCGCGCTCGACGAGCAGGCCATCGAGATCCTCGCCCGTCAGCAGCCGGTCGCCCGCGACCTGCGCATCGTCGTCTTCGCGCTGCGCGTGAGCGCGTCGCTCGAGCGGATGGGCGACATGTCAGAGCACATCGCCCAGCTCGCACGCCTCCGCTTCCCCGAGCGCGCCATCCCGCGCGGCCTGAAGGGTACGTTCACGAAGATGGGCGAGCTCGACGTCGAGATCTCGCGCACGCTCACCGAGCTGCTGCGCACGCAGGATCTCCGTCTCGCCGACACGATCCGCAACACCGACGACGACATCGACGAGCTGCACGCCAGCGTCTTCGAGAAGGTGCTCAGCGACAACTGGAAGGGCGAGGCCACCGCCACCGTCGACGCCACGCTCGCCAGCCGCTACCACGAGCGTTTCGCCGACCACGCCGTGGCGGTCGCCAAGAAGGTCGTGTACCTCGCGACCGGCGACTGGCAGGTGCAGGAGGAGGACATCGCCTTCGCCGTCGAGCAGCAGGAGCAGCTCGGGCACGCCTGACCCGGCATGACGAAGGGGGCGGATGCTGTCGCAGCATCCGCCCCCTTCGTCGTCCCGCGTGCGCGGTTACTTCTTGCCCTGCGCGGCGACCGCGGCCGCACCGGCGGCTGCGGCCTCGGGGTCGAGGTATCGGCCAGGGCCGGTGGGCACGTTGTTCTCGTCGAGCTCGTAGACCAGCGGGATGCCGGTGGGGATGTTGAGCTCCGCGATGTCGGCGTCGCTGATGCCCTCGAGGTGCTTCACGAGACCGCGCAGCGAGTTGCCGTGCGCCGTGACGAGCACCGTCTTGCCGGCCTCGAGGTCGGGGACGATCGCGCTCTCCCAGTAGGGCAGCAGGCGGTCGATCACGAGCTTGAGCGACTCGGTGCGGGGCACCTCGCCGTCGATGCCGGCGTAGCGGGGGTCGTTCACCTGGCTGAACTCGCTGTCGTCGTCGAGCACGGGCGGCGGCACGTCGAACGAACGGCGCCACAGCTGGAACTGCTCTGGGCCGAACTCCTCGAGCGTCTGCGCCTTGTCCTTGCCCTGCAGGGCGCCGTAGTGACGCTCGTTGAGACGCCAGGAGCGGGTCACCGGGATCCACAGCCGGTCGGCGGCGTCGAGCGCGATGTTCGCGGTCTGGATCGCGCGACTCAACAGCGAGGTGTGCAGCACGTCGGGGAGGATCCCGGACTCGGCCAGCAGCTCGCCGCCACGACGGGCTTCCTCGCGGCCCTGCTCGTTGAGGCGGACGTCCACCCACCCGGTGAAGAGGTTCAGTTCGTTCCACTCGCTCCGGCCGTGGCGGAGCAGGATCAGGGTACGCGTCGCAGTCATGCCGCCAGTTTATCGGCGCAGGACTCCGCGATGACGGCGGGCGTCGAATGCCCTTCCCGGGGCTGGGAGGATGGGGGCATGGCGTCCTCTCCCCTCGGCAGGCCCACCCGGGGCACCACCGGGACCAACCGCCTACGGCGCGTGGACCGCTGGATCGCCGCGAGCGCCGCCTTCCGACGGGCCACCGATCCGCTGGTGGTCGACCTCGGCTATGGCGCGAGCGGAGTCACGGCGTTCGAGCTCGCGCTGCGCCTGCGGCGCGTGCGACCGGATGCCGAGGTGCGCGGCCTCGAACTCGACCCGGTGCGCGTCGCGACCGCCGACGCGCAGCTCGCCGAGGTACGCGCAGGCCGCACGCCCTTCCCCGCCGACCTCGGGGTGTCGTTCGGCCGCGGTGGGTTCGAGGTGCCGCTGCGCGCCGGTCGCACGGCATCCGTCATCCGCGCCATGAACGTGCTGCGGCAGTACGACGAGACCGACGTCGCCGATGCGTGGCGCGCGATGGCATCCCGCCTCGCACCCTCCGGGTTGCTCGTCGAGGGCACGTGCGACGAGATCGGACGGGTCGCGAGCTGGGTCGACGTCGATGCGACCGGCACGCCGCTCCGGTTCACGATCTCGCTGCGGCTGTCGGAACTCGAGCACCCGGGCATCGTGGCGGAGCGGCTGCCGAAGGCGCTCATCCACCGGAACGTCCCCGGCGAACGCGTGCACGCCCTGCTCCTCGACCTCGACCGCGAATGGGATCGCGCGGCCGCCCTCTCGACCTTCGGCGCGACGCAGCGGTTCCTCGCCGCCGTGGCCGCGCTGCGTGCCCAGGGCTGGCCGGTCGAGGGCGGGCGATCGCGATGGCGGCTCGGCGAGCTCACGGTCCCGTGGGCCGCGGTCGCGCCGTCCGACTGATTCCACCGCGTCTCGTCTCGTCGCTGCGCTCCTCGCTCGACGACCCGCGCAACGGGTCCCGGCGAATGCCCGATCGTCGAGCGAGCGCGGTGGGACGGAACGCCTCAGACGGCGCTGCGCGGATCCGGGGCGCTGGGGCGCCGCGACAGACGCGTCAGGCGCGGGATGTCGGCGGTCGCGCCGGCATCCGCGGGAACGATGACCTGCTGCGCGGCGGCGATGTCGCCGCCCTCTGCGCGCACGACGAGGTCGCCGACGGGAGCGCGGCGGGAGAGGATCGCGAGGGCGATCGGGCCGTCCTCGTGGTGGCGCGCGACGGAGGTGATGTGCCCGACCTCGTCATCTCCAACGAAGACGGGATCGCCCGGGGCAGGCAGCACGGCGTCGCTGCCGTCGAGGTGCAGGGCAGCGAGTCGGCGCGGCGGGTGGCCGAGGTTGTGCACCTTCGCCACGGTCTCCTGACCGCGGTAGCAGCCCTTGTTGAGGTGCACGGCGGTGCGCAGCCAGTCGGATTCGTGCGGCAGCGAGCGCTCGTCGACCTCCGCCGACCAGCGCGGTCGCCAGGCGGCGATGCGCAGCGCCTCGGCGGCGAGCAGTCCCGCGAGCTCTTCCGGCTGCAGGGAGGCGGCGAGCGCCTCGGCATCCTCTCGTGTCACGATCGCGACCCGCCAGGCCAGGTCCGCACCCGGGTGGCTGGGGACTTCGGAGTACTGGTGCCCGCCCGCGCTCACGGACTGCCACGGATCGACCCACAGCAGCGGGACGCCGGCGGGACGGGCCGCGACAGCGAGGATGCGCCGGGCGGCGGCACCGCCGTCGATGACCCCGAGCAGGGCGAGATCCGGCCGCACGTCGACCGTCGCCTGAGTGCGGAACTTCATGCGCTGCAGCCAGGTCGCGAGTGCGTCGGCGTCTCCGGCGTCGGCGATGAGCCACGTCGACGCGCCGTCGTCGACGACCCCCGCCGCATGCTCCACGCGCCCCTGCGGATCGAGGACGAGAAGCTCGGTGCTCTCGCCGGGGGCCAGTCGGCCGAGCGCCTGCGAGGTGATCGAGTCGAGCCAGCTGAGACGCTCGGGTCCGGCGACCTCGATCACCGTGCGGTCGTCGAGCGGGGCGATCGCATCGCCGGCGGCGAGACGGCGCTGCTCGCGGAAGGCGTCGCCGAAGTGCGCGATCCCCGCGTCACCCGCGACCGCACCCGCGATGTCGGCGAACCCGGCCATGTCAGACCCTCGCCAGTCGCGCGGAGGCGTGCGAACGCAGCGGCGTGCCGAGCGCCGCGATGTCCCAGGCCCAGAGCAAGTGCCCGTCGACCAGGCCGTACATGCGCGAGGCGCCGGCGTAGTCCTTGGCTCCCGCCGCGCGGACCACGGCATCCGTACCGATGTCGATGCGCGGGCCGTTGATCTCGCCCAGGTACAGCTCCAGCATCCCGTCGGCGTGCGCGATCGAGACCTCGAGGGGGAAGCCGCCGGATGCCGCGCGCAGCGCCTCCACGTCGTCGACGTCTCGCGCTGAGGCGCCGCCAAGCGGCGGAAGCAGACCGGGGCCGGCATCCGCGTCGGTGGCCGGACGGCTGAGGCGCCAGAACCCCGACTCCGCGACGAGGGGGACGGACACCGCGTGGCCGTCGCCGGTGAAGGTGGCGGTCGCGGCGTAGTTGAGGAAGGGGCCGCCGTCGTGGCTGAAACTCACACGATGCGTGAACTCGCCGTGCAGCCGCTCGTCACCGACCGGATAGTCGATGACGCCGGTACCCTCCCAGACGCCGATCAGCCAGGCGAGCGGCGCGAGATCTGCGGGGAGGTCGGTGGGCAGCTCGAGCATCGCGCTCAGCGCTGGCCGCGGAAGAGGTTGCGCAGCACGACGACCGAGACGAACACGATCGCGAGGCTCGCCAGGCCGAGGAGGCCGATGTAGAAGAGTTCGAGCGCCATGAGGTCCATGTCCTCCACACTACCCTCCGCGCGCGCCGCTGTCTCTCGATCAGGAGACGAGGGCGGCGAGGCCGAACCCGACCGAGATCACACCCATCACGAGGAGCGCTCCGAGTGCACCGCCGGCGACCCGGAGGATGTATCCCTGCGTGCGTCCGTACCAGAGCTGCACGGCGAAGGACAGGAGCACGACGCCGCCGAAGCCGACGAGGAGCCACGGCACCCGCCACTCCTCCGGGACCAGGATGCCGATGGCGATCGACGCTGCGAAGGCGACCGCCCAGACGACGAGCACGCCGACGAATGCGTTCCTCGGTGCAAGCGCAGGTTCCGTCATGACTCCATTCTCACCCATCCCGGCCCGGTATCATGGCTCCACGGCGTACCCCGCCGTCTGGAAGGAGTGCGTGTGGCCCAGGTTCTGGTGTTGACCAATGCTCCGACTGCGGAGCAGGTGCTTCCCGCCCTGGAGCTGTTGAGCCACCGCGTGCGGCAGATCGCGGCCGAGCCGGCGCAGCTCGTGAGCGCTCCCGACTACGACATCGTGATCGTCGACGGCCGTCAGGACCTCGTCGGCGCGAAGTCGCTGTGCCGATTGCTCCGCGCAGCCGGGCAGGACGCCCCGCTGCTGCTCGTCGTCACGGAGGGCGGCATGAGCGCTCTCTCCGGCGACTGGGGCATCGACGACGTGCTGCTCGCCACCGCCGGCCCGGCCGAGACCGACGCCCGCGTGCGGCTCGCGCTCGCTCGGCGCGACGAGGTCGCCGAGCCAGGCCGCGTGCAGGCATCCGGCGTCTTGATCGACGAGCAGTCGTACTCGGCGAAGCTGCACGGCCGTCCGCTCGACCTCACGTACAAGGAATTCCAGCTCCTGCACTTCCTCGCCACGCACCCCGCCAGGGTGTTCACGCGCGAGCAGCTGCTGAGCGAGGTCTGGGGGTACGACTACTTCGGCGGCACGCGCACGGTCGACGTGCACGTGCGGCGCCTGCGCGCCAAGCTGGGCGATCAGGAGCAGATCATCGGCACCGTGCGCAATGTGGGCTACCGCTTCAACGTGTACGACGACGAGACCGTCCCCGCGACCCGCTGAGCCGACACGCCCGTTCACACACGCGACACCTCGCGGTGCTTAGATGTACCCCATGATCGATCCCGCTCTCGCCGACGCCGGTCTCGGTGATGCCGAAGACGACGACTTCGATGCCATCGAGGCGCCTGACTCCCAGCTGCCGGACCACCGCTACCTCGACCGCGAGCTGAGCTGGCTCGCGTTCAACCAGCGGGTGCTGGAGCTGGCGGAGGATCCGAGCCTCCCGGAGCTCGAGCGCGCGAACTTCCTCGCCATCTTCGCGAGCAACCTCGACGAGTTCTTCATGGTGCGCGTCGCGGGTCTCAAGCGGCGCATCGTGACGGGTCTCGCCGTTCCGACGAACATCGGCCGCTCCCCCGTGGACGCCCTCGCCGACATCTCCCGCGAGGCCCACGCCCTGCAGCTGCGCCACGCCGCCGCCTGGACCTCGCTGGTCCGACCCGCCCTGGCCGACGCCGGCATCGAGATCACCGAGTGGTCCGACCTGACCGACGCCGAGCGCGAGGCCCTGTCCGAGTACTTCGGCGCGCAGGTCTTCCCCGTGCTGATGCCGCTGGCGGTCGACCCCGCGCATCCGTTCCCGTACATCTCCGGCCTGTCGCTCAATCTCGCGATCCGGATCCGCAACGCCCGCACCGGTCGTCAGGAGTTCGCGCGCCTGAAGGTGCCGCCGATGCTGCCGCGCTTCGTCGAGGTTCCAGGGACCGGTGAGATCAAGAGGTTCCTGCGTCTCGAGGAGCTCATCGCCAATCATCTCGGCGACCTCTTCCCCGGGATGGAGGTGCTCGACCATCACGCGTTCCGGCTGACGCGCAACGAAGACGTCGAGATCGAGGAGGACGAGAGCGAGAACCTCATCCAGGCGCTCGAGGCCGAGCTGCTGCGGCGCCGCTTCGGCCCGCCCATCCGTCTCGAGATCACCGACGATATGGACGAGGTCACGATGGACCTGCTCGCCCGCGAGCTCGACATCACCGACCAGGAGGTCTACCGCCTCCCCGGACCGCTCGACCTGCGCGGCCTCTTCGACCTGTCGCGGATCGACCGTCCGGACCTCCGCTACCCGCCGCACCTGCCCACCACGGCCGTCGCCTTCCAGCCCACCGGCAGCAACACCCGCGCCGACATCTTCAAGGCGATCCGCAAGTCCGATGTGCTCGTGCACCACCCGTACGAGTCGTTCACGACGAGCGTCGTCGCCTTCCTCGAGCAGGCGGCCCGCGACCCGCATGTGCTGGCCATCAAGCAGACGCTGTACCGCACGTCGGGTGACAGCCCCATCGTCGAGGCCCTGATCGACGCCGCCGAGGCCGGTAAGCAGGTGCTCGCGCTCGTCGAGGTCAAGGCGCGCTTCGACGAGGCGAACAACATCGTCTGGGCCCGCAAGCTGGAGAAGGCGGGCGTTCATGTCGTGTACGGCCTCGTCGGGCTGAAGACCCACTGCAAGCTCGCCCTCGTGATCCGCGAGGAGGAGGGCGTGCTGCGCCACTACTCGCACATCGGGACGGGCAACTACAACCCGAAGACCAGCCGCATCTACGAGGACTTCGGCCTGTTCACCACCGACCCGCAGGTCGGCAAGGACCTGACGCGTCTCTTCAACGAGCTGAGCGGCTACGCGATCGAGAAGAAGTTCAAGCGTCTGCTCGTCGCCCCGCTGCACCTGCGCAAAGGACTCGTCCGTCTCATCGATGCCGAGCGCAAGCACGCCGAGTCGGGGAAGCCCGCGCACATCCGCATCAAGGTGAACTCGATGGTCGACGAGGAGATCATCGACGCGCTGTACCGTGCGAGCGCGGCCGGGGTGAAGGTCGACGTGTGGGTGCGCGGCATCTGCAGCCTCCGCACCGACCTCGAGGGCATCAGCGACAACATCACCGTGCGCAGCATCCTCGGCCGCTATCTCGAGCACTCCCGGATCTTCGCGTTCGAGAACGACGGCGACCCGCAGGTGCACATCGGCAGCGCCGACATGATGCACCGCAACCTCGATCGCCGCGTCGAGGCCCTGGTGCGGGTCACCGACCCCGTGCACATGCAGGATCTGCTGGCCTTCTTCGACCTCGCCATGGCCCCGGGCACCTCGTCGTGGCACCTCGGCGAGGACGGCGTGTGGACCCGCCACGCCGAGGATGCCGACGGCAACCCGCTCACCGACCTGCAGGATAAGACCATGGGACTCATCCAGCGACGTCGTCGGGCGCGGGCGGTTCGATGACCCCGCAGGCCACGGCTCGGGCGACCCGCTCGAAGTGGACCGACAAGGCCGTGTACGCGGCAGGCGCCGTCGTGTGGCGCCTCGTCGACGACAAGCTGCACATCCTGCTGATCCACCGCACGAAGTACCGCGACGTCACTCTCCCCAAGGGCAAGGTGGATCCCGGGGAGATGCTGGCCGAGACCGCCGTGCGGGAGGTGCACGAGGAGACCGGGATCCGCGTCTCGCTCGGGGTCCCCGTCGGCGTGAGCCGCTACCACCTGCCGTCGACCAAGCAGAAGGTCGTGCACTACTGGGCCGCGGAGGCCACGCCCGACGCGATCCGCGAATCGACGTTCGTCCCCAACCGGGAGATCGCCGCCCTCGAGTGGGTGACGCTGAAGAAGGCGCGCTCGCGGCTGAGCTATCCGGTCGACCTGGAGATCCTCGACTTCTTCGCGAAGCTCGTCGATGACGGGGCGCTGCGCACCTTCCCCGTGATCGCTCTCCGGCACGCGAAGGCGCTCCCCCGATCCGAGTGGGACGGAGCGGATGCCGCGCGCCCGCTGACCGAGCGCGGACGCCGCCAGGCCGACTCCATCGTCGGCCCGCTGCGGGCGTTCGGGGTCCGGCGCATCGTGACGAGCGATGCCGTCCGCTGCGTGCAGACCGTGAAGCCCCTCGCGAAGTCCCTCGATCGCAAGTCCGTGAGGACCGCGAAGATCAGCCAGGACGCCTGGGAGGACGGCACCGACGACCTGAGGTCGATCATCGGCCGCCGGGTCCGCTCCGGCAAGCCGTCGGTGGTCTGCAGCCACGGGCCCGTTCTGCCCGGCATCCTGTCCGAGATCGCCCTCGCGACCGGCACGATCCAGGGCTCGTACGTCAGCAGCGCCGCCGACCTCGAGCCGGGAGCCTTCTCGGTCGTGCACCTGTCCTCGTCGAACCCCGGCTCCGGGATCATCGCGATCGAGACGCACAGCCCGAAGGTCTGATCGCGGTCGCGCGCCCGGCGGCGGAAGCGGTGCCCGGATTCTCCGCATGATCACGGGGATCGTCCCCAGAGAGTCGCCGGTCGTTCACCTTCCGTTCACCTGCGCGGTCGAGTCTCGTTAACCGCCGCACCTAGCGTCACTGTGTGCCCTGCACCGGGCCCCACCCATCCATGATCGAAGGATCCACAGTGAAGATCTCCCGAATCGCACGTATCGGCGCCGTCGGCGCCGTCGCCGCTCTCGCTCTCGCCGGCTGTGCCGCGAACGAAGGCGGCAGCGGGTCGTCCGACGCCCCCAGCGACTCCACGCTGTCCGGCAGCCTCGACGCGACCGGCGCCTCCTCCCAGGAGGCCGCGCAGCAGTCCTGGGTCGCCGCCTTCCAGACGGCCAACCCCGACGTGACCGTCAACTACACCGCGACCGGTTCGGGCACGGGCCGCGAGAACTTCATCGCCGGCTCCTCGAACTTCATCGGATCGGACCGCGCGTTCAACACCGACGAGCTCGCCAAGGGCGGCTTCGGCTCCTGCGCCTCCGACGAGATCGTCGAGATCCCCGTCTACATCTCGCCCGTCGCCGTCGCGTTCAACCTCGAGGGCATCGACGAGCTGAACCTCGACGGCAAGACCCTCGCCGGCATCTTCTCGGGCACCATCACGAAGTGGAACGACCCGGCCATCGCCGACCAGAACGAGGGCGTCGACCTGCCCGACCAGGCCATCGTGCCCGTGCACCGCGCCGACGCGTCCGGCACGCAGGAGACCTTCACCAAGTACCTCAGCGCCGTCGCCCCCGACGTGTGGACCTACGAGGCCAGCGACGAGTGGCCGCTGTCGACCGGTGAGGCCGGCGACGGGACCTCGGGCGTGGTCGACGCCATCACCAACGGCTCGGGCTACATCGGCTTCGCCGACGCCTCGCGCACCTCCGACCTCGGACAGGTCGCCGTCGAGGTCGGGGGCGAGTACGTCGCATACTCCGCCGAGGCCGCCGCCGCGCTCGTCGAGGCGTCGCCGCTCGAGGAGGGTCGCTCCGACCACGACCTCGCCTACGCGGTCGACCCGGCAGCCGCTCCCGCCGGCTCCTACCCGATCGCCCTGGTGTCGTACCTCATCGGCTGCGTCGAGTACGACGACGCCGAGACCGCCGGCCTCGTGAAGGCTTACTTCCAGTACGTCGCCTCGGCCGAGGGTCAGGACGCTGCTGCCGAGGCCGCAGGCAGCGCGCCGATCTCGGACAGCCTGCGCGACCAGATCAACACCGCGATCGACGCGATCGTCACCGAGTGATCGTGAGCTCAGCCACTGGCTGAGCTCCGGTCCCGGCGCCCCCGGGTGTCGGTCGACAGGATCTCGACCGACACCCGGGGGCACCCGCATGAGAACACCCGAAAGCCCCTCAGAGCACACCGTGGAGCCGCTCAGATGACCACCACCACAACGGGCCAAGAAACCCGTTCACCCGGGTCGCGCACCGCCCTGCGCCGACGGGGCGATCTCGTCTTCTCCGGCACCGCACTCGGGGCCGGCATCGTCATCCTCATCACCCTCGCCGCCGTCGCGATCTTCCTCATCGTGCAGGCGATCCCCGCGCTGTCGCCCGACACCTCGAACAACCACATCCTCGACGGACAGCAGTTCCTCTCCTGGGTGTGGCCGTTCGTGTTCGGAACCCTGTGGTCGAGCCTCATCGCCCTCGTCATCGCCGCACCGATCGCGATCGGCATCGCGCTGTTCATCTCGCACTACGCCCCTCGCCGCCTCGCGGGAGTGCTGGGCTACATCATCGACCTGCTCGCCGCCGTGCCCTCGGTCGTCTTCGGCCTCTGGGGCGCACTCACCTTCGCGCCGATGCTCGTGCCCTTCTACAAGTGGCTCAACGAGAACCTCGGCTGGATCCCGCTCTTCGGCGGCACGCCGTCCGGCACCGGCAAGACCATCCTCACGGCATCCCTCGTGCTCGCGGTCATGATCCTCCCGATCATGACCGCCATCTGCCGCGAGGTGTTCCTGCAGACGCCGAAGCTGCACGAGGAGGCCGCCCTGGCCCTCGGCGCCACGCGCTGGGAGATGGTGCGCATGGCCGTGCTGCCGTTCGCCCGCAGCGGCATGGTCTCGGGCGCCATGCTCGGCCTCGGCCGCGCGCTCGGCGAGACCATGGCCGTGACCCTCGTGCTCTCGCCGCTCGGCATCATCACGTTCAACCTGATCAACCCGGAGAACCCGACGACGATCCCCGCGATCATCGCACTGCGCTTCCCCGAGGCTCACGACGAGGGCGTCAACACCCTCATCGCGGCCGGTCTGATCCTGTTCATCGTCACCTTCGTCGTCAACTTCATCGCCCGCTGGATCGTCTCGCGTCGCGCCGAGTTCTCGGGAGCCAACTGACATGACCGCCACCATGACCCCCACCCCGGTCGCGGCGACCACGCACACGACCTCGGCCGGCCACCTGGCGAAGTGGATGCCGTGGGCCCTGCTGCTCGTGGCGTTCGTCGTGTCCGCGACGGTGTTCGCGTTCATGAACGCCGGCGGCGACCCCGCCGACTTCAACATCGCCCTGACGCTCGTCGTCGGACTGCTGCTCTACATGGTGCTGATCTTCGTGGTCTCGTCCGTGGTGGAGAGCCGCCGTCATGCCGTCGACCGTCTCATGACCGCACTCGTCTCCGGCGCCTTCGTGGTCGCCCTGCTCCCCCTCGTCTCGCTGCTCTACACGGTCGTCGTGAACGGCCTCGCGCGCTTCGACGGAGAGTTCTTCAGCTTCTCGATGCGCAACATCGTCGGCGAGGGCGGCGGCGCCGTCCACGCCATCTGGGGAACCCTGCTCATCACGCTCGGAGCGACGATCATCTCGGTGCCGATCGGTCTCATGACGTCGATCTACCTCGTGGAGTACGGCGAGGGCCGCAAGCTCGCGCGCGGCATCACGTTCCTCGTCGACGTCATGACCGGCATCCCGTCGATCGTCGCCGGTCTGTTCATCTACTCGGTCTTCGCCCTCATCGTCGGGCCGGGAACGAGGATGGGCATCATGGGCTCGCTCGCCCTGTCGGTGCTGATGATCCCCGTCGTGGTCCGCGGCTCGGAGGAGCTGCTGCGCATCGTGCCGAACGAGCTCCGCGAGGCGGCGTACGCGCTCGGCGTGCCGAAGTGGCTGACGATCCTCAAGGTCGTGCTGCCGACGGCCATCGCCGGCATCACGACGTCGATCATGCTCGCCATCTCCCGGGTGATCGGCGAGACCGCCCCGCTGCTGCTCACGGTCGGCATCGTGCAGGGCATGAACACGAACATGTTCAGCGGGCAGATGGCCACCCTCCCGGTGTTCTCGTACATGCAGGCGAAGTACCCCGGCATCCCCGTCGATGCGTATCTCGACCGCGCCTGGGCGTCCGCCCTGACCCTCATCCTCATCGTGATGGTGCTGAACCTGCTGGCGAGGATCATCGCCAAGGTGTTCGCCCCCAAGACTGCCGGCCGCTGAGCCGCCCCCACCCGACCGAACAAGAAGGATCACTCGTGTCCAAGAGCATCGAAGTCAACGACCTCAACGTCTACTACGGCGACTTCCTCGCCGTCGAGGGCGTCAACATCGACATCAAGCCGAACACCGTCACGGCTTTCATCGGCCCGTCCGGGTGCGGGAAGTCCACCTTCCTGCGCACCCTGAACCGCATGCACGAGGTCATCCCCGGCGCACGCGTCGAGGGCGAGGTGCTGATCGACGGCAAGAACCTCTACGGCGCCAGCGTCGACCCGGTGCTCGTGCGCCGGCAGGTCGGCATGGTCTTCCAGCGTCCGAACCCGTTCCCGACGATGTCGATCAAGGAGAACGTCCTCGCCGGGGTGAAGCTCAACAACTCGCGCATGGCGAAGAGCGATCAGGACGCCCTCGTCGAGAAGTCGCTGCGCGGCGCGAACCTCTGGAACGAGGTCAAGGACCGCCTCGACAAGCCGGGCTCCGGTCTCTCGGGCGGTCAGCAGCAGCGTCTGTGCATCGCCCGCGCGATCGCCGTCTCCCCCGACGTGATCCTCATGGACGAGCCGTGCTCGGCGCTCGACCCGATCTCGACCTTCGCGATCGAGGAGCTCATCGCCGAGATCAAGCAGGAGTACACGGTCGTCATCGTCACGCACAACATGCAGCAGGCGAGCCGCGTCTCCGACAAGACGGCGTTCTTCAACATCGCGGGAACCGGCAAGCCGGGCAAGCTCATCGAGTACGACGACACCAGCACGATCTTCACGACGCCGTCGGTGCAGGCCACCGAGGACTACGTCTCGGGCCGCTTCGGCTGAGTCCGGGAGAAACCAGACCTCACCCTCCGGCCGGTGTGTCCCTCGCGGACGCACCGGCCGCGGCGTTCGTCCTCAGTCGCGGGGCGAGAGCAGGTACTCGTTCAGCTCGGCCGTGAAGGCGTGATCGACGGGGATCTCGACGTCGTCGACGGCGGTGATCGGAGCGGCCAGACGCACGCTCGACACGAGCCACGCGGCGTCGACGGACGTCAGATCGGATGCCGGGATGCGGTCGTAGTCGGCCGCGAACCCACGTGCCGTCAGGAACTCGTACACGCTCAGCTGCGTGGTGCCGTGCAGGATGCCGCCGTTCGGCGCCGGGGTGAGGAATCGGTCGCCGCTGCGGAGGATCAGAGAGGCGGTCGGCGCCTCCAGCACGTAGCCGTCGCGCGAGAGGAAGACGGCGTCGTCGGCGCCACGGCGGTGGGCCTCGCGCAGCGCCGCCATGTTCACGGCGTACGACAGCGTCTTGGCGCCGAGCAGCAGCCAGGGTGCGCGCTGTGCGATGTCGAGGTCGTAGCCGCGATCCAGGGTGACGACGCGCACGCCGTTCTCGCGGACGCCGGAGAAGTCGGATGCCGGGGCGACCGTGACCCATGCGGTGGGCGTCGGCCCGTGCTCGACGCCGCGGCTGAGGATGAGCTTGATGACGTACTCGCCGTCGCCGCAGCCTTCTGCAGCGGCATCCACCGCCTGATGCCACTGCGCCTGATTGGGCACCGGCAGGTCGCACAGACGCGCCGAGTGCGCGAGACGCTCGAGGTGCGGCACCACCTCCTGCGCGTGCCGGTCGACGACCCCGATCGACTCGAAGACCCCGTCGCCGCGCTGGGTGCTGAGCTCCCCCACGCTCAACGCGGGGGCGGCGGCGTCGACCTTCGTGAAGGTGTCTGCGAAGTCGGTGCGGTCGGCATCGACCTCTGCCGGGTCGATCATGAGAGCGAATCGCTGAGCCATGATCAGAGCCTACGACGCGGGGAATACCAGCCGCCGCATCGCGTTACACTGGTACAGGCCGGGCCGCATAACCCCGGGCTCCAATTTTCGCCGCTGCGAGCGGCCTTCCGCCGAGAGGCGTTCTTGCGGCCCGGTCTTCTCCTGTCCGGGCTCGGTCGCGACGACCAGGCCAGCCCGGCTGTCAGGCCAGCGCGCCCTGGCGCCACAGCACGGCGGACGCGGACAGATCCTGCGCATAGCTGCTGAGGCGGAGCGCCCGCGTGGTCAGCTCGCTCGCCCTCGCCGGTTCGGTCACCTCGTAGTCGTCGGCGGTGTGCGTCGCCCCAGACGCCTGCACGCGGCAGAAGGCGGCGGCGCGGTCGAGCGCCACCGCGAAGTCGCCGCGGAACGCTCCCCGCAGGATCGTATCGATCAGCACGACGAGCTCATCCGGGTTGGCCGGGACCGGCGCACCGGCGATGACGGCATCCGCCGAGGGCAACTCCACCCGCCCCCGCTCGTAGAGGAGCGCGGCGGTCTGCGGGTCGGCATGGATCGCGAGCTGCAGCAGGTACAGGCGCCACAGAGCTCCGGGCAGCGTGCGCGACGGCGCCTTCGACCACAGCTCGGCGATCTCGTCGATCCCGTGCTCGTCGGTGAACGCCACGAGGCGCTCCGCGCTCGCGCCGCTCTCGTCGGCGCGGACCCTCGTGAGGAGAGCGGATGCCGTGGCATGCGCGACGCGCGTCTCCTCTGCCGGGTCGTGGCGACCCACGATGTTGTCGAAGGCGCTGCTCGGACGACGCACGGGGCGGGAGTACTGCTCAGGCATCACTCCAGGGTACGCGCGACTCGACGTCAGGCGGTCGGGATCGCCGCGATCGGATCCGACGTCGGGGCGCCGCTCGGCGAACCACCCGCCTGCTCGACCGTGATCGCGATCACGTCGCCCTCGTGCATGTCGCCGGACAGCAGCGCGGTGGCCGAGCCGTCCTGCGCCTCGAAGACGCCGGCCGAGATCGGCTGGTCGCCGCGGACGAACCACAGCTCGTAGTCCTGGTCGTCGGGCAGAGAGGCGATGCCGTCGGCCACGAGCACGGCTTCGCCGACCGAGGCCGACCAGTGGGCCGTGGCCGTGCCGCCGTCGGCCAGCTCCACGCTGCCCTGCTGGGCGTCGTCGGCGGACTGGATCTCCTGCAGTGCCACGACGCTCGCCGGGCGGTTCAGGTAGTCGTTGAGCGCGACGGTGCCGACACCGACGCCGACGAGCAGTGCCAGGCACGCAGCGAGCGCGAAGAGCACACGCAGGCGTCGGGCGGGCGCCTTGGCACCGGCCTCGCCGCCGAGCGCGGGACGGCGGTCCGACGCGGTGGACGCCTGATCATCGCCCTCCTCGGAGTCGGGTTCCCGGGCGGAGCCGTTGGCGGGTGCCGATTCGACGAACACCTCGCCGTTCTGCGGCGTGGTCGCGATCCGAGCGAGCAGCGAGGAGCGGAGGTCGACAGGCGGCGCGACCGGGGCCACGCCCTCGGCGAGCATCGCCGCGACCGCGGCATCCGCGTCGGCGATCCTCTGCCACTCCGGATTCGCGACGAGAGCCGCGTGGTAGCGCTGCTGGTCGTCGGGCGACAGCGCGCCGAGCGCAGCTCCTGCCGCGAGCTCTGCGAATTCGTTCTCGTTCATGCTGTCACCCCCAGTGCTGTGCGCAGACGGCTCAGTCCGTCTCGCATCCGAGTCTTGATGGTCCCCAGCGGGGCTCCGAGGAGCACCGCGACTTCGTTCTGACTGTATCCGCCGAAATAGGCGAGGACGAGCGCTTCGCGCTGCGCCTCGGGAAGACCTGCGAGGGCGTTTCTGACCTTCTCGCCCTCGATGCCCAGTTCGACCCGTTCCGCGACGCTGTCGTGCGCGACCCCGATATCCCTGTACCCAGCCTTCACATCCCGGTCCGCGCTGGACTGGGACGCTCTGACCCGGTCGACCGCACGGCGGTGCGCGATCGTCATGACCCAGGTTCTTCCCTGCCCCTTGTTCGGAGCGAACCGTGTAGCGGATTGCCAGATCTCGAGAAAGACCTCCTGGAGGACCTCCTCGCTCTGCGAGCGGTTCACCAGTACGCGCAGGATGAGGCCGAAGACGCGGGACGAGAGCGAGTCGTACAGCTCCGCGAGCGCACGCTCGTCACCCTCGCCTATGCGTATGAGAAGGTCGGCGACAGCATCCCTCGCCGTACCGTCCTCGGGTACGTCCATCCCGTCGATGACCATCTCTACAAGCATGCCGCATCCTCCTGCCTTTCCCGCGCATCCGTCACCGGAACGTGAGGGAAAAGAACTGCTCGTGATGTGTTCGTGACCCGAGGTCGAAACGGATTGGAATCGGCGCTCCCGAAACCCGTCCGAACTTTTTCCCATCCGATCTCCGAGGGGTTCCGAACAGCTGTCAACGCCACGGAGAGGCCGTGGCACAGTTTCTGAAGGAGCACGAGATGTTCAGCACCAAGAAGAAGGTCACCGCAGCGATCACCCTGGGTCTGGCAAGCGCGTTCATCCTCGCCGGATGTTCCATGGGCGGCGGTTCGACCGACGAGCCGGCCGAGTCGTCCGCACCCGAGACGTCGGAGTCGACGGCTCCCGAGACGATGGACCCGGCTGGCGACCTCGTCGGCCCCGGTTGCGCCGCATACGCCGAGCAGGTTCCGGACGGCGCCGGCTCCGTCGAGGGCATGTCGAAGGACCCGGTCGCAGTCGCCGCGTCCAACAACCCGCTCCTCACCACTCTCGTCTCCGCGGTGAGCGGTCAGCTCAACCCCGACGTAAACCTCGTCGACACCCTGAACGGTGACGAGTTCACCGTCTTCGCTCCGGTCGACGACGCCTTCGCGAAGATCGACCCGGCCACCATCGAGTCGCTCAAGACCGACAGCGCCACGCTGAGCTCGATCCTCACGTACCACGTGATCCCCGGCCAGATCGCCCCGTCCGACATCGACGGCACGCACACCACCGTGCAGGGCGCTGACCTCACCGTCACCGGCAGCGGCGACGACATCATGGTCAACGACTCCGCCAAGGTCATCTGCGGTGGTGTCCAGACCGCCAACGCCACGGTGTACCTCATCGACTCGGTGCTGATGCCCCCGATGTGATCCCGTCATACCGAGGAGCACTCTCGGTAACCGTCTCGCCACCAGGGGGAGGGCGGTGAGATGATCCAGGGGCCGTCGACGATGCGAATCGTCGGCGGCCCCTTCTGCGCGCCCCTAGACTGGGAGCACGGGCCTCTAGCTCAGTTGGCAGAGCATCGGACTTTTAATCCGCGGGTCGTGGGTTCGAGCCCCACGGGGCCCACCCTCACCGAGATCGCGATTCGCTCCGAACCCGTAGCATCCGCCTGGCGATCCGGCCACCCCCTTCCTCGTACCGTGCCCTTCGCGAGAGGCTCGAGGAGTCCCTCACCCGGGGACCCAGACCTCCACGAAAGGACGCATCATGGCGACTCTGACCGACAGCCGCGTGGCATTCCTCGCGACCGATGGATTCGAGGACAGCGAGCTGACCAGCCCGTGGGAGGCCGTCCAGGCCGAAGGGGCGAGTGCGACCCTCATCGCTCCCGAGGGCCAGCAGATCACCGGCAAGAACGGGCACGTGCAGCACGTCGATCTGACGGCGGATGCCGCGAAGGCCGACGAGTTCGACGCACTGGTCCTTCCCGGCGGCGTCGTGAACGCGGATCACCTCCGTCTCGACAAGCCGTCGATCGCCCTCGCTCGGACCTTCTTCGAGCAGCACAAGCCCGTCGCCGTCATCTGCCACGGCGCCTGGATCCTCATCGAGGCGGGTGTCGTCGACGGCCGCACCCTCACGAGCTATCCGAGCCTGGCCACCGACCTCCGCAACGCCGGCGCCACCTGGGTCGACGAGGAGGTCGTCGTAGACAGCGGCCTCGTCTCCAGCCGCACCCCCGACGACCTGCCCGCGTTCAACGCGAAGCTCGTCGAAGAGGTGGCCGAGGGCAAGCACGCCGGCCAGACGGCCTGATCTCCCCCTCTGCGGACCGGCGGTCCGGTGTCAGGCGCTCGCCCGAGCGCGGTGACGCCGGACCGCCGCTCTGTTCGCGCACCGCACCGAGCAGAAGCGCTGCCGACCGTTGCGGGTGATGTCGACGACCACGTTGGTGCACGGCGACGCCTCGCATCGGCCGAGGCGATCCATGCCCCGGGTCACGAGATGCAGTGAGGTCCCGACGGTGATGATCGCACGGAGGACGAACGGCAGCGACGCCACATCATCGCGGTAGTGCAGGTGCCACCCTTCGCCGTCGTGGTTCGTGAGTCGCGGATACGCGGCTGCCTCGGCCATCTGGTCGTTCAGGATCCGCGCCCGCTCGGCGGGGTCGTCCTCATCGACGATCTCGAGCCAGTCGTCGATCACTTCGCGCACGCGCTCGTGATCGTCGGACTCCGGCGGGAACACCATCGTCATGCCCATCGACAGCGTGCGCTTCTCGATCGCGGCGCGGTCGGCGGGCCACTCGTTGGCCAGGGAGGCAGCCAGGAGGACCGCGTACTCGCCGTAAGGGTTGAGATGCATAACGCCATTACATCACGCTGGAGGCATGACCTCCTTGCATACGGTGCCCCTCCCCTGCCCTGCTCCCCTCACTCACGAGCACGCCTGGCTCGTCCAGTCGCAGCACACGACCAGTGAGGGCGAGGTGCTCTACGTGCGCTGCAGCGACTGCGGAACGCGTCGCGTCGACCTGCAGACGCACCGCGCCCTGCCACCGTCGGCCGTCAGCATCGAACTGAACGGATGACGATCAAGGGTCGTCTCACGCGGAAAGCTGCAGGAGTGTGCGGACCGTGCGCAGATTACGAGCCGTGCCGGCGACACCCAGCGCCCTGTCGAGCACGGCCTTCGTGAGGCGCGTGTTCTGCACGCCGCCCTCGCCGTAGTCCACCCACAGTTCCCGCCCGACCAGCGCGACGCGCTCCCCCGGCACGAGCCTCTCCGTCAGCGCCTCCACCGCCCCGTCGCGCGCGTCGCTCTCGAGGAACATCGCATGGAGCATCTTCTCCGACGCATCGGGGAACGGGTGCTCCTCCACGGCCGCAGCGAGCTCGGCATGGGAGCGGTGGATGACGGAGGTGTCGACGTCGAACTCCTCGGCGATGAGCGCACGGACGCGAGAGCATGCGGCATCCGGGTCCGACGGGGTCTCGCAGATGACGTTGCCGCTCGCGATGTACGTCGAGACGTCATCACCCAGTTCGGGCGCCAGCACCTCGCGCAGCCGCGCCATCGGCACCTTGCCCCGACCGCCGACGTTCACGGCACGCAGGAGCAGGACACTGCGGGTCATGCCTCGCGACTCTCGACGAGCACCGCGCCCGCGTGCGCGAGTTCGGCCAGCGCCGCTCGGCTCTGCTCCGGCGCGACACCCGCGATGAGGTCCGTGAGGATCCGCACCTGCACGCCGTGCGCGATCGCGTCGAGAGCCGATGCGCGAACGCAGTGATCGGTGGCGATCCCGACGATGTCGGCCTGGAGCACGCCCGCCCCGGTGAGGATGTCACCCACCGTCTCGCCGCTCTCGGTGCGGCCCTCGAACATCGAGTACGCCGGGATGCCCTGCCCCTTGTGCACGTGGTGGGTCACGGCGTCCGTATCGAGGAGCGGGTCGTACGCGGCTCCCTCCGTGCCCGCGACGCAGTGCACGGGCCAAGAGTCGACGTAATCCGGCTCGGGGTGGAAGTGCCCGCCGTTGTCCCCCTCGGCATCATGCCAGTCACGCGACGCCACGATCACCTCGTAGTCGCCGGCATGCGCGTCGAGGTACGCGGAGACGGCGGATGCCACGGCATCCCCTCCCTCGACGGCCAGAGCACCCCCCTCGGTGAAGTCGTTCTGCACGTCGACGATGAGAAGCGCTCTACCCATGCTCCGAGGGTACGCCGGAGCGAGACCTCTCGGGGATACCAGAAGGCCCCGTGATGTTCTTCGCATCACGGGGCCTGGTGGAGCCGCTTGTCAGAATCGAACTGACGACCTTTTCATTACGAGTGAAATGCTCTGCCGACTGAGCTAAAGCGGCGCGATCATCGATATTACCCGTTCCGGACGCGCACCGCGAATCGAGGTCGGAGCCGTCCGGCGCGAGGCCGCGATCACTCGCAGCGCAGACCGTCTTCCGGCACCGTGTCGTCGAGCAGGAACGCCTCGACGGCGCCGTCCACGCACGTGTTGCCCTTGTTGTATCCGGTGTGCCCCTCGCCCACCCGGGTGATCAGCACACCTTCGGACAGCTGGTCTGCGAGCGACTCCGACCACTCGTAGGGGGTGGCGGGGTCGTTGGTCGTGCCGATCACGAGGATCGGCCCCGCGCCCTCCGCGGTGATCTCCCCGCGGGTACCGGTCGGCGGGTACGGCCAGACCGAGCAGGAGTCGGGACCGTCCCAGTACGGAGCGATGGTCGGCGCACCCTCGGCGATCTTCGCCGACGTCGCGGCCTCGGCGGCCGGATCATCTTCGACCGGGTAATCCATGCAGTTGTACGCGCGGAAGGCCTCGGAGGAGTTGTCGAGGTAGCTGCCGTTCTCACGTCCGTTGTAGAAGTCGGCGAGCAGGAACGCCGTCGAGGGGTCGCCCTGCAGTGCTTCGTCGAACGCCTGCGTGAGGTAGGTCCAGCTGTCCTGCGAGTACAGGGCGGCGATGATGGCGGTCATGAGAGCGTCGGCGCCGAGCATCCGTCCGTCGCCGTTCTTCAGCGGCACGGCGTCGACGCTCGCGAGCAGGGCTCCGAGGTCGGCCATCGCCTCGTCGACGGATCCGTTGAAGGGGCACTGGCCGGAGTCGAGGCAGTCCTGCATGTAGGCGCGGAGCGCCGATTCGAAGCCCAGCGCCTGCGTCGCCCCCACATCGAGCCCGGACACCGCCGGATCGATCGCTCCGTCGAGCACGAGACGTCCGGCCTTCTCCGGGTACAGGTTCGCGTAGGTGGCGCCGAGGAACGTGCCGTACGAGTACCCCAGGTAGTTCAGCTGCTTGTCGCCGAGGACGGCACGGATCAAGTCCATGTCGCGCGCCGCGTTGATCGTCGTGACGAACGGGAGGATGCCGCCGCTGTTCGCCTCGCACGCGTCGGCGAACTTCTTGTGCGCAGCCAGCAGCTCGGCCTCCCAGTCGGCGCTCCCGCGCGGAGCCGTCGGGATCGAGTACAGGTACTCGTCCATGCCCGCGGCGTCGAAGCAGGTCACAGCGGTCGACTGCCCGACCCCTCGCGGATCGAAGCCGATCACGTCGAAGTTCTCGATCAGGTCGGCGCCGACGGCGAAGTCGAGGCTGTCGCGGATGAGATCGACGCCGCTGGCACCCGGGCCGCCGGGGTTGGTGAGCAGCGACCCCTGTGCGGTTCCGGTCGCCTGGTGACGGACCACCGAGAGCGTGATCTCTCCGTCTCCGGGGTTCTCCCAGTCGAGCGGCGCCGTGACGTCGGTGCAGTCGAAGCCGGTGCCGCACTCGGTCCACGTGAGGGTCTGGCCGTAGAACGGCATCAGGTCGTCGCTGACGCCCTCTGTGTCGGGTTCGTTGGTGACGGAGGGCTTGGGCTCCGCCCCCTCGGGGATCATGGCGTAGAGGCAGCCGGAGAGCGCGACGGATGCCACGGCGAGGCCGGCGACGGTCGCGAGGACGCGGCGGAGGCGAGAAGTCTGTCGGTCGGTCACGGTGTCCTCCCGCTCGTGACGGTCACGAGCAAGCTCTCCAGGGCGAGCAGCGGTGCGACGTTGCGCTCCAGCGACTGGCGGGTCTCGGCAAGGTGGTCAAGTACGACAAGGGTACGTGTCTCGGGCCACGCGGACGCGAGTGCGGCGAGTTCGTCGCGAAGCTCGCTGTTGATCAGCTCGTCGTCGCGCCCGAACTGCAGCATGACGACGTCTCGGAACAGCGACTGGAGATCGGTGAGCACGCGGTCGATGCCGTCGCGCAGGCTGCGGGTCGCGCGCTTCTTCTGCTCGTCTTCGAGCGCGGAGATCTGCGACCGCAGCGCTGGCGGCACGGCCTGCCCCTCGGCGATGCCCACGGTGCGCAGAAGTGTGGCCCGCTCGGCAGCGTCGCGCTCGGCCGTCAGCGCCTTCGCGTCGTCGGTCGCCGCCTGGATGATGCGCCCAGCGACCTCGACCGCGTCGTTGACGCCGCGCACCCCGATCACCGACCGGAGCGTCTCGTCGCGACGACGCCGCGCGGCATCGTCGGTGGCGAGCCTCTGGGCCATGCCGATGTGCCGCTGCGCATGGCGCGCGGCCTGTTCGGCGACGGCCGCGTCGACGCCGGTGCGGAGGGTGATCAGGCGGGCCACGTCGGCGACGTCGGGCTCTCGGAGTCGCAGCGACCGCACGCGCGATCGGATGGTGGGCAGCAGGTCCGCCTCGCTCGGCGCGCAGAGCACCCACACCGTCTGCTCGGGAGGCTCTTCGAGCGCCTTGAGCAGCACGTTGGACGTCCGCTCGACCATGCGGTCGGCATCCTCGACCACGATCACGCGGTAGCGCCCGGCCGAGGGGGCGAAGTACGAGCGCTCGACGAGCGACCTCGCCTCCGCGATCGTGATGATGACCTTGTCGGTGCGCAGTGCGGTGACGTCGGGATGCGTCCCGGCGAGGACCTGCCGCATCGTCGCCTCATCGTCCGGCCTGTCGGCGACCAGAGCGGCGGCGAACGCGTACGCGAGCGTGGAGCGCCCGGAACCGGGCGGCCCGGTGATCAGCCACGCGTGCGAGAGCGCCGCGGGATCGGACGCCGCAGCGCGGAGGGTCTGGACAGCGGCATCCTGCCCCCAGACGTCGCCCCACGGGAAGGGAGGGGATACGGTCTGGGGCATGCACTCAGCCTAATCGGCGGCACCGACGTCCGTGGGCGTCGGTGTCCCTCTCGTCAGTCCAGCAGGCTCCGGACCCTCGTGCGGATGCTGTCGGCGATCCGTTCGGGGGATGCGGCAGCGTCCAGCACCAGGAACCGGTCCGGTTCGTCGGCGGCCAGCGCGAGGAACGCCTCGCGGACACGGCTGTGGAACTCGCTCTTCTCGGCTTCGAGACGATCGAACGGCTTGTCGGCGGAGTCCAACCTCTTCCGGGCTTCGTCCTGATCGAGGTCGAGGAGGATCGTCAGATCGGGGAGCGCTCCCTCGGCGGCCCACAGGGAGAGGTTCCGGATCTCGGCGGCGTCGAGCACACGCCCCGCTCCCTGATAGGCGACCGAGGAGTCGAGATACCGGTCCTGCAGCACGACCTCGCCGCGCGCCAGGGCCGGACGCACGACCGTCGAGACGTGATGCGCGCGGTCGGCGGCGTAGAGAAGCGCCTCGGCACGCGGAGCGATGTCCCCGCGGTGGTGCAGCACGATGTCGCGGATGAGCTGGCCGACCTCCGAGCCTCCCGGTTCCCGGGTGCGCACGACCGTCCGCCCCGTGCCCGTCAACCACTCCGCGAGAAGATCGGCCTGCGTCGTCTTCCCCGAGCCGTCGCCTCCTTCGAGCGTGATCCACACACCGCGGTCCGAGGTCATGAGCCGGCTCGCGCTTCGGTCGGTCCGCTCACTCGGCGCGCTTCTTCGCGGCGTTCGCCGCACGGGTCGCCGCGGCCTTCTTGGCCGCCGCCGAGCGTGCGGCCGCCTTCTCGGCATCGGTCTGCGGCTTCTTGGTCGCCGCCTTCTTCGCAGCGGGCTTCTTCGCGGCGGGCTTCTTGGCCGGCGCCTTCTTCGCTGCGGCTCCTCGTGCGCCCCGCTTGGGGGCGGGCCCCTTGGCACGCTTGTCGGCGAGCATCTGCACCGCGATCTCGAAGGTGATGTCCTCCGGCTTCTGCCCCCGCGGGATCGTGACGTTGGTCTCGCCGTCGGTGACGTAGGCGCCGAAGCGTCCGTCGCGGATGCGGATGGGCTTGCCGCTCACGGGGTCGGCCTCGAACTCGGCGAGCGCGCTCGATGCGCGGCGGGCTCCGGCTCCGTACTTGGGCTGCTTGTAGATCTCCAGCGCCTGATCGAGCGTGACCTCGAAGATCTGCGACTCGCTCTCCAGCGAGCGCGAGTCGGTGCCCTTCTTCAGGTAGGGCCCATAACGACCGTTCTGCGCGGTGATCTCGTCGCCGGATTCCGGGTCGGTGCCGACGACGCGCGGAAGGCTCAGCAGCTGCAGAGCGGTGTCGAGGTCGATCGTGTCGACCGACATGGAGCGGAAGAGCGATCCGGTGCGCGGCTTGGGGGCGGCGTCCTTCTTGGCTCCGCGCTTGGGCTTCGGTTTCTCGACGACCTCACCGGTGGACTCGTCCACAGCGGCGTCGTCGGAGACCGGGTCGTTCTCCTGCACGTAGGGGCCGAATCGCCCGTCCTTGACGACGATGACCTTGCCGTTCTCGGGGTTCACGCCGAGAACGCGATCGCCCGCGACGGGTGCGTCGATGAGCTCCTGCGCCTTCTCGGCGGTGAGCTCGTCCGGCGCGAGGTCCTCGGGGACGTTGACGATGCGCGGCTTCTCGTCGGGAGCCGCGGGGTCGACCACCTCGAGGTAGGGCCCGTACTTGCCGAACCGGAGGGTGGCCGTGTCGGTGATCCGCGTGGAGTTGAGCGCCCGGGCGTCGATCTCACCGAGGTTGTCGACGACCTGGCGCAGACCGACCTGCTGGTCGGAGCCGTAGTAGAAGGAGCGCAGCCACTCCACACGCTTCTGCTCACCGCGCGCGATCGCGTCGAGGTCGTCTTCGAGGGCCGCGGTGAAGTCGTAGTCGATGAGGTCGGCGAAGTGCTCCTCGAGCAGCCGCACGACGCTGAACGCGAGCCACGTCGGAACGAGGGCCTGGCCGCGCTTCGTGGCGTAGCCTCGGTCGATCACGGTGCCGATGATGCTCGCGAACGTCGAGGGCCGGCCGATGCCGTGCTCCTCGAGCGCCTTCACGAGCGACGCCTCAGTGAAGCGGGGCTTCGGAGTCGTGCGGTGGCCCTTGGCCTCGGCATCCGTCATCCGGAGCTCGTCGCCGACCGCGACGACGGGCAGCGACTGCTCGTCGGAGGTGTCCTGCGAGTTGCGCTTCTCGTCGCGTCCTTCCTCGTACGCCTCGAGGAAGCCCTTGAAGGTGTAGACGGTGCCGGATGCCGTGAACTCGATGCCCTGTGCGTCGACGCCCGACGCCGACGACGTGTCGACAGCGATCGTGACGGTCGTGGTCTCGTACTTCGCGTCGGCCATCTGGCTCGCGACCGTGCGCTTCCAGATGAGGTCGTAGAGGCGGAACTCCTCGCGGTCGAGCTCCGACGACACGGATGACGGCGTGCGGAAGGTCTCGCCGGAGGGGCGGATGGCCTCGTGAGCCTCCTGGGCGTTCTTGCTCTTCGACTTGTAGACGCGCGGCTTGAGCGGCACGGCACTGTCGCCGTAGAGCGCGACCGCCTGGCTCCGCGCCGCCTGCACCGCCTGGGTGCTCAGCGCCGTGGAGTCGGTGCGCATATAGGTGATGTAGCCCTTCTCGTACAGACGCTGGGCGACGCTCATCGCCTGCTTCGCGCTCATCGAGAGCTTCCGTCCCGCCTCCTGCTGCATCGTGGAGGTGGTGAACGGCGCGTAGGGGCTGCGGGTGCCGGGCTTGGCCTCGACCTTGGAGACGGTGCCCACGCCGGCGGCGTCGACCGCGAGCGCGAGAGCTGCCGCCTTCTTCTCGTCGAGGACGACGACGGCCTTCTTGAGCTTTCCGGCGTCGTCGAAGTCGGTGCCTCGAGCGAGCTGACCGCCGTCGACGCGGACGAGCCGCACCCGGAACCCCGAGCTCGACGAGGCGAGCGCCTCCACGTCCCAGTAGTCGGCGGAGACGAAAGCCATGCGCTCGCGTTCCCGCTCGACGATCATGCGGGTCGCTGCGGACTGCACGCGTCCGGCGGAGAGACCGGTCTTGACCTTGTACCAGAGCACCGGGGAGACGTCCCAGCCGTAGAGGCGGTCGAGGATGCGGCGGGTCTCCTGGGCGTCCACGAGGTCGGTGTCGAGTTCGCGGGTGTTGCCGACGGCGGCCTGGATCGCGTCCTTGGTGATCTCATGGAACACCATGCGCTTGACCGGGACCTTCGGCTTGAGGGTCTCGAGCAGATGCCAGGCGATCGCCTCGCCCTCGCGGTCCTCATCAGTGGCGAGCAGGAGCTCGTCGGCGGACTTGAGCGCGCGCTTGAGTTCGGCGACGGTCTTGGTCTTGCGGTCGGAGACGACGTAGTACGGGTCGAAGTCGTTGTCGACGTCGATCGAGTACTTCCCGTACGCCTGCTTGTCGGCCGCGGGGATGTCCTTCTTGTCGGCGAGGTCGCGGATGTGACCGACCGAGCTGAGCACCTCGTAGCCGTCACCGAGGTACCCCTGAATAGACCTCATCTTCGTCGGGGACTCGACGATGACCAGCTTCTTGCCTTGAGCCAAGGGTGCATCCTTTCTCCGAAGCACACCATACACACCGCCGTGATGGGTTCGTCACAGCGGCGACCTGCGTTCTCGCGGGACCGCGCTTCGCGCCGTCGTCATCTCTCCTCGGGTGGCCCGGCGCGGGCACGGGAGACGGCGGCGAGTCCAGCGTACGCCGCCTGGACCTGCACGGTCGCCACGAGTCCGGCCAGGGCGCAGCCCGTGACCTGCGCGCCGGATGCCCGTGCGACGCGCGCGGCGAGACCGCACGGGTCTTCCGTCGCGACCACGGCTCCGCTCGCGGCGTCGGCTGCGGCGAGCGCCGCGGCGTCAGCGGCTCCGGCGGCGCGCTGCGCGGTGACCGCGGCGCCGCCGACGGCGGCCAGTCCGAGCGACAGGGTGGCTGCGACGACCAGCAGCCCGGCTCCGAGGGCTGTCCCGGCCATCATCGCCTCCCGCCGGGAGGAGCCGCTGCGTCCATCACAGGCCCCCTGCGAGGGCGCAGCTCGACGCGCGGAGCGGGAGGCGGACGGTCGCGATCGCGACCTCGCTGTGCGCGGTGACGCAGACCACGTCGCCGGCTGCGCGGCTCGCCATACCGGCGCCGGGCACCGCACGCGCGACTGCCGCCGCTGCCGCCCCCTCGCCCTCACCCCGTCCGAGCAGCCGCGCGGCGTCGGCCGCGGCATCCTGCAGTGAGACCTGCCGCGACGCCGCGCCGAGCGCTCCGGCCCCCAACAGGAGTGTCAGCACCACGGCGGGCAGCGCGAGGGCGAGTTCTGCGGCGACCGACCCGCGGTCGTCGCCCGGCTGACGCATCATGAGACCGTGAGCGCGCGGCGCACGATGTCGGTGAGGATGCCGCGCACCTCGCCGGACCGCATGATGACGACGAGGAGGCCGGCGAAGGCGACCGCTGCCATCGTGGTGATCGCGTACTCGGCTGTCGCCGACCCGCTGTCGTCTCCGAAGAGCAATGCCGCGCGGCGGCGGGTCAGGGGCGGGATCGTGCTCTCGGTACGGATCGTGGCCAGGCTCGGGATCGTGGTCGGGATCGTGGTCATGGTGTTCCTCTTTCTCCGGGGTTTTCTTTCTCTGTGGCTTCTCGTGGGTGGGATCAGAACGGCAGGGGCGTCGAGGCGAGCACGCTGAGGAGCAGCGGGGCGACGCCGAGCAGCAGGAAGGCGGGCAGCGTGCAGACGCCGAGAGGGATGAGGAGTCTGGTCGAGAGCCGCGCCGCGCGCAGCCGGCCGTCGACGCGAGAGGAGTGCCGGTCCTGCGCCGCCGACGCACGGAGGAGCTCGACGGCCGGCACACCGGCGGATCGGGACAGGTCGAGGACGGCCCCGAGACGTTGTCCGTCGTCGAGGCGCGACGCGCCTGTGTCGCCGACGAGGCGGAGCGCGCGGTCGACGGACGCTCCTCCGGAGAGCGCCACAGCGACCAGTTCCGCCTGCATGCCCGGGGTGCCCGGCCGCGGACGCGCCTGCCTCAACAGGTGAGCAGTCCATGCACGGGCGGCCAGCACGAGCGCGAGCCCGGCCACCACGCATCCTGCCCCGACGGTATTGGTCGCGACGATGCCGAGGGTGTCGAAACCGAGCGCGAAACCGAGGACGAGGCCCGCGAAGGGCATCCACAGCAGCAGTCGCGCGGTCCCCGCGGGTTCCGCCAGCGCAATCCGCACGTCGTCGGCCGCCGCCGCGGCGTCGCGCAGAGTGTCGGCGATCATCCGCAGCACCTCGGCCAGCGGAGCACCGACGGTTGTGGCGACCTCCCACGCCGCAGCGAGATCCCGCCAGGCCCCGCCCTGCGCATCGATCGCGGAGACGAGCGGTTCTCCGGCATCGACCCGGTCGACGATCGACATCGCGTGCGGGTCTCCGAGGTCGGCGATGTGCCGCCACGCGACCAGCGGAACGGCACCGGCCTGCAGCAGCACGGCGAGTGTCTGCACGGTGGTAGCGGGATCCGAGTTCCGCGGCGGCGCACTCCGGCGGAAGAGCCTCACCACGGCCGCACCTCTTCTATAGCGAGCCGATCGCCGTCCACCGTGAGCACGCCTGCCTTGTCTATGCGCCTCGTTCCGTCCGGGTCCCTGTGCAGGTGCAGGACCATCCCGAAGGCGCTGACCGCCTGTCGTGCGAGAGCCGTGGCATCCATGCCCGCGAGCGCACCGAGGGCCTCCAGGCGAGCAGGCACGTCTCCGAGACCCGAGGCGTGGAGCGTTCCCGCGCCACCGTCGTGGCCGGTGTTCAAGGCGCTCAGCAGCTCGCGCACCTCTTCGCCGCGGCATTCGCCGACGATGAGGCGATCGGGCCGCATCCGAAGCGATTCCCGCACGAGGCGGGCGAGACTGATGCCGCCCGCGCCCTCGAGGTTCGGCTGCCGCGCCTCGAGCGCGACGTGGTGCGGATGACGAGGAGCGAGCTCCGCCACGTCTTCGATCGTGATGATCCGCTCGGCGTCCGGCACGGCGGTCAGCAGCGCCGACAGCAGTGTCGTCTTGCCCGTGCCCGTGCCGCCGGAGATGAGGATGTTCGCGCGATCCCTGACGAGGCCGAGCAGCCACCGCCGCCGCCTGCCGTCGAACGATCCGAGAGCGGCGAGGGCATCGAGGTCGGCGACCCGGACGCGCGGGACGCGCACGGAGAGCGCGGTCCCGGAGGCCGAGACGGGAGCGAGCACTGCGTGGACGCGGATCCCGGACGCCAGCCGCACGTCGACGCACGGCGCCTGGTCGTCGAGGTGACGCCCGCCGAGACCGACCAGGGCGACGGCGAGGTCGCGGACCTCCCGCTCCGAGGCGCGCCATCGGGGAACGGCTTCCGTCCCCCTCCCCCGGTCGACGAACAATCCTGACGGACCGTTCACGAAGATGTCGGTGATGTCCTCGTCGGCGCAGAACTCCGCGAGCGGCCCGAATGCCGGATCCAACGGCATCCGCGTCGCGCCGACGCCGACGCCCGTGTCGACGCGCGTGTCGCGCGGCTCGATGACGAATCCCTGACTCATGGCTCGACGCTAGACAGCGCGACCGCTCCGTGGACGCGGCGTCCGCTCGCATCCGCGGCGGCTGTGCACAACCCGTCCGGCCCCCCTGCGGTGCAGAGACGGTGCGGCACGCGATCACACGAGAAAGGCGGCACCTCACGGGGGGAATGAGATGCCGCCCACGGCGGCCCTGTCGGGGGAATCGGGCGCGCCAAGGCCGGAATGAAGAATTCGGCTGTCGTCGAGTGTACGCACGGCGACCGTCCTCACAAAACCGGGTCGGATACCGACTTTCGGCAGTATGCGACGGCATCAGCCGAGACTAGATTCGCCCTCACGCGGCCGAGCATCGGCTCGGTCGCGCCCGCACGACCCGCACGCCGCAAAGGAGCGCCTGCCGATGAGCAGTCAGATCGATCACCTTCTCGACGAGACCCGCAAGTTCCCGCCGTCCGAGGAGTTCGCCGCCCAGTCGGTGTCATCGCCGGAGCTGTACGAGCGCGCTGCGGCCGACCGCGAGACGTTCTGGGCCGAGCAGTCCCGTGAGTTGTTGAGCTGGAGCACGCCGTTCACCCGGGTCCTCGACTGGTCGACCCCGCCGTTCGCGAAGTGGTTCGACGACGGCGAGCTCAACGTCGCGTACAACTGCCTCGACCGCCACGTCGAAGCAGGCAACGGCGACCGCGTCGCTCTGCACTGGGAGGGCGAGCCGGGCGACTCGCGCACCATCACCTACGCCGAGCTCACCGATGAGGTCAAGCGCGTCGCCAACGTGCTCGAAGGACTCGGCGTCGGACACGGCGACCGCGTCGCGATCTACCTGCCGATGATCCCCGAGGCGGTGGCCTCGATGCTGGCTGTCGCCCGCGTCGGCGCCATCCACTCCGTGGTCTTCGGCGGTTTCAGCGCGGACAGCCTCCGCGCGCGCATCGACGACGCGGGAGCCAAGCTCGTGATCACGGCCGACGGCGGCTACCGCAAGGGGCGCGTCTCCGCCCTCAAGCCCGCGGTCGACCAGGCGCTGTCCGACCGCGGCGACGGCGAGCAGCAGACCGTCGAGCACGTCCTCGTCGTCAAGCGCGGCGAGAACGAGGTCGACTGGGAGGAAGGGCGAGACATCTGGTGGCACGACGCCGTGCCAGCGGCATCCGCCGAGCACACCGCGCAGTCCTTCCCCTCCGAGAACCCGCTGTTCATCCTCTACACATCCGGCACCACCGGGAAGCCCAAGGGCATCCTGCACACCTCCGGCGGATACCTCACCCAGGCGGCGTACTCGCACAAGTACGTGTTCGACCTGCACCCCGAGACGGACGTCTACTGGTGCACGGCCGACATCGGCTGGATCACCGGACACAGCTACGTGACCTACGGACCGCTCGCGAACGGCGCCACCCAGGTCATCTACGAGGGCACGCCGGACTCCCCCCACCCCGGGCGCTGGTGGGAGATCATCGAGAAGTACAAGGTGTCGATCTTCTACACCGCGCCGACGGCGATCCGCTCCTTCATGAAGATCGGCCGCAGCGTCCCGCAGAAGTTCGACCTCTCGTCGCTCCGACTGCTGGGCTCGGTGGGCGAGCCGATCAACCCCGAGGCCTGGATCTGGTACCGCGACGTGATCGGAGCCGGCAAGACCCCGATCGTCGACACGTGGTGGCAGACCGAGACCGGCGCGATCATGGTGTCCGCCCTCCCCGGCGTGACGGCGACCAAACCGGGCTCGGCCCAGGTGCCGCTGCCCGGGATCTCCATCGACGTCGTCGACGAGTCGGGCACCGAGGTGGGCAACGGCAACGGCGGTCTGCTCGTGATCACCGAGCCGTGGCCGAGCATGCTCCGCGGCATCTGGGGCGACCCGGAGCGCTACAAGGAGACGTACTGGGAGAAGTTCGAGAAGCAGGGCTACTACTTCGCGGGCGACGGTGCGCGGCTCGACGACGACGGCGATCTGTGGCTGCTCGGCCGCGTCGACGACGTCATGAACGTCTCCGGCCACCGGCTGTCCACCGCGGAGATCGAGAGCTCGCTCGTCGCGCACGAGGCCACCGCCGAAGCCGCCGTGGTGGGGGCCTCCGACGAGACCACGGGTCAGGCGGTGGTCGCGTTCGTCATCATCAAGGAGAGCTACCTGTCGGCCCACGATCCGGCCGGGCTCGCCCAGCAGCTGCGTCTGTGGGTCGGCGAGCAGATCGGCGCGATCGCGCGTCCGCGCGACGTCTACATCGTCGGCGAGCTCCCGAAGACCCGATCGGGGAAGATCATGCGGCGTCTGCTGCGCGATGTCGCGGAGGGCCGCGAGGTCGGAGACACCACGACGCTCGCGGACACCGCGGTGATGAGCATCATCTCGGCGCAGGTCAAGTAGGACGGATGCAGAACGCCCCCTCCCGACCGGGAGGGGGCGTTCTGCGTGTGCAGCGACGTCAGGCCAGGATGAAGGTGACCTCGACCTCGACCGGGCTGTCGAGCGGGAGCACCGGCACGCCGACGGCCGCGCGGACATGGCGTCCCGCGTCCCCGAAGATCTCCCCGAGCACGACGCTCGCACCGTTGATGACGCCGGGCTGACCGGTGAAGTCGGGAATGGATGCCACGAACCCGCCGACCCGCAGGACGCCGGCGATCCGGTCGACGCCGCCCGCGGCATCCGCAGCGGCGGCGAGCGCGTTCAGAGCGCAGGTGCGGGCATAGGCGTTCGCGTCATCGGCCGCCACCTCGGCGCCCACCTTGCCGGTAGCGGGCAGAGCGCCGTCGGCGAAGGGCAGCTGGCCGGAGGTGTAGACGAGCCCGTCGCGGACGACCGCGGGGACGTACGCGGCGACGGGTGCAGCGACGGCCGGGAGCTCGATGCCGAGCTCGGCGAGGCGCGCGGAGACGCTCATGCCGCTCCTCCCTCGAACTGGCGCGACGCCTGCTCGGCAGCCGCGAGACCGGAGTTGCCTGCCGCGTCCGACGAGACCGGCCGCTTGAAGTAGGCGACGAGCCCGCCCTCGGGTCCCTGCACGACCTGGACGAGCTCCCAGCCCTGCTTGCCCCAGTTGTTGAGGATCGCGGCCGTGTTGTGGATCAGCAGCGGCGTGGTGAGGTACTCCCACGTGGTCATGGCTCTCCTGTCTGGCGGCATCCGGTCGCGGATGCGTCGAAGGTGGTTTTTCAGGGAAGTCCCCTACGATCAGCGTATGCCTCAAAAGAATCGCACGGTGAAGGGTGCGCTCGGCGGGGTCCTCGGACTCGTCGGCCTGAGCGCGGTCGCCGGCCTCCTCGTCACGGCCAGCGTCACTCCCGTCCTCGCCATGACGGGTATCGCCGGTTCGCAGGCCCTCACGATCTTCGAAGACCTGCCCGCCAACCTCGACGTGACCGCTCCGATGGAGCAGTCCACGATCTACGCGACCGCAGCGGACGGCTCCGCGGTGGAGCTCGCGTCGTTCTACGAGCAGAACCGCGTGCCCGTGACGTTCGAGCAGATCAACCCGGTCGTTTTCGACGCCGTCCTCTCCAGTGAGGACAAGGGCTACTACACGCACGGCGGCGTCAACGTCGGGGCGACGGCGAAGGCCCTCGTCGACAACCTGCGCGGCACCAGCGATCGAGGCGCCTCGACCATCACGCAGCAGTACGTGAAGAACGTGCTCATCCAGGAGTGCGAGCAGAAGGCGGATCCGGCCTCGGGCACCTATGCCGACGACCTGCAGCAGTGCTGGCTGGACGCGACCAACGCGTCCGGCTCGAAGGGCATCGAGCGCAAGCTCCAGGAGATGCGGTACGCCCTGCAGATCGAGAAGGAGTACTCCAAGAACGACATCCTGCTCGGGTACCTCAACATCGCCAACTTCGGCGGCACCGTCTACGGCATCGAGTCGGCGGCGAACTACTACTTCTCCACCACGGCCGCGAACCTCACCGTCGCGCAGGCTGCGACGATCGCCGGCATGGTGCAGAACCCGAATCAGTACCGCATCGACCGCCCGAACGGGACGTGGACCGACGACGACGGTGTAGCGCACAACTCCGAGGCCGACGGGTACGCCGACACGCTCGAGCGGCGGCACTACGTGCTCGGTCGGATGCTGACGGACGGCAAGATCACACAGGCGCAGTACGACGAGGCGGAGGCGACCCCGATCACGCCCGCGATCAGCGTCCCCACCCAGGGATGCGTCGCCGCGAACGACATCGCGCGCAGCGCCTACTTCTGCGAGTACGTGAAGTCGGTCGTGCTCAACGACCCCGCGTTCGGTGACACCGCCGACGAACGCCGTGACCTCCTCCGTCAGGGCGGCCTGAAGATCTACTCGACGATGAACATCGACATCCAGAACGCCGGCGCACAGGCGATGCTCGAGACCGTCCCGGGGAACTACGACAACCAGTACTTCGGGGCGGCGGGCGTCTCGCTCGAGACGACCACGGGGCGCGTTCTCGCGATCACCCAGAACACGACGTTCAGCGAGACAGTCCAGGGCGACCAGGCGTACACGTCTCTCGTCTTCGCGACCGACAAGGCGCACGGAGGGTCGAACGGCTTCTCGGTCGGATCGACCTACAAGCTCTTCACGCTGATCGACTGGCTCGAGGAGGGCCACTCGGTACGCGAGACCCTGAACGGCAGCAACCGGGTGTTCCAGAACTTCAAGTGCGGCGACGACCGCATCCGGAACAACACGAAGATCCAGAACTTCAACAATGCCGGTGGTTACACCGGCACGGTCATGAAGTTCACCGCCGACTCCCTCAACAGCGGTTACCTCGCGATGGCCGAGAAGCTCGACCTCTGCAAGATCAACGCCGTGGCCGACCGCATGGGCGTCACGCTCGCCAACGGCGGCAAGACGACCGATGATCCTGCGGCGCCGTACGACATCCTCGGCCCGAAGTACATCTCACCGCTCGCGATGGCAGGTGCTTATGCGACCGTCGCCAACGGCGGCATCCACTGCACCCCCAAGGCGATCGACCGCGTGGTGGATGCCCAGGGCAAGGAGCTCCCTGTCCCGGAGTCCAAGTGCTCGCAGGTCATCTCCGCCGAAGTGGCGAACACCGCAGCCTTCGCTCTTCAGGGCGTCATCAACGGTGGAACGGGCCGGAAGGCCAACACGAACGACGGCACGCCGCTCATCGGCAAGACCGGAACACACGAGTCCTGGGGAACCATGATGATCGAGTCCAGCACCAAGGTCACGACGGCCGTCTGGGTCGGCCGTTCGCAGGGCCAGGCGAGCATTCTGCGTCAGTCCTGGGGTGGGACGCCTCTCAACGAGATGCGCTACAGCCTCGCGCGAACGATGCAGCGCACTGCGAACGGCATCTACGGAGGCGACGCCTTTCCGCAGCCGGACGCGAACCTGAGCAAGCAGGTGCTGACGGACGTCCCGAACGTGGTCGGCATGGACACGGCCACCGCGACCGCGACCCTGCAGAACGCCGACTTCCAGGTGGTCGTCGGCCCCGCCGTGGACGGCCCGGCAGGAGACGTCATCGTCGCACAGGATCCGAACGGACAGGCTCCCAGCGGCGCGACCGTGACCATCTCGCCGAGCAACGGGCAGGGAGCGAGCGTCCCCGACGTCACGGGTCAGTCGAAGACCGCCGCGGGCAGTGCGCTGTTCGCCGCAGGCTTCACGTCGATCTCTTTCGACAATTCCTGCAACCCGAACGGCGCCGCCGTGGCGTCCACGAACCCGGCGGCGAACACAGCGGCGAACAAGTCCACGCCGATCACGGTCTCCTGCCAGTGACGTCGCGCACAGCGGTGCACCCGGCCCTCGTCGCGCTCGGCGCGGTGGGGGCCGTCGGCGCCGCGGCAGCCGTCTGGGGCTTCGGGATCGAGCGCTACCTCTTCACCGTGCGGGAGGTCTCGGCGTCCGCTCTGCCGAAGGGCTCCGCGCCGATCCGCGTCCTGCACCTCTCGGATGCGCACATGGCGCCCTGGCAGCACCGGAAGCAGGACTGGCTCGCCTCGCTCGCCCAGCTGAATCCGGACCTGATCGTCAACACCGGCGACAACCTCGGCCACCGCGACGGCCTGGCCGGGATCCGCCGAGCCTTCGATCCTCTCGCGGGCATCCCCGGTGTCTTCGTGCACGGGTCGAACGACGTCAACGCGCCGTCGCCGCGCAACCCGCTCCTGTATTTCACCGGCCCCTCGAAGAAGAACAACACTCCGTCGCCGCGCCTCGACACCGCCGCGATGGATCGGTACTTCACCGACGAGCTCGGCTGGGTCGGGCTGAACAACGCCGCGGCCCGGATCGACGTGAACGGCAGGGCGGTGGACTTCTTCGGCGTGAACGACGCCCACCGGGACTGGGACGACCTCGACGCGCTGCCCGCGGCCATCGACTCCCTCGGGCCGCGCGAACCCGGAACACCGGTGCTGGGCGTCACGCATGCTCCCTATCAGCGAGTGCTGAACTCGTTCGTCGACCTGAGCGCCGACGCGATCCTCGGCGGCCACACGCACGGGGGGCAGGTCTGTCTCCCCGGCTACGGTGCCCTGGTCGCGAACTGCGACATCCCGCTCAAGCAGGCGAAGGGACTCAGCACCTGGGCGCACGGCGGCCGCTCTGTGCCGGTCAACGTCAGCGCCGGGTGCGGCCACTCGATCTACGCGCCCGTGCGGTTCGCCTGCCGCCCCGAGGCGACGCTGCTCACGCTGACGGCGCGCGACTGACCCGCCGATTGGGTGCGGGAGGGATTTCCCTGTAGACTCGGAGGGTTGCAAAACGGGGTGTGGCGCAGCTTGGTAGCGCGCTTCGTTCGGGACGAAGAGGTCGCAGGTTCAAATCCTGTCACCCCGACCAGTGACATCGGAAGGCCGCCCTCACGGGCGGCCTTCTCTGTATCGCGGCACCGCATGATCAGCACGCACGGCGGAAGGGGATCGCATGAGCGCACTGCTCCCTGCCCCTCGACGCTGGACCCGCGGGATCGCGATCCTGCTCGGCATCCCCTTCCTGGTGGGGCTGGGACTGCTGACCCTCACTCCGGCCCGCGTCGAGGAATCGATGCCGAATCTCCTCGAGCTCGTCCTGTCGACCGCACACCGGGTGGGCTGGGACTGGCTCGACTTCACCCGCCTCGAGATCCTCGCCAATGTGCTCGTCTTCGTCCCGGTAGGAGTCTTCGCCTTCCTCCTCGTGCCGCGTCGCGTCTGGCCGGTGGCCGTCGTGATCGGGCCTGCGATCTCCGTCGCCATCGAGGTCGCACAGCGGCTTGCCCTCCCCCATCGCGCCGCCACGGTGAGCGATGTCGCCGCGAACTCCGGCGGCGCGCTGATCGGGGTCTTCCTCGCGATCGCCTGCACCCTCCTCTTCGCACCGAGCACGACCCGACCGCCCCGTAGTCTGGAGACAGCATGACCGCGCCCGCCCTCGTCGCCTTCGACCTCGACGACACGCTCGCCCCCTCCAAGGGAGTCATCAGCGACCGCATCGCCGCGCTGCTCATCGCCCTGCTGCATCGCGGCGATGTCGCGATCATCTCCGGCGGCAACGAGCAGCAGTTCCGCTCTCAGGTCGTCGCACAGCTCACGACGGTCGATGCCGATGCCCTGTCCCGCCTGCACCTGCTGCCCACGTGCGGCACCCGGTACCTGCGCCACGACGGCACCGACTTCGCCCCCGTGTACGCGCACGATCTCAGCGCGGAGGAGAAGGATGCCGCCCTGACCGCGCTTCGGGAGGAGGCCGAACGCCTCGGCTTCTGGGAGTCGCAGCCGTGGGGTGACATCCTCGAGGACCGCGGATCGCAGATCACGTTCTCCGCCCTGGGCCAGAAGGCTCCGCGCGATGCCAAGCACGTCTGGGACCCCGACGGCTCGAAGCGGGCGGCCCTGCGGGATGCCGTCGCCGCGCGCCTCCCCGGACTCGAGGTCCGCTCGGGGGGATCGACGTCGATCGACATCACCCGAGCCGGCATCGACAAGGCCTACGGGATGCAGCGTCTCGCGGACCTGACCGGCATCCCCCTCGCGTCCATGCTCTTCTACGGTGACAGGCTCGACGAGGGCGGCAACGACTACCCGGTGCTCGCTCTCGGCGTCCCCTCGATCCCCGTCGAGGGGTGGGAGGATACGGCGGACAAACTCGACGAGCTCCTCGCTTCGCTCTGATCCCCCCGCAATCCGCCAGGGCCCGACATCTCGTCGAGCCCTCGGCGGCCTGAGAACGGCTCAGCGTACGACGGCCTCCGACGCGCTCTTCGCGACGGGCACCATTCTCGTCAGCTGCGTCACGTGCGAGGGCTCCAGTTCCGCCAGCGACGCGACACCCAGCAGCCGCATCGTGCGCTCGATCTCGGTGCGCAGGATGGCGATCGTGCGATCCACGCCTGCCCGGCCACCGGCCATGAGGCCGTAGAGGTACGCCCGCCCGATCAGCGTGAAGTCCGCGCCGAGGGCGACCGAGGCGACGATGTCCGCGCCGTTCATGATGCCCGTGTCGACCATGACCGTGAAGTCGTCGCCGACCGCTCGACGGACCTGGGGAAGCAGGTGGAACGGGATGGGCGCGCGGTCGAGCTGGCGCCCGCCGTGGTTCGACAGCACGATGCCGTCGACGCCCGCATCGCGCAGTCGCACGGAGTCCTCGACGTTCTGCACGCCCTTGATGACGATCTTGCCTGGCCACAGGTCGCGGATCACGGCGAGGTCGTCGTAACTGATGGTCGGGTCCATCGCGGCGTCCAACAGCTCGCCCACCGTGCCGCCCGTCGTGCTGAGAGAGGCGAACTCGAGCTTCGGCGTCGTGAGGAAGTCGTACCACCACCATGGTCGCGGGATCGCGTTGACGATCGTGCCGAGCGTCAGCTGCGGCGGGATGCTGAAGCCGTTGCGCTTGTCGCGGAGCCGCGCACCGGCCACGGGGGTGTCGACCGTGAACTGCAGCGTGTCGAACCCCGCGGCCGCCGCCCGACGTGTGAGCTCGTACGAGATCTCGCGGTCGCGCATGACGTAGAGCTGGAACCAGTTGCGTCCGTGCGGGTTCGCGGCCTTCACGCCTTCGATCGAGGTCGTGCCCAGGGTCGACAGCGTGAACGGTATGCCTGCGGCTGCCGCGGCCCCGGCGCCGGCGACCTCGCCCTCGGTCTGCATGAGTCTCGTGAACCCGGTCGGCGCGATGCCGAAGGGCAGCGCCGACGGGCCGCCGAGGATCTCGACGGACGTGTCGACCTGCGGCGCAGGGCGCAGGATGCCGGGGTGGAACTCGACGTCCTGGAAGGCCTGCCGCGCACGCCGGAGCGACAGCTCGCCCTCCGCGGCTCCGTCGGTGTAGTCGAACGCGGCCTTGGGCGTGCGTCGCTTCGCGATCGTGCGGAGGTCGGCGATCGTGAGGGCCGCGTCGAGCCGCCTCTTCTTGCCGTCGAGCTGCGGCTTCTTGAACTTCATGAGCTCGAGGAGCTCGGCGGGGTTGGGAAGCTGGCGCTGGACCATGCTCTGACCTCTCAGTCGATGGACGGGATGCCGCGGGTGAGCCCCGTGGCGCTGTAGTAGCCGGTGATGTGGGCGCGGACGAGCGAACGGGCGCCCTCTGAGTCCTCCGAGTGGATGGCTTCGATGATGGCGCGATGCTCGGAACGCAGCCGGGCCGCCATGGCACCCCAGTCGGGGATGGAAGCCGCGCCCTGCTGCACGTACGACTCGATCGCGGTGCGGAGCCCCGCCATCATCGCGGCGACGACCGTGTTGCCGCTCGCCTCGGCGAGGGCGAGGTGCAGGTGCGCGTCCAGCGCGAGGAACTCCACGGGGGCGAGACCGGGGGCGTCCATCGCGTCGAGCACGCGTCCGACCTCGTCGAGCGCCGGGGCGGACTGCGATGCGAGATCAGCGGCGACGGCGTCTTCCAGCACCAGGCGGGTCCGGACCACGTCGTCGAGCGGAAACCCCTGCGCGGCGACCTGCAGACGCAGCAGCGTCGACATCCCCCCCGTCGGCGTCGCGATCACGATGGCCCCGGATTGCGGCCCGGAACCGGTGGACGTGCGGATCAGCCCCATGACCTCGAGCACCCGCAGCGCCTCGCGGACGCTGGAGCGCCCGACGCCGAGCTCCGTGGCGAGATCGCGCTCGGAGGCGAGCCGATCGCCCGGACCGAGGCGTGCATCGAGAAGCTCGCGCTCGACGTGCTCGAGCACGAGGCGCCAGGCGCGCGCGGGCTGATCCGACATCCGCTCTCCTCCGCTCGTGTGGTCTGACCACAGTATCGAGTGTGGTCAGACCACGCAAGACGAGCCCGTCACGCAGCCGCGGACGGGCGAGAGCGAGGGGGTCTCAGCCCAGGCGTCCGCCGGACTCCTGCAGGTAGCAGGCGCCGCACAGCGACTCGTAGGTGGTGAGCTCCGGCGCAGCCGCCCCCTCCGCGCCTTCGTCGATGGCGACCTGATCGCCCGAGAACACGAACCGGCCGCCGATGACTCGTCCGTTGAACACGGCCTTCCGTCCGCAGCGGCAGATGGTCTTGAGCTCCTCGAGGGAGTGCGCGATCGCCAGCAGTCGCGCGGAGCCGGGGAACGCGTGCGTGAGGAAGTCGTTGCGGATGCCGTAGGCGATGACCGGGATCCCGTCTTCGATCGCGATGCGGAACAGATCGTCGACCTGCAGAGCGGTGAGGAACTGGGCCTCGTCGATCAGGAGGCACGCCACATCGACGGGGCCCTCTGGAAACAGCTCACCCTCGGCGGCGCTCCGCACACGATCGCGCTCCGCGTCGAACAGCGCACGCGCGTCGTCGTCCGGGCCGATCAGGAAGTCGACCTCGCGCGTCATCCCCAGTCGGCTGGAGATCTCGGACGCGCCCTTCGTGTCGATCGCGGGCTTCGCCAGCAGCACGTGCTGGCCGCGCTCCTCGTAGTTGTAGGCGGCCTGGAGCAGAGCAGTGGACTTGCCCGAGTTCATCGCGCCGTAGCGGAAGTAGAGCTTCGCCACCGCTACGCTACTCGTCGATGCCGAGCGTGGCCGCCGTCGACGACGTCGACGACGCGGCCAGAGCGGGCTGCGTGTTCAGCTTCTCGCCGAACGTCGGGATCAGCTCGCGCAGCTCGGACTCCCAGCCCGGGTACTCGTCGGGAAAGCACTTCTTCAGCAGGTCGAGCATGATCGGGACCGCGGTGGACGCACCGGGCGACGCACCGAGCAGACCGGCGATCGAGCCGTCGGCGGACGCGACGACCTCGGTGCCGAACTGCAGCACACCGCCCTTCTTCGGATCCTTCTTCATGACCTGGGCGCGCTGACCGGCGTCGATCAGCGTCCAGTCCTCATCCTTCGCGGTCGGCATGAACGTGCGCAGGCTGTCGACCTTCTTCGCGTGGTTCTTCAGCAGCTCGCTGACGAGATAGGTGATGAGGTCGGGGTTCGCGAACGCGACCCGCAGCATCGGCATGAGGTTGTGCGGTCGCACCTGGGTCACGATGTCGAGCAGCGACCCGTTCTTCAGGAACTTGGGGCTGAAGGTGGCGAACGGACCGAACATGAGCGACGCCTCGCCGTCGACGACGCGCGTGTCGAGGTGCGGCACCGACATGGGCGGCGCGCCCACCGACGCCTGCGAGTAGACCTTGGCCTTGTGCTGCGACACGATCTTCGGGTCGCTGGTCTTGAGGAACTGTCCGCCGATGGGGAAGACGCCGTAGCCCTTGATCTCCGGGATGCCGGAGCGCTGCAGCAGCTTCAGCGCCCACCCTCCGGCGCCGACGAAGACGAAGCGCGCCTTGATCTCGGCAGGCGTGCGACCGACGGTCGTGCGGTACTTGACCAGCCACCCGTCCTTCTGCTTCTTCAGCGAGCGGACCTCCTGGTTGGTGCGCAGCGAGACGCCCGACTTCGTGAGGTGGCCGAACAGCTGGTGGGTCAGCGCGCCGAAGTCGACGTCGGTGCCCGCCGGTACGCGGGTGGCCGCGAAGGGCTCGCCCTTGCGGCGCTGCTGCATGAGAAGCGGCGCCCACTTGTTGATGACGCGCGAGTCCTCGCTGTACTCGATACCCGCGAACAGCGGCTGCTTCTTCAGCACCTCGTAGCGGTCCTTGAGGTACGCGACGTCCTTCTCGCCGCGCACGAAGGTCATGTGCGGCGTCGCGTTGATGAACGTCGACGGCTCGTCGAGCACACCCTTCTCGACCAGCGAGGACCAGAACTGGCGGCTCTGCTGGAACTGCTCGTTGATCGAGATCGCCTTCGCCGGGTCGAGCGGTGCGCCCTTCTGCTGCGGCATGTAGTTCAGCTCGCACAGCGCGGCGTGCCCGGTGCCCGCGTTGTTCCAGGGATTGGACGATTCCTGGGCCACGTCCGACAGTCGCTCGAAGGCGACGATCTTCCAGTCCGGCTGCAGCTCGTGCAGCAGGGTACCCAGGGTGGCGCTCATGATGCCACCGCCGATCAGGACGACATCGACTGTTTCTGTCACCAGGACAGTCTAGTTCGCGGGCACGGCACGACTGACCACGCGGGCCGGCCCGACGAGACCGGATCCGCATGGCGGGGATGTCGTCAGGCTATGACCGCCAAGCGCTCGGCGAGGATCTCGGCGATCTGCACGGCGTTCAGCGCGGCTCCCTTGCGCAGGTTGTCGTTGCTGATGAACAGCACGAGGCCCTTGCCCTCCGGCGCCGACTGGTCGGCGCGGATGCGACCGACGAAGCTCGGGTCCTTGCCTGCGGCCTGCAGCGGAGTCGGCACCTCGTCGAGCACGACACCGGGGGCGGCGCCGAGCACTTCGCGCGCCCGCTCTGGAGTGATGTCGCGAGCGAACTCGACGTTGATCGACAACGAGTGACCGGTGAAGACGGGGACGCGCACACAGGTGCCCGCGACGCGGAGACCAGGCAGCTCGAGGATCTTGCGACTCTCGTTGCGGAGCTTCTTCTCCTCATCGGTCTCGTTCTCGCCGTCGTCCACGAGGTTGCCCGCGAACGGGATCACGTCGAACGCGATCGGTGCGACGTACTTCTCGGGCTCGGGGAAGTCTATCGCCGAGCCGTCGTGCACGAGGCGCAGGGTGTCGCCCTGCGCGAGGACTCCCTCGACCTGGCCGAGGAGCTCCTGCGCACCGGCGAGTCCGGAGCCGGAGACCGCCTGGTAGGTCGAGACGATCAGCCGCTCGAGACCGGCCTCGGCGTCCAGCGCCTTGAGCACGGGCATCGCGGCCATGGTCGTGCAGTTCGGGTTCGCGATGATGCCGCGGGGGCGGTCGTCGATCGCGTGCGGGTTGACCTCGCTGACCACGAGGGGAACCTCGGGGTCGTTGCGCCACGCGCTCGAGTTGTCGACGACGACGGCGCCGGCCTCGGCGAACCGCGGAGCGTAGGCGCGGCTGGCGGTGGCGCCGGCCGAGAACAGGGAGATGTCGATGCCCGCGGGGTCCGCCGTCTCCACGTCTTCGACGATCACGTTCGCTCCCCCGAACTCGATCGCGGTGCCCGCCGAGCGCGACGACGAGAACAGACGCAGGTCGCGGATCGGGAAGGACCGCTCGGCGAGAATCTCGCGCATGACGGTGCCCACCTGGCCGGTGGCGCCCACGATGGCGACGGAGAGTCCTGAGTCGGAGATGCGGGTCATGATGTTCCTTGGCGTCGAGCAGTACTGCAAGCGAGGCTTCGGGCGCGGCGTCGGGGTGCGGATGCCGCGCCTGGCGCCGATGTCAGGGTGTGGGCGAGTCTACCGTGCCGGTCAGCGACCGGTGCCGGCGTGGACCGTGGCTTCGATCTCGCCGTCGAGTCCGTAGGCGCTGTGCACGGTGCGAGCGGCCTCTGCGAGATCGCTGTCGCGCAGCACGACCGAGATGCGGATCTCCGACGTCGAGATCATCTCGATGTTGATGCCGCCGGCCGACAGCGCCTCGAAGAGGATCGCCGAGACGCCGGAGTGCGTGCGCATGCCCGCTCCGACGACCGACAGCTTGCCGATCTGGTCGTCGTGCACGAGGTTGCTGAAACCGACCTCGGCCTGCTCGGCGGCGAGCGACTTCAGCGCGGCGGCGGCATCGGCCTTGGGCACCGTGAACGAGATGTCGGTGCGGCCCGTCGCCGACACGTTCTGCACGATCATGTCGACGTTCGCACCGGACTTCGCGACGATCTTGAAGATCTCGGCGGCCTTGCCCGGCACGTCGGGCACGCCTGCGACGGTGATCTTGGCCTGGCTGAAGTCGGTGGCGACTCCGGCGACGATCGGTTCTTCCATCTCAGCTCCCTCGGCTTCGCGGGGGTTCTTCATTCCCTCGCCCAGAACGTAGGTGCCCTCCGACGACGAGAACGTCGAACGGGCGTGGATCAGGACGCCGTGACGGCGTGCGTACTCGACGGCGCGGATGTAGAGCACCTTGGCGCCGTTCGCGGCGAGCTCCAGCATCTCCTCGCTCGAGATGTGGTCGAGCTTCTGCGCCTTCGGGATGATGCGCGGGTCGGAGGTGAAGATGCCGTCCACGTCGCTGTAGATCTCGCACACGTCGGCCGACAGCGCCGCGGCGAGGGCCACGGCCGTGGTGTCTGAGCCGCCGCGTCCGAGCGTCGTGATGTCGCGGGTGTCGCGGTTGAAGCCCTGGAAGCCGGCGACGATCACGATCGCGCCCTCGTCGAGCGCCTCGCGCAGACGGACCGGGGTCACGTCGACAATGCGGGCGGCGCCGTGCTGGGAATCGGTGATCATGCCGGCCTGGCTGCCGGTGAACGAGCGCGCCTCGAAGCCCATCGAGTGGATGGCCATCGCGAGGAGCGCCATCGAGATGCGCTCACCGCTGGAGAGCAGCATGTCGAGCTCGCGGGGGGCGGGGATCGGGGCGACCTCGTTCGCGAGGTCGAGCAGCTCGTCGGTCGTGTCGCCCATCGCGCTGACCGCCACGACGACGTCGTGTCCGGCACGGCGCGTGTCGACGATGCGCTTGGCGACGCGCTTGATGCTCTCTGCGTCGGCGACGGACGAGCCGCCGTACTTCTGCACGATGAGGGCCACGTTCACTCCCTGGGATGTCGGGCGGATCCGCCCACGCTCATTCTACGATCGGGTCGTATACCCGACCGCGCATGTGACGCGGCACTCAGGGCGCGGGCGGGGCCGTGGCCAGGTCGGGGGCAGTGGATGCCGGAGGCCGCAGCCGTCCGCCGGTGGCGGCGAACCAGCATCCGGCGATGATGAGGGGGAACCCGATGAGCAGTCCCGGCGTGAGCGGCTCGGCGAGCACGATCGCCCCGAGGATGATCGCCACCACCGGGTTGACGTAGGTGAACAGCGGTGCGCGAACCGGCCCGACCTCGCGGATGAGGGCGAAGAAGGCGAGGAACGCCACGGCGGTGCACACGACCGCGAGGACGAGCAGTGCTGCGATCGAGGTGATCGTCGGCACCTCGTGCTGGGTCAGCAGACCGATCGGCAGGTACAGGATGCCGATCATCAGCAGAGAGAGCGTGATCGTTCCGAGCGACGGCACGTCGGCGAGCTTGCGCGCGACGATGAAGGGGGCGATCGCGTAGAGGATCGCGACGAGCAGCACCTCTCCCGCGGCGAGCAGGCTCACGTCGCCGCCGAAGAGGCCTGGCCCGGCGACGACGATCGCCACGCCGACGAAGCCGACGAGAAGGCCGATCCCCCGCGCGGGGCGCACTACACCGCGGTCGCCGCCGCCCAGCGCGATCAGGGCGGCGAACAGCGGAACGGTGGCGACGAGCAGACCGGTCATACCGGACGGCAGGGTCATCTCGGCGTGGCCCAGCAGCACGAACGGACCGGCCATCTCGACGAGGCCGAACGCGAGGACCCACGGCCAGTGCTTCCCCGCGGCCTTCAGCGCACCGCCGCGGATCGTGAACGGGAGCAGCAGGAGTGCGGCGATGAGCGTGCGGCCGGCGACGACCGCGGGCGGAGAGAACGACTCGACCGCGACGCTGATGAACAGGTACGGCACGCCCCACAGGAGCGCCATCGCCCCGAAGAGCAGCCAGCCTCGACGGGAGAAGCCGCCGTGTGCGTTCACAGCACGCGCCGGCCCTCGAACGCGCGCCCGAGGGTGACCTCATCGGCGTATTCGAGGTCGCCGCCGACGGGGAGACCCGAGGCGAGGCGCGAGACCGTGATCTGCATCGTGGTGAGGAGACGACTCAGGTAGCTCGCGGTCGCCTCGCCCTCGAGGTTCGGGTTGGTCGCGAGGATGACCTCCTGCACGGTGCCGTCGGCGAGGCGCGTCATGAGCTGGGCGATGCGCAGATCGTCGGGGCCGATGCCCGCGATCGGGCTGATCGCCCCGCCGAGCACGTGGTACAGACCGCGGAACTCGCGCGTTCTCTCGATCGCGGCGACGTCCTTCGCGTCCTCCACGACGCAGATCAGGGATCCGTTGCGGCGCGGGTCACGGCAGATCGCACAGCGCTCCTGCTCGGCCACGTTGCCGCAGATCTCGCAGAAGCGCACGCGCACCCGGATCTCGGTGAGCAGCTCGGAGAGACGCGCGACGTCGAACGTCGGTGTCTGCAGGATGTGGAAAGCGATCCGCTGCGCGGACTTCGGACCGATGCCCGGCAGCCTGCCGAACTCGTCGATCAGTTCCTGGACGATGCCGTCGTACATCAGGAGAACCTCGTGGGGGGCTCGTAGGGCTCTTCGCGCACGAACGTGGCGCCGAGCACCTGGCGGATGACGGCCTCACCGTAGCGCTGCACTCCCCCGCTCGGGGTGCGGTCGGTGACGACCGGGGCGGATGCCGGTGCCGATCGAGGCGTCGGGGCTGCTGGCGCGGAGGCGGCCGAGGGCGACGACGGGGCGGAGGGACGAGACGGCCCTCGGGGCGGCGCCGGCTCGTACGACGGGTCATAGGGCGGCTCGTCGTCATAGGGCGGCGGCTCGTCGTCGTACGGCGGTGGTACGTCGTCGGCGGGATCGGCCTCACGCGTCACGGTCGGCGCCGCCGCCGCGCGCGAAGACGCGTCGGCCTCGGCGGGAGCGGAAGCGGGCGCCTCCTGGGCAGGAGCGGCGACTTGATGGTTCGCAGAGGCCGCCGGGGCTGCGGGGGTCGCGGAGGCCGCCGGCGCCACGGCGGGCGACGCCGGAATCGGCGCGACCGCCCACTCCGTCACGGGTGCGGCGGAGTCACTGCGGGCCTGGGTGCGCCTCGATCCCGCTGACGCAGGCTCCGATGCGGGTGCGCCGGCTGAGGAGGACTCGCTCGACGCCGGGCCGCCGGAGGAGGACGGCTGCCGTGGGGCGCCGCCCTGCGGCATGGGTGCTGGCACGTACTTGACGCGGACGCCGAGCTCCTGCTCGATCGCGGTGCGCAGATGATCGGACGGCCCCGATCCCGGCGTCGTCCCCTTGAATTTCGCGACGTCGTGCTGGCTCGTGAACCCGAGCGTGAGGACGTCGGTCTCAGTGACGTAGGCCAACGGCTGCACAGCGGTGGCCAGCAGCCAGGAGCTGCGGCTGATGTCTTCGAGACGCTTGAGGACGGCGGACCACGACGACGTGACCCGCTCGAACGTGACGGGACCCGAGGGCGCCGCCGCCGGCTGAGTCGGGGACGCGAGTGCCGAGGTCGCGGATACCGAGCTCTCGGATGCCGGAGTGGGTGTCTCGGAGGATTCGGCGCGTGCCGTCTCGGTCGCTGCGCTCCCTCGCTCGACGACCGGAGAGGAGGATGCGTCCTCACGCTCAGCGGCCGGGGCGGCGCCGGCGGCCGGAGCGGTGGAGGCAGGCGCGGAAGCGCGAGGGGCCGGGGTCGACGGCGCAGTCGCCCGACCGGCAGCCGCGCGGGGCTGCGCGGGCGGCGCGGCGGCCCCGGCATCCGTCGGCCCCGCCAGCACACGGGCGACCATCAGCTCGAGATGCAGCCGGGGCGAGGTCGCACCCGACATGTCGTCGAGGGCTGCGCTCACGACGTCCGCCGTGCGCGAGAGACGGGAGGAGCCGAACGCCTCGGCCTGCGAGCGCATGCGCGCGAGCTCGTCGTCGGCGATGCCTCTGAGCACGGCCGAGGCGCCGGCGCCGACGGCTGCGATCACGATGAGGTCGCGCAGGCGCTCGAGCAGGTCGTCGACGAAGCGGCGCGGATCCTGTCCGGTCTGGACCACGCGGTCGATCGCGGGGAACGCCGCTGCGGCGTCGCCCGCGGCGAGAGCGTCGACGATCTCGTCGAGCAGGGTCGCGTGCGTGTAGCCGAGCAGCGCGACGGCACGCTCGTACGCGACGGTCACGGTCTCGGAGCCGGCCGGGGAGTCCGACCCGGCGATCAGCTGGTCGAGCAGCGACAGGGTGTCGCGCGGCGATCCGCCGCCGGCGCGCACGACGAGCGGCAGCACACCCTTCTCGACGACCACGCCCTCTTCGGCGCAGAGCTTCTCGACGTACTCGAGCATCGCGGCAGGCGGCACGAGCCGGAAGGGGTAGTGGTGCGTGCGCGAACGGATCGTGCCGAGCACCTTCTCTGGCTCGGTGGTCGCGAAGATGAACTTCACGTGCGGCGGGGGCTCTTCGACGAGCTTGAGCAGCGCGTTGAATCCCTGCGGCGTGACCATGTGGGCCTCGTCGAGGATGAAGATCTTGTAGCGGTCGCGGCTCGGGGCGAAGGTGGCGCGCTCGCGCAGGTCACGGGCGTCGTCGACGCCGTTGTGGCTCGCGGCGTCGATCTCGACGACGTCGAGGGACCCGCCGCCCGCCCGCGACAGCTCGACGCAGCTCGGGCAGGTTCCGCACGGGACGTCGGTCGGCCCCTCGGCGCAGTTCAGGCAGCGGGCCAGGATGCGGGCCGAAGTGGTCTTGCCGCACCCGCGCGGGCCGGAGAACAGGTAGGCATGGCCGACACGATCGCCGCGCAGTGCGGTCATCAGCGGCTCGGTCACCTGGGACTGCCCGATCATCTCGCCGAACGACTCGGGGCGGTAGCGGCGGTAGAGGGCTGTGGTCACCAGAACAGCCTACGGCGTGCCGCCGACATCGAGGCAGCCCCGGCCTCCGGCATCCGCCCGTTCCGTCCGCCGTCGCCGTGCCGCCCCTTTCCGCACGAGCCACCCCGTTGTGCAGCGGAGGCAGCGGGGTGGCTCGAGACGAAAGGGGTGGCTCTGCGCGACGGTCGCGAGAATACTCAGTCGTCGTCGCCGATCACGGGAATCGCCGTGGTGATCACCGGCACGGATGCCGAGAGCAGCGTGCCGTCCTCGCGCACCGCGTTCGCGAACTGGCGAAGCGTCGGACGCCCGGGGATGAGGGGTCCCTGGTCGGCCAACGGCACGACGGCGTCCTCGCCGACCGACGCGATGAACGCCTCGCCGCGAACCGTGAAGGGCACCGGATCGCCCACCCGTACGTGCACCCGGAGCTCGTCTGCGGTGAGCGTGACCTGGAGCATCGATCCCTGCCACTGCAGCGGGAACGACAGCGACGGCCAGTCGGCGGGCAGGCGGGGATCGAAGCTCAGCTCGCCCGCCCAGTCGCGCATCCCGCCGAAGCCGCACACGAGAGCCGTCCATACGCCGCCGGCCGAGGCCACGTGCACGCCATCCGCCGCGTTGTGGTGCAGATCGTGCAGGTCGACGAACAGCGACTGCTCGAAGTACTGCAGCGCGAGGTCCTGGTATCCGACCTCGGCGGCGAGGATCGACTGCACGACGGCGGACAGCGTCGAGTCCCCCGTCGTCAGCGGGTCGTAGTAGTCGAAGTCGGCCTTCTTCTCCTCCGGCGTGAAGTGGTTGCCCTGCAGGAAGAGCGCGAGCACCACATCGGCCTGCTTGAGCACCTGGAACCGGTAGATCACGAGCGGGTGGAAGTGCAGCAGCAGGGGGCGCTGGTCGGACGGCGTGTGCGCAAGGTCCCAGACCTCCCGCTCGAGGAACAGGGAGTCCTGCGGGTGGATGCCGAGGGCCTCGCTGTACGGGATGAACATGGCGTCCGCCGCACGCTCCCACGCGTCGGCCTCGCCCTCGCCGAGGCCCGTGCGCTCGACGACCCTGGCGAACTCCTCGCCGTTCGCCTCCTGCGCCTCGCGCACGACCCGCGCCGCGTAGCGCAGGTTGTAGCGCGCCATGACGTTCGTGTACAGGTTGTCGTTCACGACCGTGGTGTACTCGTCGGGGCCGGTGACGCCGTGGATGTGGAAGGTGTCCACCCCGTCCTCTCCCGACGTGCCAGGCACCGCCTGAGACGTGCGCCAGAAGCCGAGCGTCGCCCACAGCCGCGCGGTCTCGATCGCCACGTCGATGCCCTCGCGGCGCAGGAAGTCCTCGTCGCCCGTCGCGCGGACGTACTTGCCCAGGGCGAAGCTGACGTCGGCGTTGATGTGGTACTGCGCGGTGCCGGCGGCGTAGTACGCCGACGCCTCCTCGCCGTTGATGGTGCGCCAGGGGAACAGCGCTCCTGCCTCGTTCAGCTGCGCGGCGCGCTTCCGTGCAGCGGGGAGCATGTGCACGCGCGCCCGCAGCGCGTTGCGCGCCCACTGCGGCGACGTATAGGTGAGGAACGGCAGGACGTAGATCTCGGTGTCCCAGAAGTAGTGACCGCTGTATCCGGATCCGGTGAGGCCCTTCGCCGGGACGCCGTTGCCGTCGGCACGGGCGGAGGCCTGCGCGAGCTGGAACAGGCACCAGCGCGTCGCCTGCTGGATGTCGTCGCGCCCGGCGATCTGCACGTCGCTGCGATCCCAGAACGCGGCGAGCCATTCGGCCTGCCGCGCGAACCGCGACTCGACGCCCTCGGCCATCACACGGTCCAGCGATCGGCGGCACCGGTCGACGAGCTCGCGAGCCGGCACGCCGCGCGACGTGTGGTAGCTCACGAGCTTGGTGATCGTGATCGGCACCCCGGCCTTCGCCTGGACGCGGAAGACGTTCTTCGAGATGTCCGGGTCGATGAGCGTGCGCGAGGTGTACTCGTTCTCGGTCTCGATGAGGTGGTCGGCGACGACCGCGACCGTCATGCCGGACGCGGCGACGGAGTAGGACAGCGCCGAACGGAGGCCGTCCTGCCAGTGCTCGGCGGGTTCGAGTACTCGCTCCGTGATCTTCTCGGCCTTGCGCGGGTCGAAGCCGCCCTTCGCCTCGGCGGGTGTGCCCGCGTAGACGCCCGCGCCGTCCTGACGGTTCAGCAGCTGGCAGCTGACCGTGACCGGCGCGTCGGAGTTCTCGACGACGACCTCGAGGCGGAGGATCGCGAGGTGACGCTCCTCGAAGCTGACGATGCGCTCGTCGCGCATGCGCACGCGCTTGCCGGACGGCGTCTCCCAGACGACGACGCGCTCGAGCACGCCGGTGCGCATGTCGAGCGTGCGACGGTACTCGCGCACGTCGGCCACGTCGAACGAGATCGGCTCGTCGTCGACGTAGACGCGCATGACCTTGGCGTCGGGGGCGTTGACGATCGTCTGCCCGACCTCGGCGAAACCGTAGGCCTGTTCGGCGTGCCGGATCGGCCAGGTCTCGTGCAGGCCGTTGACGAAGGTGCCGTGCTCGTGCGCGCCGCGCCCCTCGATGTGATTGCCGCGCAGGCCCAGATATCCGTTGCCGACACTGAACAGCGTCTCACCCACGCCGCTCTCGGAGTAGCGCGTCTCGATGAGCTTCCAGGGGTCGACGGGGAAGCGGTCGCGGTCGATCATGCGGTCTCCTCGGAGTCGGAGTCGTTCGGGTTCTCGGCGGAAGAGGCGGAGTCGGTCAGGAAGGCGTCGAGGTCGGTGACGACGACGGTGGCGCCGGCGGCGCGCAGCGCGTCTGCGCCGGTGCCGCGGTCCACGCCCACGACGGTCGCGAAGCCCGCGGCGGCGGCGGATGCGGCGCCCGAGGTCGCGTCCTCCACGGCGACGCTGCTCGCGGGGTCGACGCCCAGCGCCTCGGCACCGGCGCGGAACATGTCGGCTGCGGGCTTGGATGCCAGTCCCTCGCGCTCGGCGACGACGCCGTCGACGACCACGCGGAAGAATGAGCGGATGCCGGCTGCGCCGAGCACCTCCTCGGCGTTCTTCGAGCTGGACACGACCCCGATCGGGACCCCGGCAGCGGTGAGCTTCTCGACGAGGGCCAGGGATCCCGGGAACGGCGCGATGCCCTCCGCGCGCAGCGAGGCGGCGAACGCGGCGTTCTTGCGGTTGCCGATGCCGCAGATCGTCTCGGCCTCCGGCGGGTCGTCGACCTCGCCCCAGGGCACCTCGACGTTGCGGCTGTGCAGCAGGCTCGCGACGCCGTCGTACCGCTTCTTCCCGTCGACGTAGTCGAAGTAGTCGGCGTCGGTGTACGCGGGTGTGATGCCCCAGCGCTCGAACACCTCGTCGAACACGACCTTCCAGGCGCGCATGTGCACTTCGGCGGTCGGCGTCAGCACGCCGTCGAGGTCGAACAGGACGCCGTCGGCGCGGAGCAGGTCGGGCAGTGCTTCGGGCACAGGAGCCTCCAGGAGAAGGACGAGGGTTCCGGCACCTCTCCGTGCCACTGTGCAAGCGTAGTGCCGCACGTGGCCGCCGGTCACCCCCGGAAGGGGTGTCGTGTCAGAGCATCCGCGAGGTCTGCCTGGCGATCTCGAGCTCCTCGTCGGTCGGGACGACGAGGACGGTCACCGCCGAGGCGTCCGTCGAGATGCGCCTGATGCCCCGGCGCCGCTCGACGTTGCGGCCGTGATCGATCTCGACGCCCGCGAATCCGAGCGTCGCCATGGCCTCCTCGCGCACGGCGGCGGCGTTCTCGCCGACGCCCGCGGTGAAGGAGATCACGTCGACTCCGCCGAGCTGCGCGATGTACGCACCGGCGTACCCCCGCAGACGGTGGATGTACACGTCGAAGGCCAGGGTCGCCGCGGCATCCCCCTGCTCCCGTCCGGCGAGGATGTCGCGCATGTCGCTGCGACCGGCGAGCCCCTTGAGGCCGCTGCGGGTGTTGAGCAGCGCGTCGAGGTCGTCGATCGAGTAGCCGGCACGGCGGGAGAGGTGCACGAGGGCCGCGGGGTCGAGGTCGCCGGAGCGGGTGCCCATCACGAGCCCCTCCAGCGGTGTGAGCCCCATCGACGTCTCGACGGATCGGCCGCCGTCGATCGCGGTGACCGAGGCGCCGTTGCCGAGGTGGAACACGAGCTGGCGCAGCGAGGCGGGGTCGCGGTCGAGGTAGGCGGCTGCCGCCTCGCTCACGTACTGGTGGCTGGTGCCGTGGAACCCGTAGCGGCGCACCCGGTGCTCGGCGGCGAGCTCGGCGTCGATCGCGTACGTGTACGCGGCGGGCGGAAGAGTCTGGTGGAACGCGGTGTCGAACACCGCGACATGCGGCACATCGGCGAACACGGCCTTCGCCGCGCGGATGCCGGCGAGGTTGGCCGGGTTGTGCAGCGGCGCGAGCACCGCGAGCTCCTCGATCTGGGCCTCGACGTCCGGAGTCACGAGGGTCGGCGCGTAGAACCGCGCTCCCCCGTGCACGACGCGATGGCCGACGGCGGCCGGCGGGTGCTCGTCGAGCGAGGGGCCGTGCTCGGCGAACTGCTCGAGCATGACGGCGAACGCCTGGCGGTGGTCGGCGACGGGGCGCTCGTCCTCGGAGGTCGCGTCGAGCATCGTCACGACGGCGTCGCCCGCGGCATCCGGCCGAACGGTGTGCGCGATCGCGCTGACGTCCTGCCCGATCCGCTCGATGAGGCCGCTGGCGAGCTCGCGCTCGTCCTCGATGTCGATGAGGCTGTACTTGAGCGACGACGATCCGCTGTTGATGACGAGGATGGTGGTCATGAGTCGGCCTCCTGCGCCTGGATCGCGGTGATCGCGACGGTGTTCACGATGTCGTCGACGAGTGCTCCCCGCGACAGGTCGTTGATCGGCTTGTTGAGCCCCTGCAGCACGGGGCCGATCGCGACGGCACCGGCCGACCGTTGCACGGCCTTGTAGGTGTTGTTGCCCGTGTTGAGGTCGGGGAACACGAACACCGTCGCGCGTCCGGCGACCGCGGAGTCGGGCAGTTTGGCCTTCGCGACCGCCGCGTCGGCGGCGGCGTCGTACTGGATCGGCCCCTCCACGAGCAGCTCGGGCGCCCGTTCGTGCACGAGGGCGGTGGCCTGGCGCACCTTGTCGACGTCGGCGCCCGTGCCCGACTCCCCCGTCGAGTACGAGAGCATCGCGATGCGCGGGTCGATGCCGAACTGACGAGCCGTGGCCGCCGAGGAGATCGCGATGTCGGCGAGCTGCTCGCTGGTGGGATCGGGGATGACGGCGCAGTCGCCGTACACGAGCACCCGGTCGGCGAGCGCCATGAGGAAGACGCTCGAGACGACCTGCACCCCCGGCTTGGTCTTGATGATCTCGAACGAGGGGCGGATGGTGTGCGCCGTGGTGTGCGCGGCGCCCGACACCATCCCGTCGGCGAGACCGAGGTGCACCATCATGGTGCCGAAGTACGACACGTCCGTCACGGTGTCCGCGGCCTGTGCGAGCGTGATGCCCTTGTGGGCCCGCAGCCGGGCGTACTCCTCGGCGAAGCGCTCGACGAGCTCGGGGTCGGTGGGGCTGAGCACCTGCGCCGCCTCGATGTCGACGCCGAGCTCGACCGCACGAGCCCGCACCGCCGCCTCATCGCCCAGGATCGTGAGATCGGCCACCTCGCGCGCGAGCAGGGTGGCGGCGGCGCGCAGGATGCGGTCGTCGTCGCCCTCCGGCAGCACGATGCGCCGCCGGTCGGCCCTCGCCCGCTCGATCAGCCCGTACTCGAACATCAGCGGTGTGACGACCTTCGACTCGGCCAGGCCCAGCTGCGTGGTCAGCTCCGCGACGTCGACGTGGGTCTGGAACAGGCTGAGAGCGCGGTCGTAGCGGCCGCGCGAGTCGGGCGAGATGCGTCCGCGCGCGCCCATCACACGCACCGCCGTGTCGTAGGTGCCGAGGTCGGTGGCGATGATCGGCACGGTCGAGGTGAAGCCGTCGAGCAGCTGCACGATCGGATCGGGCAGCGGGAAGGGACCGTTGAGGATGATCCCCGCGACCCGCGGGAACGTGCCGGAGGCGTCGGCGAGCAGCGTCGCGAGCAGCACCTCTGTGCGGTCGGCGGGGATGACGACCACGGCTTCCTCGGTGAGCCGGGGCAGCACGTTCACCATCGACATGCCGGCGACGACGATCGTGAGGGCCTCACGGCCGAGACGGTCGGGGTCTCCCTTGATGAGTCGTCCGTCGACGGCGGAGAGGATGCCGCGGATCGACGGCGCGACGAGGGTGCGGTCCTCGGGGAGCGCCCACACCGGGGTGGTCCGCGCCGGACGGAGTGCGGCGACCGCCTGCTCGATGTCGCCGAGGCGGTCGGGATCGGCGCGGTTCACGACGATCGCGAACAGCTCGGCGCGCTCGACCTCCAGCTCCGACAGAGCGAGGGCGCCGATCTGGCCGACGGCCTCTGGCGTGCGGGCCGTGGTCGTGCCCAGCTGCTCGGCCTGGCGCTGCTGGTCGCGGCCGCTGAGGACGAGCAGCACGGGTGCGGCGAGGTTCGCGGCGATCCGAGCGTTGTACCCGAGCTCGGCGGGGCTGGCGACGTCGGTGTAGTCGCTGCCGATGATGACGACGGCGTCGCACTGCGCCTCGACGGCCTTGAAGCGGGCGACGATGGTCGAGAGCGCCCGGTCGGGGTCGTCGCGGACGTCGTCGTAGGTCACGCCGATGCAGTCGTCGTAGTCGAGCTGCACGCCGTCGTGGGCGAGCAGCAGCTCGAGCACGTCGTCGCGTTCGGCGACCGAGCGCGCGATGGGCCGGAAGACACCCACGCGCGGTGTGACGCGCATGAGCGCATCGAGCACGCCGAGGGCGATCGTGGACTTCCCGGTATGGCCTTCGGCCGAGGTGATGTAGATGCTCTGCGCCACGGCTCCAGCCTAGGCGCACCTCCCCTTCCGGAGCCTGGATGCGGGGCGGATCAGCAGGGCTGCGACATCGCGTCGACGACCGCGACGGCATCCTCCGTGTAGCGCGTGTAGTACGTCGGGTCGAGGTTGACCTGCTCGCGGTGGATGGCCAGCGAGCGGTCCATCGACTGCCAGTCGGGCACGCGGGCGAGACGCCGGTAGAAGAGCGTCGCGGCGGTCGCCGGGTCCATGCGCTGCTCGACGCTGCCCCACCACTCCTGCTGCTGGAAGAGCCCGATGCTCGTGGTCCTGCTGCCGTCGGGGTTCGTGAACCCGCTCGTCTCCCAGTCGCCGTAGTCGATGTTGTGCAGGCTGCTCTCGCCCGTCGCGGTCATGACGCCGAGCACCTGGCCATCGCGGCCGAAGCCGAGCGCGGTCGCCGTCTGCATGATGGTCGCGGCGTTCTCCAGCTGCTCCCCCTCCCAACCGGCGACGCCCGCCTCGGGGTAGGTGCTCGGATCTCCGAGGCAGATCGCGAGGGGCTTCTCCTGCGCGAGGCCGAGCGGGATGAGGATCGCGGCGAGCGCGACGGCCACGACGCCCGCTGCCGACAGGGCGATCCGTCGGAGGAGGCGCCTGCGCTGCATCCTGCGCTGTGCGCGGCGACGCGGGGTCGGTCGACGTCGCGCACGGGAGCGCCGGCGCTGCGTCGCCGCCCGGCGTGCTCGCGTGCGACGCGCTGTCGACGTCATGGCCGCCCGCGTCCGCCGCTCGCGCTGCGTCCGATGAACGCGGCGAGCCCTCCGCCGATCGCGCCGAACAGGTGCGCCTGCCAGGAGATGCCCTCGCGCACGCCCACCACGCCGGCGAGCATCGATCCGCCGTAGAGCGCGATGACGATGACGGCGATGACGGCGTAGAGGATGCGGTGCGACACCCGTCCCGGCGCGAACACCCGCAGCACGGTGTAGCCGAAGTACCCGAACACGAGTCCGGAGGCGCCGACGGTCAGCGTCCCCGGCGCGTTCAGCAGCCAGGTACCCGCTCCCCCGATGACGGCGGCGAAGGCCGTGACCGCCCAGAACCGGCGGGCGCCCTCGACCGCGACGAGGCAGCCGAGCACGAGGAACGGCACCGAGTTCGCGATGAGGTGCTGCCAGTTCGCGTGCAGCAGCGGTCCGACGAACACCCCGGGCAGACCCGACGGGTTCCACGAGCGCAGGCCGAAACCGGTGAACGACCCGGGGAGCACGGCATCCGCGAACTGCACGAGCCACATGGCGGCCAGGAGGAGGATCGGCGAGGCGAAGCGGCCCAGCGCACTGCGGCGCGGGGAATCGGCGGTGCTGGTCACATCTGGCCTCGTCACGTCTCGATCCTGACAGGACCGGCAAGGAGGACGCTGACAAAAAAGTGACCCTCCGCGCACCCAGCAGAGCCCGGTTACCCTTGCTGCGTTTCCGCCCTGGGGGAATTGGCCTGGATGCCGCCACGCGGAGAGCCGTCTGCAAGTCTAACCGATGCGGAGCCCGTCCCCAGCCGCGCGGGTTACGATCGGTTCACGCGCACCGCAGCGCCCACGCGAGAGGGAACGCATGCCAGACAATCCGCCCCCGAGCCCGACGGTCATCGACGCCCAGGAATTCGCCGCGCAGACGTCCGCCATTGTCGGCTCGATCGGTCGGGTCATCGACGGCAAGCCGGATGCGGTGCGCAGTGCCCTGGTCTGCCTCCTGGCCGAGGGTCACCTGCTGATCGAGGACGTGCCGGGCGTCGGCAAGACCATGCTCGCCAGGGCGCTGGCGGCGAGCGTCGACGCCACGGTCCGGCGCATCCAGTTCACCCCCGACCTGCTGCCGGGCGACGTCACGGGGGTCAGCGTGTACAACCCCGTCGACCGGGAGTTCGAGTTCAAGCGTGGCGCGGTGTTCGCGAACATCGTGATCGCCGATGAGATCAACCGGTCGTCGCCGAAGACCCAGTCGGCGCTGCTGGAGGCCATGGAGGAGGGTCAGGTCACGGTCGACGGCTCGACGCACCTGCTCCCGGATCCGTTCCTCGTCGTCGCCACCCAGAACCCTCTCGAGATGGAGGGCACCTACGCACTGCCCGAGGCGCAGCGCGACCGCTTCATGATGCGCATCTCGATGGGGTACCCGGATGCCGCGGCCGAGGCCGAGATGCTGCGGCAGCGCGACACGGTCAATCCGCTCGCGTCCGTGACCGCTGTCGCCGACGCCGCCTCGATCACCGCGCTCATCGCGTGGGCGCGCTCGGTGCATGTCGCCCCGGCGATCGAGGAGTACACGGTCGCCCTCGCGCAGGCCACCCGCGTCGATCCCAGCCTGCATCTGGGCGCCAGCCCGCGCGCGACGCTGCAGCTCATCAGGGCAGCGAAGGTGTGGGCGGCGCTCGACGGACGCGACTTCGTGATCCCCGATGACGTGACGGCGCTCCTGATCCCCGTGCTCGCCCACCGTCTGCTCCCCGCGCGCGGCGCGCACCGCGCCGGAGCGCAGCCCGTCGAAGCGGCGCTGCGGCAGATCGCCGATCGCGTGCGCGTGCCCGTGGCCGTGCGCTCCTGACCCGGACTCCGTGATGCCCCGCCGCCGGATGCTGACGCTGCGAGGCACGGGTGCGCTCCTCGCCGGCCTCGGCTGCATCGTGGCGGCGAATCTCGTGGGTGCCGCGATCCTGCTCTACGTCGGAATCCTGCTGCTCGCGCTGACGGGGTTCGCGCTGCTCACCGTGCGGGCTCCCCGTCGCTCCGGCTCGGTCACCCGGCAGGTGTCGACCGACCTGATCACGGTGTCGGAGACGTCGCGCGTGACCCTGCGTTTCGCCCTGCGCGCGCTGCGTGTGCCGCGCGGCCTGTGGCGGGACGAGCTGCCCGACGCGGTGTCGGGTGATGCGGCCGGCGAATATCCGCCGGAGACCGGGCAGCTGACCTATCTGCTCACGGGGGTGCGCCGCGGAGTGTGGCCGATCGGACCGCTCGTGCTGCGCACGGTCGATCCCTTCGGACTCGCCCAGCGCGAGCAGGCCTTCGGTGAGACCCGCACGGTCACCGTCGTGCCGGAGGTGTTCACCCTGTCGCCGCTCACCGTGAAGGTCGGCGCGGCAGGGGGCACCGCGCAGACCTCGTCGAGCCGGCTCGGCCAGGGCAGCGACAACCTCTCCCCGCGCCGCTACATCCCCGGCGACTCGATGCGGCGCATCCACTGGAGGGCGACCGCGCACCGCGGCCAGCTCATGGTGCGGCAGGAAGAGGAGGAGTCGAGCCCCGACGCGCTCGTCGTCCTGGATCGGAGCGCAGCGCGGTGGCGGAGGGCCGACGATGCGGCCGATCCGGCCTTCGAGGCGGCGGTGGCGCTGTGCGCCTCGGCCGCCGTGCACCTCATGCACGAGGGCTACGGCGTCGACGTGATCGACAGCGCCGGTGCGCTGCTCGGCACGCTGCGCGGTCACGAGGACGACCGCGACGGCCTCCTGGTCGCGCTGGCTCTCGTCACTCCCCGCGGCGATGCGCGCGACCTGGCAGCGCTGGTGGGCGGTACGCCTCCCGGCCCCCTCGTCTACATCACCGGCGAGATCGACGAGGAGGATGCCGCGCTGCTCCGCCCGGCCGGAGCCGCCGCTCCGATACTCTTCGCCACGACCCCGCTCGAGGGAGCGGCTGCCGCGGCCGCCCAGCACGGCTGGCGCGTGGCCACCCTCGGCGACGACATCGCCGAGGCCTGGGAGGACGCACTGCCCGACCGCCTCAGCGGCGCGCCCGTCGAGCCCGAGGGGTCGTCCGATGCCTCGCGCTGAGGGTCGTCCGACTCCCGCCTGGCACCGCGACCGGGAGCTCCCCGGGAGCGTCGTCGCGTCGTCGGTGCTCGCCGGCGCCGCAGGCCTCGTGGCGATGTGGCCGTTCACGTCCGTCATCCGTCCGGGAGCCTGGTCGGCCACCGTGCTCGTCGTCATCGTGCTGACCGCCCTCACGGGGATCATCGCGCGGACGCTCCTGAAGCACCGGCGCGCATGGGTGCGCGACCTCGTCGCCCTCGCCGCGCAGCTCGTGGTGGCGATCGCCGCGCTCACCCGGCTCATCGCGGGAGAGACCGCGGTGTTCGGGCTCGTCCCCACCGACGCGACGATCCTCACCTTCCGAACCCTCGCCGCCGCCGCCGGCGAGGAGATCGTCTTCGGCGCTGCGCCGCTCGATCCCTCGCCCGGCCTGCAGGCCGTGATGGGGCTCGGGTTCGCCGTCGTCGCGATCCTGCTCGACCAGCTCGTGGCGCAGCGCGGCGCGATCATCGCGTTCCTGCTGACGGCGGCCATCGGCGCCATGCCGATGATCGTCACGGTGAGCGGCACGGACGTCGTGTGGTTCGTCATGCTCGGCATCCTGCTGCTCCTGCTGCTGCGGTACACCGCCGCACAGCATCCGGAATCGCCGCGGCGCACGTCGACCGCCGTCGCGGCGGGCGTGGGCGTCGCGGCGCTCGCCGCCACCGTGATCGTGGCCCCCGCGCTGCCCGTGTCGACGGCGCTGGCCGGCACCGGGACGGGCGTCACGGTCGATGCCTCGCTGCGTCTGGGCGACGACCTGCGCCAGCCGAATCCGGTCGAGGTGCTCACGCTCGCGACCACGGCCGACACCGCCCCGTATCTGCGTCTCACGACCCTGTCGCGCTTCGACGGCCGCGTGTGGGAACCGGACCGGGGAGGCTTCGAGCCCCAGGACGAGGGGTTCGGACCCGACGAGTGGAGCCCCGAGATCGCGGTCGAGGAGCAGAGCACGTCGATCAGGGTCCTCCGCGTGTCCAGCTCGTGGCTGCCCGTGCCGTACCCGGCGACCGAGCTGCAGGGCGTGCCGTCGTCGTGGCGGGTGAGTCAGGAGAACCGCACCGTGGCCTCCCGGAACGCCGACGCGGTCGGCAACGACTACACGGTACGGTCGCTCGAGGTCGACCCCACCCTCGAGCAGATCAGGGCGACACCGGCCGCTCCTCTCGTCGTCGACCCCGACGAGGAGGCCGTCGAGCTGCCCGCCGTGATCGGCGAGACCGCCGACGAGGTGACCGCGGACGCGACCAACGACTACGACCGCCTCATCGCCCTGCAGTCCTGGTTCCGCAGTCAGTTCTCGTACTCGCTGGAGACTCCGGTGGAGGAGGGCTTCGACGGCACGGGCGCCGACGCGGTCGCGCAGTTCCTCGATGTGAAGTCCGGCTACTGCATCCACTTCGCCGGAGCGTTCGCGCTCATGGCGGAGAGCCTCGACATGGAGGTGCGGATCGTCGTCGGCTACCTGCCCGGCGCACTGACCACGACCCAGCGCGGCGAGGATGCCGTCTACTCCGTGTCGAGCGATCAGTTGCACTCCTGGCCGGAGGTGCTGTTCCCGGGCATCGGGTGGGTGCCGTTCGAGCCGACGGCGTCGCTCGGCATCCCCACGGCGTTCGCCGCCGGGTCCACATCGGGCGGGGGCAGCACCGGCACGACGCCGGACGCCCCGTCGGCAGCGCCCGAGGCACCGCAGACCACGGGTCCCGAGGTCGAGCGTCCCGACGCGGGGGACAACGCGGGCGCCACGGGTCAGCTCGACCGACTCGACCCGACGCCCCCGCTTCTGGCGACGGTCGGCGTTCTGGTCGTGGTGCTGCTCCCGGCGCTCGTGCGCCTCTCCCTTCGCAGATCGCGGCGCACGCGCGCGCGTCGCGGGGACGCCGGCGCGGCGTGGGGCGAGCTGAGGGCGACGATGCTCGATCTCGGCATCGCGGTCTCGGATGCCGAGTCGCCGCGCATGCGGGCCGCCGACCTCGTGCGGGACAGGCGGGTCGGGGCCGACGATGTGCGGGTGCTCACGGACGCCGTCGAGCGGGCGAGCTACGCGCGCCCCTCGACGGAGAAGGCGGATGCCGTCGACGACGCGCTCGGCCGGGTGCTCGCCGATCTGCGACGCAGCGTGTCCCGCCCGGCCCGCGTGCGGGCGTTCCTGCTCCCCCGGTCGCTCTTCGCGACGCGCGGAGCCGACGCGCCACTGCTCGCCTGATCCCCGGTTCCGCTGCGCGGAGCGAGACCGTCAGGCGGCGTGCACCTGACAGCGGACCGCGTCGCACGCCTCGCACACCACGAACTGGGTGCGGCAGGAGGGATCGAGACAGTTGGCTGTGCGCTTGGTCGAGGCGCCGCATCCCTCGCAGACGCCGATCACGGCGGCGTGATCGGAGAAGTCGACCGATCCGCGCCTGTCGAACACGTAGAGCGACCCGTCCCACAGGCCGTCGTCGCCGTACGTCTCGCCATAGCGGACGATGCCGCCCTCGAGCTGGTACACCTCGCCGAAGCCGCGTGACGTCATCAGGCTGGAGAGCACCTCGCAGCGGATCCCGCCCGTGCAGTAGGTGACGATCGGCTTGCCCTTGAGATCGTCGTAGGCGCCGGAGTCGAGCAGCTGCACGAAATCGCGGGTCGTCTCGGTGTCGGGCACCACCGCACTGCGGAACCGGCCGATCTGCGCCTCGAGCGCATTGCGGCCGTCGAAGAACACGACATCGTCGCCGCGTTCCTCCACCAGCTCGTGCAGGCCCTCCGGGCTCAACCGGACGCCGCCTCCCACGACGCCGTGCTCGTCGACGCGGAGCTCTCCCGGCGCACCGAACGAGACGATCTCCTCGCGCACCTTCACGCTGAGCTTGGGGAAATCGAGGCTGCGGCCTTCAGCGTCGACGCCGGTACCCTCGCTCCACTTGAGGTCGACGTCGCGGAACGGCGCGTAGGAGCGGAAAGACCTCGCCCAGCGCTTCAGCACCGGCAGGTCGCCGCCGAGGGTGCCGTTGATGCCGTCCTTCGAGATGATCAGCCGTCCGCGCAGGCCCAGGGCCTCTCCGAGATCGCGCTGCCACACGCGGATCGCCTCAGGGTCGGAGAGCGGGGTGAACACGTAGAAGAGCACGATCTTGGGGGTCGCCACCCAGCGATCTTACGTCGCCCTCGATCACAGGCGGTCGATCGCTTCTTGTCGGTTCGACGCTCAGTTCAGATCCCGCCTCACGAAGAGTGCTGCGCCTCCGAGGAGGCTGAGGGCCACCCAGGCAGCGGCGATCACCGTCGCCACCGGTGAACCGAGCCGGTCTCCGTCGGAGAGCCCGACGGCGCGGACGTCGAAGTCGAGCGCTTCGAGCATCGTGAGGAGCGGCAGGTGCGAGGCCACGCCCGGCCAGACACCGACGATGAGCGGGGCTGCTCCCAACGAGAGCGGCGCGACGAAGAGGGCGACGAGATGAGACTGCACGACGAGACCGACACCCAGGCCGTACAACGCCGCAGCAGCACCGAGCACCAGCGTGCGTCCCACCGTGGCCGGGTCCACGGGGATGCCGCCCATCGCCACCACGAGCGCCGCGTGTCCCCCCATGATGCTCGCCAGAGAGACGCCTGCCCCGGCGATCGCCGTCGCCGGCATCCTCGCGAGAAGCACGACCCGCCGGCGCTGCAGCATCAGCCGTTGCGCGATCACCCCATCCCGGAGATCGATGGTGTAGCGGAACGAGCCGTAGACCGCGGCGAGCACGCCCCCGTACACCGCCAGGATGGTGCCCAGCGGTGCGGCGAGCGCCGCCCGCTCGGTGCGCGACGCCTCGGTCAGCTCCGCCGGCACACCCGTGGCGATCATCAGGGACATGCCGACCGCCGCCACGAGCATCCAGAGCAGCACGACATCGCGGAACAGGCTCGACGCCTGCATCCGGAGAGCCCGTACGATCACATGCGCCTCCTCGACGCGGCCCACCAGGCCGTGATGATCAACACGAGAGCCCACGCGACAGACACACCCAGGGCGGGCACGAAGTCGAGCATCCGGTGCTGCTGGTCGGGCGCGCCCAGCGCCGCCAGCGCGAGCCCCGGCGAGAACCGGGCCACCTCCGGCACCGCGCGAAGCATCGCGAAGTCGAGAGCGAGCGGCACCAGGATGATGAGCCCAGCCGCCAGGTAGTAGTTCCGGACGATCCAGCCGATCGCGACGCCTATCGACGCCCCCAGGGCCGCTCCGAGCACGGCGCCGCCATATACCCGCCATGCCCCGCCCTCGAGGGACAGAGCGAGTCCCTCGCGGTGCAGGAGGACACCGACGATCACTGTCCATGCTCCGAGGAGACCGACGACCAGGACGAGACCCACCACCACTCCGGCGAGGATCTTGCCCCAGAACACACGCACGAACCCGACGCCGGTGAGCGTTCGCCCGAGCGACGCGTAGTAGCACTCCCGCGTGACTCCGTACGCCCCGACGAAGGCAGCGGAGACCCCCGCCCACGCGAGCGGCCCGAGAAGGCGCGTCGTCGCCGCGCCCGCGTCGATGCCGGCGAGATCGAGCCTCCCGCCGTCGGACAACAGGACGAACACAGGCATGAGGACAGCGACCAGATAGATCGCGACCACGGACGTGCCGCTCAGCCAACGCAGCACCTCGCTCCGGACGACGTTCGTCATGCCGTCGCCCCCTCGACCAGGTCGAAGTATCGACTCTCCAGCGACTCGCCGCCGCCGCCGACGAGGTCTTCGAGCGGACCGGTGAACAGCACGCGACGCTTGATCACGACCACCTGGTCGACGATCTGCTCCAGCTCGCCCAGCTGGTGGCTGGAGACGAGCACGGTTCCGCCTCGGGTCGCGAACGCCCGAAGGAACCTTCGAAGCCACCGGATGCCATCGGGGTCCAGACCGTTGGCGGGCTCGTCGAGGATGAGCGTCTGTGGAGAGCCGATGAGAGCCGCAGCGAGGCCGAGTCGCTGCGCCATTCCGGTCGAGAACGTCCTCACCCGTCGATCACCCTCCCCGGCGAGGCCCACCTCTTCGAGCACCGCATCCACCCGCGCCCGCTCGGCTCCGGTCGCGATGCGGCAGATCTCGAGGTGCCTTCTCGCCGTGATCCCGCCTTCGAAGCCGAAGCCGTCCATGTGCACACCGACGTGGGAGGCGGGATCATCGAGCTCGTCGAAGGGAACACCGTCGACGAGGCTCTCTCCGCTCGTCGGCGCTTGGAGTCCGACGATCGATCGGAGCGTCGTCGACTTCCCCGCTCCGTTGGGGCCGAGGAGCCCGACGACCGCCCCCGTGGGGACGACGAACGACACTCCCTCGACGGCCGTCCGCCGGCCGAACCGTTTCGTGAGTCCTCTGACCTCGATCGCGTGCTTGTCCATTTCGATCCTTTCCTACTTGTCACTGAGAAGCGACGACAGCGGCTCCTCCACTCCTGTCGCCCAGAGCGCGCCCCACACGCTGCGCACACCGTGCTCGACCCGCGCCTTTCCGACATCGACCACATCGCTGGCGCCCTCGAGGTGGACGCGGGCGATGACCTCCGCCGCGATCGTGGCGCCCGGCGCCGTCACCGGCAGGAAGGCCTCGAGCGGCGCCGGGACCGGCCGCGGTGACGTGGGCTTCGCCGTCCCCCGGGCGATCTCGACATCCCCGAGGATGCCGTTGGTCATCAAGACCACCGACGCCGCGCCCTGGAGGTCGGCAGGGCGCGTCGTCTCGGCCTGGACCAGCGCCACACGACCGCCCTCCATGAAGAAGCCGTAGGTCGTGGAGAGCGGCACGGTGATCAGCGAGCCCGCGGTGGCGACGCCCATGAGCAGAGCGACGATGACCGTGCAGAATCGGAGGCGGGACGCCCCAGAGCGGAGTACGCGCCGGAGCCCCCGGAGGAGCAGCACGGCGCCGACCGACACGACGCCTGCTTCCACCGCGACGACCAGCACTCCTCCTGCGGGGCCTCCTCCGGCGAGTGCGTCGGCGATCCTCGCGACAGCCATCAGCACCAGCACGATCGGTGTGACGATGCTCGCCAGGCCGAACGGCACACTCCACCACCGATCGAGATGCTTGTCCTCAGGCTGGACGCCGAACAGCAGCCGCGAGATCGCGCCAGTGGCGTCTCGGATGGACCGGTCGCGGAGGTTCGGCTCGTCCAGCGCGCTCATGAGCGCGAGGTAGCCGTCGAAGCGCACGAAGGGAATGAGGTTCACGAGGACGATCGCGGCGCACGAGAGGGCGAGAAGGAGGAGAACCGCGTCGATCTCCGGTGTCGTCACGGTCAGCGCGACGATGATCGCTCCCGCGCCGACGGCACCGTGAATCGCCGGTCCGGCGAGAGCGACGGCGACGCGCTGGCGCCGATCGCGCAGGCGCCAGCCGTCCGTCACATCGACGAAGAACGCGGGCGCGAGATAGAACAGCATGATCCCCGCGCGTCGCGGGCGGCCTCCGAATCGCGCAAGGGTCAGGCCGTGCGCGCACTCATGCAGAAGGGTCAGCGCGGCGAGCGCGAGGACGAGGACCACGAGCTCCGTCAGCGACACGGGTGAGACGAGGGTGTGCCAGAGTTCGGGCGTCTGAGGGACTGCCGAGACGATTCCGGCGACGAGCAGAACGGCCAGAGGCACGAGCACGTTCTGGGCTCTGGCCGGGGCGGCGAAAGCCGTCAGGCGATCGAAGATCGCCGGCGCGTGCAACGTCGCGAGTTGGATGGTGAGGGGCGGCCGGAACGACACCCGTCCCGGTGGCGTCTTCGACGAGCCGTCCAGCAGACCGCTCGCTCGAAAGCGTTCGATCAGATGCAGAAAGGAGTCGGCGGATTCCGCTGCCGCGAACCGGCGTTGGAGTTCGTCGAGCCTGCTCTGCCCATCCAGTGAGGTGAGGAGTTCGACCACGGCCGAGGAGACTCGCGACGACGGCACCCCGTGGATCATCGTGACCCACCGATCTCCGCTCGTGCGCTCGAATGTCACTCCTCGGGCGAGCCGTGGTCGCGTGCCCGCGTGGAGCGGCGTATCCGGACGGCTTCGGGAGCCGAACCGGAAGCTAGGCGGGGACACGATCGTCCCCGCCGCCTGTGCCGCCGGCCGCGGTCGTCGTGAGGAGGTCGATGTCCTCGCTGCCGTGCGAGCGGACTCGAGAGATCCGTGGCGCACGGAACCCCGAGGCGATGAGCTCTTCCGCGAGCTCATCGCAACCGAGCACGCGGAGCCTGCTCGTGAGCACCGTCACGTCTCCGCCAGCCGCCAGGTCGGATGTCCGTACCCAGTTGACCAGGCGGGTCCGACCCTCATCCTCGATCTGCTGAGCGAAGAGATACTCCTCACCGCCGTTCGGTCCAGGAATCCGGATCTCCTGCTCGCGCGGCGTGGCGAGCATCTCAGCCGAGGCGCCTGCGGCCACGGTGAGAGCGAAGATCCCGTCGTCCGCCAAGTGGCGCTGCACACTTCTGTACAGACGCGACCTTCCCTCGCGGTCGAGCAAGGTGATGGAGGTGGCTCCCAGTATGGCGAGCGCGTATCGGCCGGCGAGCCGGAAGTCGCGCATGTCGCCGACCACGCACCTCACCTGTGGCTCGCCCGGCAGCGCCCGATGGAGATGGGCGAGCATGTCAGCGGAGAGATCGAGTGCAGTCACCCGGTGCCCCGATCTCACCAGCGGGATCGTCAACCTGCCCGTTCCGGCGGCGATGTCGAGGATCGGTCCGTCCGTGCTGCGCGCGAGCGCGATCACCTCGCGGATCTCCGCCCGATCGGCCCCCACGAGGTGCTGGTAGAAATCGGTGCCGACGCCTTCGTACAGATCGATTCCCCTCCCCGTCGCTCCCGCGGCGGTCAGACGTGTTCGTACGGCCGCGGTGATGAGGCCTGACATCTGCTCTCCTCCTTCCTTGTCGACGACTCGTGTGTCTGCAGATACGGTGAGGGTCCGGCGGTGCGGGCGCGTTCGCGCCCGCACCGCCGTCCCGCTCGCGATCGTCAGGTCGCGATCGCTGCTGCCCCGCCGATGATGGCGATGATGTAGCTGGCGTGCTCCCACCACTCCAGCGGCGCGTCGATGTGGTCGAGCTCGAGGAACTCCAAGGCGTCCGTGTGCATGTGTCACCTCCTTTCCCTGTTCGGAGCGCGGTCCTCTAGGTGAGGGCGAGAATCCCGATGATCACTCCCGCGGCGAAACCTCGAGTCCAGTCGAGTGAGTCGTCAGGGGCGTCCATCGGCTCGAGTTCCGTGAACTCGAGCTTCGGCATCGCAGTGTGCATCTGTGTCCTTTCGTTGATGGCCGGGTGCCGGTCGGAATCAGGTCGCGGCTGCTGCGCCGATGCCGATGAGGATCAGCGCGCTGCCCACACCCTGGTAGAAGCTCTCCCAGCTGGGTGCTTCCATCGCGTCCAGATCCTCGTATCGGAGGAAAGCGTCGTCTTCACGGTTCATGTGTGTCACCTCCCCTCACGGGCCTGGGGCCGCCATCGGCGGCGCCGCTCCGGTCGCTCCACGCCGAGGCACGGAGCACGTCGCGGAAATCCTGCGGACCGAGGCCCGCCAGCATGGGACGCCCGGCTCCCCATGCGCGCATCGTGGCCACGGCGATGCGTTCCAGATCGCTCTCCGCCGGGGTGGGCGGTGGGGCGATCGCCCAGCGCTCGATGAGCTCGGCGATTCCCAGAGCGGGATGGCCGGGGAGCGACGAGGAGCTCGCGACGTCAGACCAGAAGCGCTCCAGGCTCACGCGATCACCCCAGCGGGAGTCGCCCCCGCAGACTCGCTGCCAGACGACCGCTATGACCGCCGCCGTGGCCGCCATCTTCCTGGCTCCGAGGACGAAGGCGACCTCGTTCGCGACGTACCAGTGACGCGGCGCGTACCTGTCGTGTCCGCGCAGCGCGGCGGTCCGTTGCGTCGCGGCACTCAGGCGTGCCAGGCGGAGTCTGGTATCGCTGCTGTCCACCTGCTGATCGCCCGCCTCGAGGATCGCTCTCGCGATGGCCACCGCGTCGGCTCGCGCCCGGGCGCTTCGGCGCGGGCTGGTCGACGCCCCCGCCAGCCGGAGGAACGCTTCGAGAGCCCCTTCGCGCACGGACGCGGCGGGGAGCGTCGAGAGGTTCTCCGGGTCCAGGAGCGCGTGCCTCGGCACGAGCGCGCGGCCGATGACGAGCCGGTGCCCCTGGTCGTTCGTGAGGATTCCCACCCCGTTCGTCTCCGAAGAGGTGCCGATCGTCGTGGGCACGGCGACGATGTCGACGGGCGGGGGAACGTCCGGCAGGAAGGTGAGCGCCTCACGGGACGCCCGCTCGACGGCGAAGTCGAGAATCCGCTCCGGGAGAAGTGACAGGGCGGCGAGCTTGGCCGCGTCGAGCACCGTGCCGCCGCCCACGGCCAGAACGACCTCGGGGCGCCGGATCGCGACGTGTGCGGCGATCTCGACGAGCGTGCGCACGTCCAGGGAGGACGGGTCGACCTCGACGACGTCGACCAGACGGGCGGGAGGCTCGAGAACGCGTATGGAGCTGTCGGCGATCACGAGGGTTCTGCGATTCGCCGTCAGCCGACGCATGATCCGCCGGGCTACACCCCTCCCGTGCCATAGCGTGGGGAGGCGACCGCGGAATCCGCTCGTCATGGCGCAGCCGCCCTCATCTGGGCCAGGCCCGCTCTCACGCCCGCCTCCATCTCGGCGAGGTCGGCAGCACGGAACCCGTACGCCGGGATCAACCCGATCGAGCTCGGACCGGGTTGCACACGCACACCATGGGCGGCGATGGCTGCGACGACATCGAGGACCTCCGCTCCCGACAGTTCCTCGCCGTGAGCGGTGCGCAGGCTCAGTCCGAGGAAACAGCCCCGTCCCCGCACCGCATCGACCGATCCGTCCGCCCGCAGCGCTTCCGCGACTCGTCCGAGCTCGGCGGCGAGTGCGTTCACGGTCCCGATCACGTCGATGCGTTCGAGCTCGTCGATGACCGCCTCGACCGCCGCCGCGCACGCGGGCGTTCCCGCCTGAGTCTCGCCGTGCACGAACGTCCATCCTCCGCGAACGAACTCCGTCGAGATGCGGGGACCGACGAGAAGAGCAGCAGCCCCGGCCACCCCGTTCGTCAGCGCCTTGGAGAGGATCATCACGTCGGGGGCGGCGTCCCAGACCTCGCTGGCGAACATGCGTCCGGTGCGGCCGAACCCGGTCGCGACCTCGTCCGCGACGACGAGGAACCCGTACTCCTCTCTCAGGGCGAGAAGGCGTGAGACGAAGGCGTCTGTCAGGGGATAGGCGCCACTCCCCAGCAGCGGCTCGACGACGACCGCCGCGACCCTGGCTCCCTCACGCCGGAGCAACATCTCGAGCTCCTCGCCGTCGTCGGCGTGCGCCACGTGCCGAACGGAGCGCCGGTCGACGGCGTACGCCTCCTGCAGGAGGTCGTCGCCGCTCAATGCGTGGCTGCCGTACATCGTGCCGTGATAGCTGCCTCTCAGACCGACGATGACCGATCGGGACGCGACACCCCTCTGCGACCAGTACTGACGCGAGAGCTTCATCGCAGCGTCGTTCGCCGCGCCTCCGGACGTCGAGAAGATCACTCGGCGGTACTTGACCGGGTCGGCGATCGTCAGGAGCCGTTCGGCCGCCCTCTCCGCGTATCGGTGTGGCGCGCGGAACAGCGTTAGGTAGGACGCGGCGCGCGATGCGCGGCTCACTGCTTCGAGCACGGCCGGGTTGCCGAATCCGAGGGGCACGTTCCACAGGCCACTCGTCGCGCACAGCTGGGACGACCCGTCGGCGTAGGTGACCCGGTGCCCCACGGCGCCGACCGCTGTCTGGCTTCGGGCGAATACGGTGTCCGCCGGCACCATCGACGTCCACAGCGCAGGAGGGGACGTCATCGAGCCACGGCCTTCGATGCCTGCCCGGAGGTCTTCGACGCGCCGAATTCGATTCCGAGCGCCACCCGAGCTTCGTGGCAGAGGCGGCGCGCATCGGACGCCGCGATCGCAAGACGTCCCGCCAGTCGTTCACCGGCGAGCTCCGCCGAGGCCGAGGTCTGCGTGGCATCGACGACGGCCGCCGTGAACGGCGACAGCGCGCGGCGACGTCGTGAATCGACCTCGGCGAGCACGAAGCCCGTCGGGGTTCGGAGGAGGAAGGGCGCCGAAGCGCGCGGTTCGGCATCCGCCCCGCCATCGTCCAGGAGCCTCCACCCGAAGCCGGAGATCGTCGCCCGGTCGGTCGCTCCCAGCATCTTGAGCAGATCGGCAGCTCGCAGGTAGCGATCGAGCCGGCCCTGAGTCGGGTGATCGTCGACGAACGGATCGGTCGACGACGCATCGCCCGACGCCGCTCCCCGCGGGACGGGGAGGCCGATCTCGCACGGCGAGGACGAGATGTCGCCGCGCACATCGCCTCTCATCCCCACGCAGAATCGGCCATCCGCCCTGACTCTGATCGCCGTGGGCGTGTGCATCTCGTGGGGACGCGCGAGTCCCGAGCGATTCGCCAGGACCACTCGCGGGTCGAGGAGCACTGACGGAAAGACGCCGGTGCGGCGCGCGAGCTCGGCATCATCGAGGAAGGCCCGCCGTCCTGCAGCGTCGACGACGACGACCACGGTCGGACCGACGAGCTGCACGAAGGCGGCGGCGATGTAGTCCTGGAGCTCGACGGTGCATTCGGCCAGGAACATCTCGTCGCCCGGCTCGTCCAGCCGCCCGCTGTAGCGGAAGACATCGGCCGCGCTGGCTGAGGACTGAGCGCCCTCCGGAAGGAGAACCGCGTCGTGCGACTCCGCCATGTCCAGGACAAGACGATCCGGACCATGCGCATCGACCAGGTACACGCGCGAGTACCGCCCTCGCTCCCCCGTCGCGTACTCGCGAAGCGCTCGCGCGCCCCCGATCTCCGACCCGTTCACGTCGACCCCCGATGCTTCGCGACGCTGTTGCGTCTTCATATGAAGCTATACAGACCTCATCGAGCTATCAATATATTCCGTGCGACGCGCATGACGGGGCGGCGGTGCGCACCTCGCTGCACGGTCACTGGTCGTCGACCAGCGGTCCGATCGGATAGACTGGTCCGGTTGTTCCCTGGTGACGTGTCCGAGCGGCCGAAGGAGCACGCTTGGAAAGCGTGTGTTGTGCAAGCAACCGCGGGTTCGAATCCCGCCGTCACCGCCAGACGACTGAAGGGCCTCACGACGTGGGGCCCTTCAGTCGTCTCTCGAGCACTGCAGGATCCCGGAGCCCTGAGCGCAGCGAAAAGCGCAGTCGCGCTGTCACCGCCGCACGGCGGAGGGGCCCACGAGACGGGGCGCCTGGGACGTCTTCGCCCGCTGCAGCTATCGCGCGAACGTCACGCCGTAGCTCTGGCCGCCCGGCTCTGCGGGGAGCGGCGTCATGCCGAGGCGCTCGTAGAAGGCGGCGGCGCCGGTGTTCTTGGGGTCCATTCCGAGGTGCAGGGCCGGAACTCCGCGGCGGCTGAGCTCGCCGAACAGCGTCTCGATGAGTCGCCGGCCGAGACCCTGGCCCTGCGTCTCGGGCAGCAGGTCGACGTGCAGGTGCGCGGGGTAGTCGGCGGCCAACGCATTGGTGCCAGGCGCCTGTCGGTAGCCGTACTCGACCATCTTCTCCTCGCGGGTGGAGGGCTCGTCCGTCCGCGGGTACTTGGCCGTCAGCGCAGGCCACCATTCGTCGCGGAACCAGGCCTGGAACGCCTCCGTGTCGTCGGTCGCGACGATGTAGCCGATCACTCGCTCGTCATCGGCTTCGACGACCCACGCGAGATCCGGGTGCCGCTCGGCGTACGGCACGGCGAAGAGGTCGCCCCACAGCGCGTCGTCCGAGAAGATGCCGGTCGCGTCCTCCCCGGCATCCGCCGTCTTCACGCACACCTCGTACAGGGCGGCGCGATCGGAGGGACGATACGGGCGGATGCGGGACACGACGACTCCTCGATGAGTGCTGGGGGACGTGGTCAGCCTATCCGGCTCGGGATGCGCTTCGACGTCGTTCGCGCCCACGGCAGCATGATGGCGGCGACGAGCAGCACTGCACTGGAGCCGACGAGCGCTCCGCCGACCGTGTCGGTCGCCCAATGCACCGAGAGCAACGTGCGCGACAGCGCCATGGCCACGATCCAGAGGGCGCCGACGATCGCGACCCACAGCCGCGGGAAGAGCAGGTAGAGCACGATCGCGATCGTCGCGGCGTTGGCGGTGTGACCGGAGGGGAAAGACCCGAAATCGCTCACCACGATCATGTCCTCCGGACGAGCACGCCCGAAGAGGTTCTTCAGCAGCTGCACGAGTGCGGCGCTTGCGAGGAACGCCACGGCCGCGAAGACAGCGCCGCGCCAGCGTCGAGCCAGGAGCAGCGCGATGATCACGAGCAGCGGCACCGCGAGGATCGCCACCCATCCCCCGCCGATGTGGTCGAGCACCAGGGCGCCCGTGAGCATCCAGTCGGCGCGGTTCTCGACGATCTCGCTGTTCCACCAGCTGTCGAACCCCGGAGGCTCGGTGTAGCCGAACACGATCACCGCACCGAGGGCCGCCGCCGCCGCCAGCAACCCGATTCCCCACCACAACAGCGTTCGTGATCTCATCGGACCATTCTGCCGGGTGAATCCCGAAGGTTCAGGGAGCGAGCATGCCGACGCTCCGTGGCCGCACGATGAGCCAGAGCGATAGGACGGCGATCGCAGCGCATCCGACCATGACGGATGCCATGGTCGTCGCGGTGATCCCCGCGCCCTTCGAGATCCACCCGACGATCGGAGAGATCAGTCCGGCGACACCGAAGTTCGTGGCCCCGATCACCGATGCCGCGGTTCCGGCCGCCTTGCCGTGACGGTCGAGGGCGAGCACCTGGACGTTCGGGAACGTGAAACCGCACGCCGTCATGAAGAAGAAGAGCGGCACGACCGTACCCCAGAGGCCGAGGCGGAGCTGGTCGGTCACGATGATCGCCGCGCCCGCGAGCAACAGCACCGCGGTCGAGTACGCCATCACCCATTGCGGCCCGAAGCGCGCGGCGAGACGGGAGGCCGTCTGCACCCCGAGCACGACTCCGAGCGAGTTCACGGCGAAGAGCAGACCGTACTGCTGCGCATCGAGGCCGTGGGTCTGCTGGAAGAGGAACGGCGAAGCCGACAGATACGAGAAGAGTCCGGAGAACGTCATGCCGCCGATGATCAGCACGCCGATGAACACCCGGTCGGAGAACACCGAACGATAGCGCTGCAGGACAGTCGCTCCGCCCTTCTCCTGGCGCCGGGCGACGGGCAGCGTCTCGGGCACGAAGATGAGCGCCGAGACGAGCATGACGACGCCGTACAGCGCCAGGACGATGAAGATTCCCTGCCACGGCATGAGCGTCAGCAGCCAGGAGCCGATGAGCGGTGCGGCGACGGGTGCCACGCCCGAGACGAGCGCGAGGCGCGAGAGCATCACGACGAGCCGGCGCCCGCCGAACAGGTCGCGCACGATCGCCATCGCGACGACGCCGCCTGCCGCAGCGCCCACACCCATCAGCACGCGCGCGCCGCCCAGCAGCGGCAGCGTCGGAGCGAACGCCGCAGCGATGCTCGCGAGCACGTGCAGCGCGGTCACCGCGATGAGCGGGATGCGGCGGCCGACCTTGTCGCTGAGCGGTCCGACGACGAGTTGGCCGAGCGCGAATCCTATCATCGTGCCCGTGAGGGTGAGCTGCACGGCCGCCGCCGTGGTCTGGAAGTCCTCCTCCAGCACCGGGAACGCCGGCAGGTAGAGGTCGATCGTGAACGGGCCCAGAGCGGTCAGCGCACCGAGCAGCACGATGTACAGCGTCCGGCGCCCGTTCGAGATCGAGTCGCCGGGGTGCAGCATGATGGGCGCGGTCGCGGGGTTCGACCCCAGCGTGCGGATGGCGCCGGTCGCGGACGGCACGCGGATGCTGCCGGTCGCGGTGCGCTCGGGGGTGGGAGTGGTCGGCACCGAATCGGTGCGGGGCGCGTCAGACACAGGTTCTTCCGGGTCGAGGGGGAGCTGCTCGAAACGATTCGAGCGAAGCATCCATGCTACTCCCTGCGCTCCCCGGCCGCCGCCCGACGACTCAGCGCGCGATGCGCGCGAGTCCCTGTTCGAGGTCGGCGATCAGGTCGCCCGCGTCCTCGATCCCCACCGAGAGCCGCACGATGTTCTCGGGCACGGCGAGCTCCGTGCCGCGTACCGAGGCGTGCGTCATGTCCGGCGGGTACCCGATCAGCGACTCGACGCCGCCCAGCGACTCCGCGAGCGCGAAGAGCTCCGTCGACTCCGCGAAGGCCTTGGCCGCGTCGGCTCCCGCCGCGAGGCCGAGCGACAGCATCCCGCCGAATCCGCTCATCTGCCGCGCGGCGATGTCGTGCCCCGCGTGGGAGGCGAGACCCGGGTAGTAGACCTGCGCGAACTCGGGACGCTCCGCGGCCCACTCGGCCACGGCCCGCGCGTTCTCCGTGTGCTGGCGCATGCGCACGGCGAGGGTCTTGATGCCGCGCGTCGTGAGCCAGGCGTCGAGGGGCGCCGAGACCGCGCCGACCGCGAACTGCTGGAACTTCACGTCGTCGACGAAGCGGTCGTCGCCGAAGATCACGGCACCGCCGAGCACGTCGGAGTGTCCGCCGAGGTACTTCGTCGTGGAGTGCACGACGACGTCGGCGCCGAGCGACAGGGGCTGCTGCAGCGCCGGCGAGGCGAAGGTGTTGTCGACCACCGCGATGGCGCCGGCGGCGTGCGCGATCTCCGCGATGAGTGCGATGTCGACGACCTTGAGCAGCGGGTTGCTGGGCGTCTCGACCCACACGACCTTCGTCTCAGGGCGGATCGCCGCGCGCACGGCGTCCGCATCGGAGAGCTCGACGATGCTCGAGACGATGCCCCACTTGGCCAGCACCTTCGCGAAGAGCCGGTAGGTGCCGCCGTACACGTCGTTGCCGAGCACGACGTGGTCGCCGGGTGCGAGGATGCCGCGCAGCAGCGCGTCCTCGGCGGCGAGGCCCGAGGCGAAGGAGAGCGCGCGCGTTCCGCCCTCGAGGGCGGCGAGCTGCGTCTCGAGCGAGGAGCGCGTGGGGTTGGCCGACCGGTTGTACTCGTACCCATCCCGGAACTCGCCGATGCCGTCCTGCACGTGCGTGGAGGACTGATAGATCGGCGGGATGATCGCGCCGGTCGTCGGGTCGGGCGCCTGGCCGGCGTGGATGGCTCGCGTGGCGAAGGAGTGCTCGGACATGCCCTCAGCCTACGTCGGCGGTCGGGGTGCCGGCCGTCCCGTTACGCCCGGCGTCAGCGCGACAGGTACGACAGCAGATCCTGCCGCGTGAGCACGGTGTGCGGGCGGCCGCCCTCGGTCACGAGCAGCGCGTCGGCGTCGGCGAGCGCGGCGCGCGCCTGCGCGATGGGAGCGTGGATGCCGATGAGCGGCAGCCTCTCCCCGACGTGTTCGCCCACGGCATCCGTCGCCTTCGCCTCACCGCGGAAGAGCAGGTCGAGCAGGCCCTTCTCGTCGACGGTCCCGACGACTTCGCCCATCATCACGGGAGGCTCGGCGCTGAGCACGACGAGCTGCGACACCTCGTATTCGGTGAGCAGGCCGATGGCCTCGAGCACGGTGTCGGTGGGGTGCGCGTGCACGAGGTCGGGGATGCTCTCCCCCTGTCGCGTCGCGCGGGCCGCGAGCACATCGGCGACCGTCTCGCCCTCCTCGACGTCGCTGAACCCGTAGGAGCGCATCCATCCGTCGTTGAAGATCTTGCTCAGGTATCCGCGCCCGCCGTCGGGCAGCAGCACCACCATGACCGCCTCGGCCGGCAGCGCGCGGGCGACGCGCAACGCACCCACGACCGCCATGCCGCTGGATCCGCCGACGAGGATTCCCTCCTCGCGGGCGAGGCGCCGCGTCATCGCGAAGGCCTCCGCGTCGTCGACCGCGACGATCTCGTGCGGGACGGCCGGGTCGTACGCACCGGGCCAGATGTCCTCGCCCACACCCTCGACGAGGTACGGGCGGCCGGTGCCGCCGCTGTAGACGCTGCCCTCGGGGTCGACGCCGACGATGCGCACCCGGCCGCCGGAGACCTCGCGCAGGAATCGACCTGTGCCTGTGATCGTTCCGCCGGTGCCCACGCCTGCGACGAAGTGCGTGATCTCGCCGTCGGTGTCGCGCCAGATCTCCGGCCCCGTGGTCTCGTAGTGGCTGCGTGGACCGTTCGGGTTCTCGTACTGGTTGGGCTTGAACGCGCCGGGGATCTCCCGCGCCAGCCGGTCGCTGACGCTGTAGTACGACTCCGGACTGTCGGCGGCGACCGAGGTGGGCGTCACGACGACCTCCGCGCCGTAGGCTCGCAGCACGTCGATCTTGTCCTCGCCGACTTTGTCCGGCACGACGAAGACGCACGAGTACCCTCGCTGTTGCGCGACGAGCGCGAGCCCCACTCCCGTGTTGCCGCTCGTGGGCTCGACGATCGTGCCGCCCGGCTTCAGCTCGCCCGAGGCCTCGGCCGCGTCGACGATCCGCGAGGCGATGCGATCCTTCGCGGACCCGCCGGGGTTGAGGTACTCCAGCTTCACCAGCACGGTGCACTCGATGCCCTCCGTGACACGCTGGAGCTTCACGAGGGGCGTGTCGCCGATGAGGTCGACGACCGAGTCCGCATACTTCATGTCTTCAGGGTAGACGTGAGGATGCCGCGACCGGGGCCGTGTTGCGCCCGGTCGCGGCATCTGTCATCGACGTTTGCGTCGTCGCACGTCAGCCCTTCGTGGAGCCCGCCAGCAGGCCTCGCACGAAGTAGCGCTGCAGCGCGAAGAACACGATGAGCGGGATGATGATCGACACGAAGGCGCCTGCGGTGAGCAGGTACCAGTCGTTGCCGCGCGTTCCGGTGATCTCGGCCAGCAGCTTCGTGATCGGCGCCGCGGCGCCGTCGGCGAAGACGAGGGCCACGAGCAGGTCGTTCCAGACCCACAGGAACTGGAAGATCGCGACAGACGCGATCGCCGGCATCGTGAGCGGGAGCACCACGCGGAAGAAGATCTGTCCGCGCGAAGCGCCGTCGACGCGTGCGGCCTCGATGATCTCACCCGGGATCTCCGACATGAAGTTGTGCAACAGGTAGATCGCGAGCGGCAGCGCGAACATCGAGTGCGCGAACCACACCTGCGCATAGCCCTGCGATGCGTCGAGCGGTAGCGTGACCTGCAGACCGAACAGGTTGATACCCCGTGAGAACGAGCTGAGCAGCGGCACCAGGGCCATCTGGATCGGCACGATCTGCAGCGCGAACACGAAGATGAACAGCGCGTTGCGGCCCTTGAAGTCGATCCAGGCGAAGGCGTACGCCGCCATCGCCGCGATCATCAGCGGGATCACGGTCGCGGGGATCGTGATCGCGATCGAGTTGATGAACGACTCGAGGATCGTCAGCTGCGTGGTGCCCGACTGCAGCACCTGCACGTAGTTGTCGAACGTCACCTGCGGGTTGGTGAAGAACTCCCACCAACCACTGGACTGGATCTGGTCGCGGGGACGGAACGACGAGATGAACAGCCCCAGCGTCGGGATGGTCCACAGCACCGCGATGACGATGGACCCGACCGACGCCCACGGACGCGAGAGGCGCTTGCGCGCGCGTCCCGCCGCTGCGTCGAATCCGCCGCCCGTCGTGATCGCGCGGGTGGAGGCCGGTGTCTCGGTCTTCAGAGTGTCGCTCATCATCGCACCTCCCGCTGCTTCTTGATCTGTCTGGCGTTGTAGATGACGATCGGCAGCACGAGGACGAAGAGGATGACCGACAGCGCCGCGCTGCGACCTGCCTCGAACTTCGAGAACTGCGTGTACATCTCGTTCGCCAGCACCGAGGTGCCGTAGTTTCCCGCGGTCATGGTGCGGACGATGTCGAACACCTTCAGCGAGGCGATGGAGATCGTCGTGAGAACCACGATGAGCGCCGGACGGATCGACGGGACCGTGACCGAGCGAAACCGCTGCCACGCGTTCGCACCGTCGAGCTCGGCCGCTTCCAGCAGCTCGGCAGGCACGCCCTTGATGGACGCCGAGAGCACAACCATCGCGAAACCGGTCTGCACCCAGATGAGCACGACGATGAGGAACAGGTTGTTCCACGGCTCGTTGAGCAGCCACTGCTGCGGCGTGCCGCCGAACCAGACGAGGATCTGGTTGAGCAGACCGATCTGCTTGAAGTCGCCGCCGCGGTACTCGTACATGAACCGCCAGATGATGCTCGCGCCGACGAACGAGATCGCCATCGGCATGAACACGAGCACCTTGTAGATCTTCTCGCCGCGGGTGCGGTCGATGAAGACGGCGTAGGCGAGACCGACGATGGTCGACACGGTCGGCACGAGCAGCACCCAGATGATCGAGTTGACGACCGAGGTGATCCCGTCGGACTGGGTGAAGATCCACGTGTAGTTCGCGAACCCGACGAAGTCCTTGCCCGACGAGTTCAGGAACGACGCGTACATCGTCTGGATCGACGGGAGGATGAGGCCGACGAGCAGCAGGAGCATCGCCGGGGCCATGAAGGCCACGAGCTGGATCAGGTACCCCGCCCCGTCGCGGGACCGGTAGTCCAGGAAGAAGAACACCGCTCCGACCAGCACGGCGACACCCATCGCCCAGTAGTAGGAACTGAAGAAGAACATCACGGCGAGCGGGATGAGCAGGCACATCGCCAGCCGCACCCACGTGTAGATCGCCCCTCGGCGCGGAGCGACGTCCACGAGGAGGAGGATGACGGCCACGACCACCGCGAAGGCGATGACCACGACCACTGCTTGAAGGATCGGAGGAAGAGTCCCGATCCACTGGAAGAATGCTGTCGCGTTCACGGATTCCCCTTCATGACGCGTGCGGATCATGCCCGCACGTCGATGTGCGGGCCACGGGATCAGAAGGAGGGCCGCCCCGAGAAAAGGGGGCGACCCTCCTCATCCGATCAGCTGGACGGCCAGCCGGTCTCGATCTGCGTCAGGACCTCGTCGGTCGAGGTGCCGTTGACCCAGGCCACGATCCCCTTCCAGAACGTGCCAGCGCCGACGGCACCGGGCATCAGGTCGCTCGCGTCGAAGCGGAAGGTGGTGTCCGGGTCCTGGAGGATCTTGATGGTCTCCTGGAGGATCGGGTCCTTCGCGTTCGCCGGGTCGAGGCCGTTGTTGGCCGAGGTGACGCCGCCGAGGCTCACGCGGCTGTTGGCCCACTCGGGGCTCGACAGGTACGCGAGGACCTTCTGCGTGGCCTCCTTGTCGGTGAACGCCCCGACGATCTCACCGGCACCGGTGACGGCCTTGTCGTCAGCGGACTCACCCGGGAGCATGAACGCCCACACGTCGCCGTCCTCGGCGATCTCGGTGCCCTCCGGGAAGAAGCCCGACAGGAACGAGGCCTGGTGCGTCAGCGCGCACGTCCCCCCGGCCAGAGCCGGAGCCACGTCGCCGAAAGCGGTCGAGTTGATGGAGCGCACGTCGCCGAATCCCGCGTTCACGTTCGACGGGTTGAGCAGGATCGATCCCACCGAGTCGAAGGCGGTCTTGATCTGCGGGTCGGTGAACGGGATCTCGTTGTCCACCCACTGGTCGTACACGTCGGGGCCCGCCTGACGCAGCACGTAGTCCTCGACCCAGTCGGTTCCGGGCCAGCCGGTCGCGGTGCCGGATTCGAAGCCGGCGCACCAGGCGGGCCCGCCGATCTTCGACTGGATCGTCTCCGTGAGGGCCTGCATCTCGTCGAGGGTCGTCGGGACCTCGACGCCCCACTCCGCGAACTTCGCCGGCGAGTACCAGATCCAGCCCTTGACGTTCGCCATGAGCGGCGCCCCGTAGAAGGTACCGTCGACGGTGCCGTAGTTCACCCAGTCCTCGGTCCAGTACTCGTTGGCGTTCTTCTCGACCTCTTCGGGCGCGGGCTTCAGGTAGTCGCGGTTCGCGAAGTCGGCGAACAGACCCGGCTGCGGGAAGATCGCGATGTCCGGCGGGTTGCCGCCCTGGGCACGGGTGCCGAGCTGCGTCTCGAAGTCCTGACTGCCCTCGTACTTGATCGTGATGTCATTCTCCTCGGCCCAGTCCTTCCAGGACTCCTGGAGGAGTTCGGCCTCGGAGTCGACGATCGTGCCGTAGATCGTGACGGTGTTGTCTCCGCCGCCGTCGCCGCCGCTGCCGCCGCCCGGTGCGCCGGGAGCACCGCAGCCCGCGAGCGCGATGCCCGCGACACCCAGGAGGGCGATCGGCGCGTAACGCCGAGAACGCTGTGACAGACCCATGTGAATTCTCCTCTTCGAGTTTCACGACTCCCGGTTGATCGCGCCGCCCCTCGGCGCAGATCGGGAACCGATTCCACGCAAACATACCGGCGCCCCGCTCCGCGGCACAACACACGATCATCACAAGCTTGCAACCATTCCGCACGGGGCCCCCGCTCGCATGGGAGCGCTCCCGGGACGATTGTATGGAACCGGTTCCCTTCACGCGCCCGACGAGCTACCATGTCATCCGCGCACGCTGATGTGAGCACAGGCCCGGGTCGAGGAGGACCGATGAGCACGATCGCTGACGTCGCGGCGCGTGCCGGTGTGTCCAAGGCCACCGCCAGCCGCGCCCTCACCGGTCGCGGCTACGTCTCCGAGGAGACGAGACGGCGGGTGTCGAACGCCGCGGACGAGCTCGCCTACGTGGCCCACTCCTCCGCCACCAGCCTCGCCACCGGTCGCACGCAGACCGTCGGCGTCATCATGCCCCCCGTCGACCGCTGGTTCTTCGCCGAGCTGCTCGACGGCATCCAGGAGTCCCTGTTCGCCCTCGACTACGAACTGGCGCTGTACGGCATCCGCGAGGGCAGCGAGACGCGCGAGCGGCTGTTCGACACCGTGCTGCCCGGGCGCCGCTTCGACGGGATCATCGCCGTCGGCATTCAGCCCAGCGCGCAGGAGCTGGAGCGGCTCCACCGGTCGGAGCGGCCTCTCGTGAGCGTCGGGCCGTACAGCGAGGGGTCCAGCGCCGTGTCGATCGACGACGTCGCCGCAGGTCGTATCGCGACGGAGCACCTCATCGACCTCGGTCACACGGACATCGCCTTCGTCGGAGGCTCGAACGATCCCGGCCGGCTGAGCTTCGGTGACGCACGACGCATCGACGGGTACCGCGAAGCGCTCAGCGCCGCAGGACTGTCCGAGCGCGCACGTATCGCAGACTCGCCGCCCACGATGCCCGGCGGATATGCGGCCGCCGTCGAACTGCTCGGCGACCGGCGCGCACGCCCCAGCGCCGTCGTGGGGGTCTGCGACGAGACAGCGATCGGAGCCATGATCGCCGCGCGACGACTCGGGATCGCAGTGCCGACCGAACTCAGCGTCGTCGGGATCGACGACCATCAGCACGCCGAGATGTTCGCGCTCTCCACCATCAAGCAGTCACCACGCGAACAGGGTCACGAGGCCGTGCGTCTGCTGCAGCGTCAGATGGAGGAGCCTGATTCGCCGCTCGAGCGGTGCGTGACGGCATCCGTGCTGGTGGTGCGCAGCTCGACCGCCGCGCCGCGCTGAACCGGCCGCCAGCGGCGTCGGAACCCGAGCGCAGACGCACGAAGGCCCCGGGGCGACCCGGGGCCTTCGCAGACGTTCGGGAGGAGGTGCGAGCACCTCGACCCGGACGGGATTACTTGAGGGTGACCGTCGCGCCGGCCTCTTCGAGAGTGGCCTTCGCCTTCTCGGCGGTCTCCTTGTTCGCGCCCTCGAGGACGGCCTTGGGAGCGCCGTCGACGACAGCCTTGGCCTCGCCGAGGCCGAGCGAGGTGAGCTCGCGGACGGCCTTGATGACCTGGATCTTCTTGTCGCCTGCAGCCTCGAGGATGACGTCGAAGGAGTCCTTCTCCTCGACCTCTTCCGCGGCGCCGGCGCCGCCGGCGCCGGCAACGGCGACGGGTGCGGCAGCGGTGACCTCGAACTTCTCCTCGAACGCCTTCACGAAGTCGTTGAGCTCGACGAGGGTCAGGCCAGCGAACTGCTCGAGCAGCTCCTCGGTGGAAAGCTTCGCCATGATGTATCTCCTAGATAGATGGGGTTGTTGTACGAGAACGTCGGACGCTTACGCGGCCTCGGCGGTCTCGAGCTTTTCGCGAAGCGCGTCGATGGTGGCGGCAGCCTTGCCCATCGTCGCCTTCATCATGCCCGCAGCCTTCGCCAGCAGAACCTCACGGCTCTCGAGCGAGGCGTACTTGTTGACCTCGTCGGCGGTGAGGGCGTTGCCCTCGAAGATGCCGGCCTTGATCACGAGAAGCGGGTTGGCCTTGGCGAAGTCACGAAGAGCCTTGGCAGTGGCGACGAAGTCACCGTGCACGAACGCGACGGCCGACGGACCCTTGAGGTCGTCGTCCAGTGCGGTGATGCCGGCCTTGTTGGCGGCGATCTTGGTCAGCGTGTTCTTCACCACGGCGTACTCAGCGTCCTGACGGATGCTGTTGCGCAGCTGCTTGAGCTGGGCAACCGTCAGACCGCGGTACTCGGTCAGCAGAACGGCAGTCGAGTCCTCGAATGACTTCGTGAGCTCGGCGACCGATGCATCCTTCTGCGCCATGGTCACTCCTTGGTGTGTACGAGGCGCCTCACGGCGGTGAGGCACCGACCTCGACCGCGTGCAACAGAAAAGCTCCGGCGCAAGCGCACGGAGCTTCGGAGAGTTCGTGTCCTGCGCGGGCCCCTGCTGAGCAGAGCTTCGATCGTTCGTGTTCGCACACGCACGATGACCAGCGGTCTTCGGTTACCCCCACTCTACCTCACGTGCGCGCGCCTCCCAAATCCCGTCGCGATTCCCGACGCCTCCCCGTCCGCTCTCCCTCACACGGACGCCGAGACCCGCGGCGCGCGACGGTGTGCTCGGTGGGTGCGGACGGAGGAGGTGGGTCTCGGCGAACGCGGGTTCGGGACGGGACAGGAGAGGACGGGAGGACGGAACAGCAGGGGGATGCCGCGGACGGCGTGTACGGCGGCGCGGGTCGGCAGCCGGGGTTAGGCTCGTGAGGTGACCCCGGAACTCCAAGCGCGCATCGTTGCGGACTCCCGCGACCGCGTCGCCTGGATGCGCGCGAGATCGCGCGGGATCACCGCCACCGACGTCGCCGGGCTCACGAGCGCGAACTCCATCGCCCGCGCCGCCGACTCCAAGCTGGGCGGCGGTCCGCGCTTCGGCGGCAACGCCTACACCGACCACGGCCGCCGGCGCGAGCCGGAGATCGCGGCCTGGGTCGCGGCGACGCACGGCATCCTCCCCTCGTCCGCGCTGTTCCGCGCCGAGGTCGAGCACCGTCATCTCGCCACCCCCGACGGCATCGCGGTCGACACGGCCGGGCGCATCGAGCTCGCCGAGATCAAGACGACCAACAAGGCCTTCCGCGGCATCCCCCGCACCTACCTGCGTCAGGTGTGGTGGCAGCAGCACGTGCTGGGCGCCGAGCGCACCCTGTTCGTATGGGAGGAGCACGTCGACTTCGCCCCGGTGCACGACGAGCCCCGCTGCGTCTGGATCGACCGAGACGACCGCGAGATCGCCAAGCTCGTCGGCCTCGCCACCGAACTCATCGACGAGCTGTACCGGCGGACGACCGGTCAGCAGGTCCCCCGCAGGTTGCCGGTCGCCACGACCAGCCGCCGGGAGCACCTGCGCGAGCGCGACGCGTTCCGCGCCCTGGCACTCGCCGACTGAGCTCGGCCGCGCACCGACGTCAGGTGCAGGTCGCGCCGAGCCCGGCGAGCGTCATCGAGAGCTGTCGCGAGACGCCGACCGATACCCAGGCCGTTCCGGCCAGGAGGTTGTTGACGGTCAGCGTCGTGGTACTGCCGAGCAGGTTGGTGATCAGGCTGCTGAGCAGCGTCTGCGACAGCACCGCAGTGTGCGTGTAGACCCCGCTCGACGGACCGGAGGTGCTGATGTTCGATGCCGGGACGACCGCCGTGGTCGCCCCCTGCGTGAGCGTCAGTCGCACCCCGCTGGCCGGGTAGATCGACGTCCACACGAGCGTCACGCCCTGGAAGATGCCGAGCGCGTTGTTCGTGATCGTGCACGCGGTGATGGTCGCCGGCGGCACCGTGAACGACGTGAACGTGCTGGAGGCCGCGTACTCGAGGTCGGTGAAACGGGCGTCGACCTGCTGCGTGCCCCCGAGCGCGCTCGCCCCCGCGAGGACGCTCACGCCGAGGATGCCGGCGAGCAGCCGCCGCCGTGATGCACGAGCTCGCGCGGTCACGGCGCTACCTCCGCATCCCGGCCCTCATCCCGCGAATCCGGCGCACCCCGCGCGCCCCGCGAATCCAGCGCACCCCGCGCATCCTGCGAAGCCCGATCACTCCGCGCATCCCGCCGGCCACGCCCCCGCCGCCGGATGCGCCCCGCGAGCAGCACCGCCCCGGCGCCGACCAGCACGATCCCGCCGACGAGCATCCCCACGGGCGCCGTTCCGCCGGTGGTCGGGAGGGTCGGCAGCCCGCCGCCCGCGTCGGCGACGACCGCGTCGCCGACCCCACGGGCCGAGACGCGCACGTCGGTGAAACCCGGCCCGTCGTCATCGCCGCCCATGGCCACGCGCAGGCGCAGGTGCGCGGTCTGCGTCGACGGGAAATCGACGAGCACGGCCTCGCTGCCGTCGCGCGGGATGGTCCACGATGTCGCGAGCACCGTGGCGCCACCCGGGCAGGCACCGTCGGTCCAGGGCTGCAGACAGAGCTCCGCATCGAGGAGCAGGGGCGCCGCGCCGGTCGCACTCACGGCGAGCGTCACGGTCCCGGGGTCGACATCGGCGTCCGCGCTGACCGCCACGTCCCACACCACCGATTCGCCGGGGAGCAGGTTCGCGGCCTCGGCCCAGTCGGCGACGGAGACGATCCGCAGCACGGAGCCCTGCACGACCTCCGTGCTCGGCGCCGCCCAGGCCGGCGCCGCGGCGAGAGCAGCTCCCGCGGCGAGCGCGACGGCGAGCCCCGCGCCGGCCGCCGCCCGGGAGGTCGTCATTCCCGCCCTCGCTCACGCCGCCTCCGCGGCCAGAACGCCCAGACGACGAGCGCGGTCGCCGCGACCGTGATCCCGGCCAGAACGAGGGGATCGCCCAGGCCGGCGATGACCGATGCCACGCCCGGCACCGAGAAGAGCACGCGCCGCACCGAGGTGACCGCGTACGGGAACGGATCGTCGGAGGCGTTCGCATCGCCCCGCATCGTGATGATGCGCTCGTCTGCGGCGGCTCCGCCGGCGACCGAGGTGATCCGGTGGGTGATGGGCAGTTCCCCCGGCCGGTCGACGGTCACGACATCTCCGACGACCACGTCGGACGCGGGCACCCTCTGCACGACGGCGACCGATCCGGCGGGGGTCGTCGGGGACATCGACCCGGTGCGGAACATGATGAGCGTGACCTGCAGCGCGAAGGCGAGCACGACCAGCGCGATGCACACCGCACCCGCGGCGGCGGCGATCCACAGCGCCGAGTCGACGAGGAAGCGACCTACGCCGCGGGGCTCGCGTGCGGTCGGCGCCGCGGCCGAGCCCTCGGCCATCCGCTCTGCCGAGCGTTCGCGCCGTTCCCGACGAGTGGTCGGTGTGCTCATCTCCCCTCCTCTCCTCGCGCCATCTGCATGCGTCGCCCTCGAGATCCGTCCCGCTACGACGACGTGCCCTGGATCTGCCACGTCTGCGTCATCGTGAGCCCCTGCGCCGCGTTGACCACGGTCGTCGGAAGCGTCACCGCGACGCAGTAGTTGAGCTGGTTGCCGCCGTTCGCAGCGACCACCTGCGGCACGGACGTCGTGGCCGCTCCCCCGACCGTGAGCGGCGATCCGTCTGCGACGATCACGCTCGAGGCGCCGGATGCCGCGGCGTAGGTCGCGGCCGTGCACGACTGACTCGGCGTTGTGGCCGTCGGCACGAGGCGCACGCCGTACGTGAGGTACGTGGCGAGACCGGTGCCGCCGGGTGTGCCGGCGGTGAGCTGCAGGGTTCCCGCCGCCGACGGGGTGGCGGTCTTGACGCTGAACAGCGCGTAGGTCGTCGTGCCGGGCACCATGGCGGTCGGTGCGACGGCGAAGCTGAGCGCCGCGGCGGCACCGGTGGTGGCGTGGTTGGAGAACGTCGCCCCGTCGGTGGCGCCCACGATGTCGAAGCGTCCGGCGGTGAACGTCGACGACGCGTACTCGGAGTCGTTCCATGCGGCGAGGGTCATCGTCGCGCCGACGCCGAACACGAGCCCGCCCGCGAGGACGGCCCGGATTCGACGGGAGCGCAGTCGCTTCCTCTCCCGCATGCGTCTGCGGGTGTCGGCCATGATCAGTCTGAGACGGAGGTGGCTGTGAACTCCCACGTCGCGGTCGCCGTCGCGCCCTGGGTCAGCGCAGCACCCGCCGTGACGGCGAAGCACAGCTGCACGGGTGCACCGGCCGTGCCGGGGGCGGTTCCCTCAGCGAGCGGCACCGATGTCGCTCCGGTCTGGGCGCTGAGCGTCGCTCCGGACGCGACGACGGTTCCCGTGGCCCCTGCCCCGCAGGTCGCTGCGGCGCCGATGGTGGTGACGGTGTACGACAGGTTCGCCTCGTTGCCGCCGGTTCCGGCGGTGATCCCGGCGGGGACCAGGGTCGCCGCGTTCGTCGTCGTGGCGTCGAGTCGTACCCAGAACGGCGCGTAGACGACGTCGCCCGGCGACATCGACGCGGCGACGGCGGGCAGTTGGAACACGAGGGATGCCGCAGCATCGCCGTTGTCGATGTTGTGGTCGTCGTACCCGGTGGTGGCGCTCGTGGTCGAGCCCTCCAGGTTGAACGATCCGGCGCCGAACGTGCCGGTGGCGAACTCGGAGTCGTTCCAGGCGGCGAGCGTCACACCGACGCCCACCCCCAGCACGACGCCTCCGGCGAGGACGGCGAGAACCTTCCTCCTGCTGTCCGTCCTCCTGGTGTCCGTGGTGACCATGTCTCTTCCCCCTCAGGAATCGAGAGTGCGCGGACGAGGTGGACGATCTTCCCTCAAAGACCGATGCCTGCACACTCTTTCGTCTTGCATGCGCCTCGACGAAACCGCTCCCACAAGACACATGCCCGTTCATCAGATTGAATACCTATTCAATCGAGGATGCAACGGCCTGTCGCAGAACGGATCGCAGACGTCCGTCAGGGGGCGAGCACGCGATGTGCCTCCTCGGCCACCTCGGCGGCGATCGCATCGAGCAGCTCGGAGCGGAGGTTCCACTGCTGCCAGTAGAGAGCGACCCGCAGCGGAGGACCGCCGAGATCGACGAGTCCGCCCTCGTCCTGCAGCCGCGGAACCATCCCCCACCCCAGCCCGAGCCGGACGGCGAGCGCATAGTCGTGGGATGCCGGGACGTAGTGCCGCGGAACTCCCTGAGCGGTCACGCCCCTCGCCGCGAGCCACTCGTGCTGCAGCGTGTCTCGACGGTCGAAGTCGACGAACGGCGCCGTCGCGAGCGCCTCGCCGGTCACCCCGTCCGGGAACCAGCGCTCGGCGTAGCGGGGCTCGGCCATCGCCCGGTACTCCAGCACCCCGAGCGGCGAGACCGAGCACCCGGCCACCGGCGTCGCCTCGCTCGTCACCGCCGCCATGACCGTGCCCGACTCCAGCAACCGCGCGGTGAAGTTCTGGTCGTCGCGGTGCAGGTCGACGTCGATATCGTGCGTGCGCGACAGACGCGCCAGCGGGGCGAGGAACCACGTCGCCATCGAGTCGGCGTTCACCGCGAGCGGGATCCGCGGCCGAGCCATCCCGCCGTCCAGTCCCAGCCCGCCGAGCGCGTCGTGCTCGAGGAGCGCCGCCTGCCGGGCGAGCCGCACGACGGCCTCCCCCGCCTCCGTGAGCCTGGCCGGCTTCGCACGGACGACCAGAACGCGGCCGAGCTGCTGCTCGAGGCTCTTCAATCGCTGACTCACGGCCGACGGCGTGATGCGCAGCACGCGGGATGCCGCGTCGAGGGTGCCCTCGTCGGCGACGGCGGCGACCGTGGCGGCGAGTTCCGGATCAATTCTCACATCAGCCACGCTAATGGTTCACAAGGAATCCTCGCTGGTGCTCATGATCGCCGACACCTAGCGTGAAGACATGCTCTCGGTCCTCTCGGGTCTCGGACTCGGCCTGTCGCTCATCGTCGCCATCGGCGCACAGAACGTCTTCGTGCTGCGCCAGGGCATCCGCCGCGAGCACGTGCTGCCGGTCGTGGTGATCTGCGCGCTGTCCGACGCCCTCCTCATCGCCGCGGGGGTCGCCGGCCTCGGTGTCGTGATCTCGGCCGCACCGTGGCTCGTCGACGTCGCACGCTGGGCCGGCGCGCTGTTCCTGCTCGGCTACGGACTCCTCGCCGCACGCCGTGCCTGCCGCGGCGGCGAACAGCTGCGCGTCGACGACGCGCCGACGACGGGTGCCGCATCCGACGGCGCGACGACAGCCACCGCGACGCGCACCGCGCTCGCCCCGGTACTCCTGACCGTCCTCGCGCTCACCTGGCTCAACCCGCACGTGTACCTCGACACCGTGCTCATGCTCGGATCGATCGCCGCCACCCACGGCGATGACCGGTGGCTGTTCGCCGCCGGGGCGATCGTCGCGAGCATCCTGTGGTTCACCGCGCTGGGCTTCGGGGCGCGCTATCTCGGTCGCTGGCTGCGCCCGGAGCGCTCGTGGCGCATCCTCGACGGGATCATCGCTGTGGTCATGATCGCGCTCGCGATCAGTCTCGTCGCGCCTCTGTTCGCCTGACGCCGCACGTCTGACACCGGGCGTCAGATCTCGGGCGTCCGGTCTCGGGCGCTCACTCCCCGTCGAGCGGGCGCAGGATGCGGGTCAGGAACCGCTGCGTGCGCTCCTGCCGCGGAGCGCCGAAGATGTCCTGAGGGGCGCCCTCCTCGACGACGACCCCGCCGTCCATGAACAGCACCCGGTCGGCTGCCTCGCGCGCGAAGCTCAGCTCGTGCGTGACGACCACCATGCTCCACCCTTCGTCGGCGAGTTCCTTGATGACCAGCAGCACCTCTCCCACGAGCTCCGGGTCGAGGGCACTGGTCGGCTCGTCGAAGAGCAGCAGGTCGGGCCGCAGGGCCAGCGCCCTGACGATGCCGACGCGCTGCTGCTGCCCGCCCGAGAGCTGGTGCGGGCGGGCGTTCTCCTTGTCGGCGAGCCCCACGCGCGCGAGCAGGGTGCGCGCCTCGGCGATCACCTCGGCCTTCGGCCTCCCCTGCACCCGCCAGGGTCCCTCGATGACGTTCTCGAGCACCGTGAGATGCGGGAACAGGTTGTGGTGCTGGAACACCATGGCCGACCGGTCGCGCAGAGCCAGGCGCTGCTGGGCCCGCTTCCGCCTGCCTCTGCCGTCCGCGTCGGCGAAGTCGATCCGCGGTCCGCCGGCGACCTCGATCGTTCCGGCATCCGGCGTCTCGAGTCCGTTGAGTGCGCGGAGCACCGTCGTCTTGCCCGACCCGCTGGGACCGATCAGCACGACGACCTCACCGCGGTGCAGCCTCAGATCGATCCCGCGCAGCACCTCGTTGTCACCGAAGCGCTTGTGCAGCCCTCGAGCGGCGAGCAGCTCCCCACCCGTTCCGTCAGTGCGCGACATGGCGATCGAGCCTCCTCTCCAGTGCGCTCTGCCCGAACGACAGGACGAGGCAGAACACCCAGTAGACCAGCGCCGCTGCGAGATACAGCACCATGAACTGGTACGTCGTCGACGCGATCTGCTGCGCGACCTTGAACAGCTCGGTCACGAGGATCAGCGAGGCGAGCGAGGTGTCCTTGACCAGGGAGATGAAGGTGTTCGACAGCGGCGGCACCGAGACCCGCGCAGCCTGCGGCAGGATGACGCGCGTCAGCGTGCGCGTGCGGTTCATGCCGACCGTGTAGGCGGCCTCCCACTGTCCCTTCGGTACCGAGAGGATCGCCGCCCGCACCACCTCGGCCCCGTAGCCGCCGACGTTGAGCGACAGCGCGATGATCGCGCTGGGCCATGGATCGATCGTCACGCCGATCGACGGCATCCCGTAGAAGATCACGAAGAGCTGCACGAGCATCGGCGTTCCGCGGATCACCGAGATGTAGAACCGGGCGATGCCGGATACCACCGGGTTCACCGAGATCCGCATGAGCGCCACGCCGACCGCGATGAGCAGACCGATGACGAAGGAGACGAGCGCCAGCGGCACCGTGGCCGTCAGCCCCGCGAGGGCGATCGGTCCCAGTGAGTCGAGGAACAGCTGCCAGGGGCTCTCCATGGGTTACTGGGTGACGTCGGCGCCGAAGTACTTGTCGCTGATCTCGGCGAGCGTGCCGTCGGCGCGCAGCTCCTCGAGGGCGGCGTCCACGGCCTCGACGAGCGACTTCTTGTCCTTCGTGAACACGAAGGCCTGCTCGCCGGCATCCTCGGTCTCCGCCGCGATCTTCAGACCGGTCGGGCTGTTCGTCTTCTCGTAGTCGAGGAACGTGAGCTTGTCGTTGATGGTCGCGTCGACGCGGCCCTGGCGAAGGAGCTCGACGGCCTGCGCCCACCCCTCGACACCCTCGACGTTCGCGCCCGACTCCTTCGCGAGGTCGTTCCAGTTGCTGGTGAGCGACTGGGCCGTGGTCTTGCCCTGCAGGTCGTCGAAGGACGAGATCGAATCGTCGTCCTCGGCCACCACGATCACACCCGGCGACACCGTGTACGGTTCGCTGAACAGGTAGGAGGCTTTCCGGTCGTCGTTGATGGTGACCTGGTTGGCGATCACGTCGAAGCGTCCGGCGTCGAGACCCGCGAAGATCGCATCCCACTGCGTCTCCTTGAAGTCGACCTCGAGGTCGAGCTTGTCGGCGACGGCCTGGATGATCTCGACGTCGTAGCCCGTCAGGTCGCCGGTGCCGCCGTCGCCGTGGAAGCTGAACGGGCGGTACGTGCCCTCGGTCGCGACCGTCAGCGTGCCGTCCTTCACGAGGCCGAAATCGTTCGAGCCCTCCTCCGAGGAGGAGCCGCTCTCGGCGGGCGCGGTGCTGCCGCTGCACGCGGTGAGCGCGACGGCGCCGAGGACGAGCGCGGTGACGGCGATGAGGCGACGGGACATGGATGAACCCTCCTGGGGTGGTGCGGTGCGCGGATGCTGTGGTGCGCGGAACTCACCCACAGTACGCGGGATCTCTCCGGCATCCCAGTCGGATGACGTCGGATGTCGCCATGGTGTAGGCGACGAAGAAGGCCCCCGCCGGGGCGGGGGCCTTCCTGTGAGCGCGTGAGCGTCAGATCGCGTTGACGTCCAGCGGGATGCCGGGGCCGAACGTGGTCGACACGGCGCCCTTCTGGATGTAACGGCCCTTCGAGCTCGACGGCTTGAGGCGGACGATCTCCTCGAGCGCTGCGTCGATGTTCTCGTTCAGCTGCTCGGTGGAGAAGGAGGCCTTGCCGACGACGAAGTGCACGTTGGCGTGCTTGTCGACGCGGAACTCGATCTTTCCGCCCTTGATGTCCTCGACGGCCTTGGCCGTGTTCGGGGTCACCGTGCCGGTCTTCGGGTTCGGCATGAGTCCACGCGGACCCAGGACCTTTCCGAGACGACCGACCTGGCCCATGAGCTCCGGGGTGGAGACGGCCGCGTCGAACGCGGTCCAGCCGCCGGCGACCTTCTCGATGAGCTCGGCGCCGCCGACCTCATCGGCGCCTGCAGCGATCGCCGCCTCGGCCGCGGGGCCGGTGGCGAACACGATGACGCGGGCGGTCTTGCCGGTGCCGTGGGGCAGGATGACGGTGCCGCGCACCATCTGGTCTGCCTTGCGGGGGTCGACCGAGAGCTTCAGCGCGACCTCGACGGTGGCGTCGAACTTCGACGAGCCGGTCTCCTTGGCCAGGGCGACAGCCTCGGCGGGAGTGTAGAAACGGTCTGCCTCGATCTTCTCGGCGGCAGCGCGGTAAGCCTTGGACTTCGTAGCCATGATTATCTCCCTCAGCCCTCGACCGTGATGCCCATGGAACGGGCGGTGCCGGCGATGATCTTCGAGGCGGCCTCGATGTCGTTCGCGTTCAGGTCGGCCTGCTTCTGCTCGGCGATCTGACGGACCTGGTCCTTGGTGATCTTGCCGACCTTGACGGTGTGCGGGGTGGCCGAAGCCTTCTGCACGCCGGCGGCCTTCTTGATGAGCTCCGCCGCGGGCGGGGTCTTCAGGACGAAGGTGAAGCTGCGGTCCTCGTAGACGGTGATCTCGACGGGGATGACGTTGCCGCGCTGCGACTCGGTCGCGGCGTTGTACGCCTTGCAGAACTCCATGATGTTGACGCCATGCTGACCGAGCGCGGGGCCGATCGGCGGCGCCGGGTTGGCTGCACCGGCGTTGATCTGAAGCTTGATCAGGCCGGTCACCTTCTTCTTCGGTGCCATTCTCTTTCCTTTCATCGAATCGGATGCCGCAGCACCCGCTTCTCCCACAGATCCGGCATCTCCGGACCGTGGTCGTCTGGACGCACGCGAAAGCGGCGCACAAACCACCACAGTCTACCCGATCCCGGGCGTACCCGGTGACGAGAGAAGGCCGCCCCGAGGGGCGGCCTTCTTCCTGCGACTCGTGGTCGTCAGATCATCTTGGTGACCTGGTCGAACGACAGCTCGACCGGCGTCTCGCGCTCGAAGAGCGACACGAGCACCGTGAGCTTGCCGCTCTCGGGCTTGATCTCGCTGATCGACCCGGGCAGACCCGCGAACGAGCCCTCCTTGATCGTGATGGTCTCGCCGACCTCGAAGTCGACCTCGGCCGGCAGCGGGCGTGCGACGGCGACGCCGCCCTTGGCCGCGATGTTCTTGGCGGTCGGGACGTCCTTGACCTCGACGAGCGACTTCAGCATGTTGAAGGCCTCTTCGAAGCGCAGCGGCGTCGGGTTGTGGGCGTTGCCCACGAAGCCGGTGACACCGGGCGTGTGACGGACGACCGACCAGGTGTCCTCCGTGAGCTCCATGCGCACCAGCACGTAGCCGGGGATGCGCACGCGCGTGACCATCTTGCGCTGGCCGTTCTTGATCTCGACGACGTCCTCCATCGGGACCTCGATCTGGTAGATCTCGTCCTCGACCTCGAGCGTCGACTTGCGCTGCTCGATGTTCGCCTTGACCTTGCGCTCGAAGCCGGCGTACGAGTGGATGACGTACCACTTGCCGGGGAGCATGCGCAGGTCCATGCGGAACGCCTCGTACGGGTCCTCCTCGGAGTCGACGTCGTCGGACTCCGCGGCTTCCTCGGCCTCCACGGCCGCGACCACGGGGTCGTCCGCGTCGTCGGCGTCGACGGCCGGGCGGTCATCCTCGCCGTTCACGTCGGGTCCGTCGTACGGGGTGACCTCCTCGGCCGCCTCCGCTTCCTGCTCTGCGGTCTCTTCGGCCACAGCGTCGTTGAGGACCTCAGCGGCGGCCTCGGACTCAGCCGCTTCGTCCAGGTTGAGAGCGTCGTTCACGATCGCATCCGCCTCCGGGTCGTCGATGTCGATGTCGGTGTCTTCTTCCGTGCCGGTCTCGTCGTCGCCGTCCACGTCCTCGACGTGGAGAGCCACGTGCTCGGCGGACGTGACGGAGAACTCCTCTGCGGCGAGGACGTTGCCCTCCTGGGCCTCGTCCTCCTCGCTGGACTGCTCGGCAGCGGTCGCCCAGTCGGCGTCGTCGGAATATCGTTCAGACACGGTGTTTCTTTCCAATCACTGCGGCCAGGACCGCAGGGCGTCAAGCGTCCGGAACTCCGAACACGATGTGCGTCAGCCACGCGAACAAGGTGTCCAGCCCGTAGACGATGCCCATGACGATCAGAACGAAGACGAGCACCACCGCGGTGAACTTGAACAGTTCCTTGCGGGTCGGGGTGACGACCTTGCGCAGCTCTGCGATGACCTGACGGAAGAACAGGGCGATGCTCCCGAAGAACCGGGAGATGGGGTTGCCCGTCTTCTCTCGGGTGGCGCCGGCCGCGACGACCTCGCCGCGCGGTTCGTCCTGATCCATCCTGAATGTACCTTTCGTGTGTCAGCGTTGCGCTGACGCGCAGGGCGGACAGGAATCGAACCTGCAACCTGCGGTTTTGGAGACCGCTGCTCTGCCAATTGAGCTACCGCCCTAGAGACCCTGGGTCTCGGGGTGTCGTCTCCATCCTGCCATCCGGCCCGGTCGTGTGGGCCGGGGCACGGCGAAAGAATGCAGACAACAACTGCTGGTCAAGCATACGGCATCCCTCGGCGGGTGCCGAACCGGCGGAGCAATCGCGCTGTTGCTAGGCTCGGCGGGCGGACGCAACGGAAGGGGATGCGGTGAGCTCTGACGTGCAGCAGTTCCAGGTGGATCTGCGCGGGGTCGTCGACCTCCTCAGTCGGCACATCTACTCGAGTCCTCGGGTGTACCTGCGTGAGCTGCTGCAGAACGCGAGGGACGCCGTCACGGCCCGCCGGGAGCTCGACGGCACCGGCGGGAGCATCCGCATCACCCCGCTCACCGACGAGAGCGGCGAGTTCGTGCTGCGCGACGACGGCATCGGACTGACCGCGGCGGAGGTCGCCGACCTGCTCGCGACGGTCGGCCGCAGCTCGAAGCGCGACATCTTCGACATGCCCCGCAGCGACTACCTCGGCCAGTTCGGCATCGGGCTGCTCAGCTGCTTCATGGTCGCCGACACCATCGTCATCCGCTCGCGGAGCGCGAAGGGCACACCGGCCGTCGAGTGGACCGGCAGCGCGGACGGCACGTTCCGGGTGACCGAGATCGACGACGAGCTGCCGATCGGCACGAGCGTGCACCTCGCGCCGCGGTTCGACGCCGACGAGCTGCTGCGCCCCGCCGCCGTGCGGGAGCTGGCGACCGCCTTCGCGGAGTTCCTGCCGGTGCGCGTCACGATCGACGCCCCCGGCGGTGACGTCGACATCACGAGGGCGGCTCCGTTCCTCGACGCGGCGACCTACCCCGAGGCCGCCGTGCAGTACGGACGCGACCTGCTCGGCGCCGCACCCCTCGACGTGATCGAGATCGGCGAGCCCGCGACCGGCACCCGCGGCCTCGCGTACGTCCTCCCCTACGCGCCCCCTCCCGGCGCTCGGCAGGCGACCCGCATGTACCTCGGCCGGATGCTGCTGTCGGAGCGTGCCGACGACGTGCTGCCCGACTGGGCCTTCTTCGTCAGGGCCGTCGTCGACTCGACGGGCCTGGCGCCGACGGCGAGCCGCGAGTCGCTCGTCGATGACACCGCGCTGGAGCACGTGCGCGAGCAGCTCGGCGCCGGCATCCGCCGCTGGGTGCTCGATCTCGGGCTCCGAGAGCCCCACCGCCTCGCCCAGTTCGTCGCCGTCCACGAGGTCGGCCTGAAATCGCTGGTGCGCCACGACGAGGAGCTCGCCCGCTTCATCACCCAATGGCTCACGCTCGAGACGACCCACGGGACCCTGCGCATCGGCGACCTCGTCGAGCGCTTCCCGCACATCCGATTCGCGCAGACCGTCGACGAGTTCCGGCAGGTCGCCGGCATCTCCCCCGCGTCCGAGGTGCTCGTCAACGGCGGCTACCTGTACGACGCCGACCTCGTGCGCATGCTGCCTGAGCTGTATCCGCAGGTGTCCGTCGAGCTCGTCGACGTGGGCGGGGAGCTCGACCGCCTCGACCCTCCCCCGCTCGACGATCGCGACGCCGCGGTCGCGCTGGAAGCCCGTGCGGGCGGGGTGCTCGCGGCATCCGACTGCTCCGTGACCGTGCGATCGATCGATCAGCCGGAACTCGCCGCGCTGTACGTCGCCGACCCCGAGGTGCTCCGCCGCCTCGACCGTGGTCGCACCAAGGGCTTCACCGGCGCGCTGTGGGGCGGCGTGCTGGACCGCATCGACGCCACCCTGTCGGCATCCCGCGATGACGACCTCAGCGCCCGCCTCTGCCTCAACTGGTCGAACCGCGTCGTGCGCGCTCTCGTGCGGGTGCAGGACGATGCGGTCTTCGCCCGCACCGTGCAGCTGCTGTACATCCAGGCGCTGCTCGCCGGCCACCACCCGCTCTCCGACGCGGATCGGGCGCTGATGACCACCGCGCTCAGCGACCTCGTCTCGCTCTCCGCCGGGATCGAGGGAGACGCAGTCCCCTTCGACGACGTCGTCTGAGCCTCCGTCCGTCGTCACCGACCCGTCCGTCCGTCGTCACCGACCCGTCCGTCCGTCGTCACCGACCCGTCCGCATGAAGGGGCCACCATGGCACGTCCGCAGAAGCGCTTCCGGCAGCTCATCGAAGAGATCGACCGCACCCCGTGGGGGCCAGCCGAGCAGGCGCTCGTCGCGGAGGCCGTCGCCCTCGCCGTCGAGCTCGGCGACGAGCGCCTCGAGTACGAGGCTCGGATGCGGCAGACGGCGTCGGCGAACATGAACGGCGCCACCGACGTGATGCTGAACTCCTTCGCGTGGTGCCTCGCCAGGCACGACGCCGACCCGCAGCGGTTCCCCGCGGACCTCGACTATGGCGGCGCCGACCTCATGTGGCAGTTCAAGTGGATGGCGTCGGCCCTCCGGTCGTCTCCGGCGTTCTCCGGCGAGCAGATCGCCGCGGTGCTCGACGACATGGAGACCCACTACCGCGCGGGCGGCCTCGGCCTCAGCGGCGTGCTCACCGCGCGCTTCGAGGACGCGTGGGACGCCGGAAGGATGGACGACGCGGAGGCCCTGCGCGTGCGCCTTGAGGCCACGCCCCGCGACGAGCACAGCCACTGCGACGCGTGCGGACGCAGCCAGTTCGCTGGATTCTTCGCGGAGACGGATCGGGATGCCGAGGCGATCCGACTCGTCGAGGAGATGCTCGAGGGCGGCTACTCGTGCGGTGAGGAACCGGAGCACGCCCTGTCGCGCGTGCTCCTGCCCTACCTGCGCGCAGGCCGCTTCGACGAGGCGAAGAGCGCCCACCTGCGCAGCTACCGCCTCGCGAAGGACAACCCCGACAACCTGCGCATCGTCGCGAACAACCTCGTGTTCGCCGCGATCACCGGCAACGAGGCCCGCGCCCTCGCCCTCGTGGAGCGCCACATCGGCTGGCTCGCGCATGACGGTCTCAACGTCGACGCCCACTTCGCCGCGCTGGGCGCGATCGCCTTCGCGCTCGACCGGGTCACGCTCGCGGGGCACGGCGACACCCCCGTGCGCGGGGCGGAGACCCCGGCGCTGGAGTCGTTCTTCGGACCGCACGAGGGTTCGTGGAGCGCCGCCGATCTCGCCGCGACGGCATGGGTCGCCGCCGAGCGCATCGGCGCGGACTTCGACCGCCGCGACGGCAGCGACGGCCACGCGCGCAGCATCGCACGGCTCCGCGCGCTCGAGGGCGAGCGGTACGACGTGCCGATCCGGTCGGACGCGTTCGTCGCGACCGCCGATGCGGTGACCCCGACGGATGCCGACGGCTGGTTCGACCGCGCCATGGACCTCGCGCAGTTCGGCGCAGAGCACGAGACGCTGCAGGCTCTGCCGAAGGCGCTGGCCGTCGAGGATCCGGCGAAGGTCGCACAGCTCATGTCGATGCGCCTCGGCATCCTCGTCGCCCTCGACCGCGCGGACGAGGCAGCCGACCTCCTGCCCGCCCGCATCGAGGCGCTGCGGGCGGCCGGACGCGACGAGCAGGCCGATCTCGAGCAGCGCCTGGGCCTCGCGACCTTCGGTCTGAACACTCCCGAGACGGTGGCCTCGCTCGAGGACGCCCTTGCGGCATCCGACGCCCTTCCCGCCTGGTCGCGCGGCGACCTGGCGATCAGCCGCGCCTCCCTGCACATGCACGCCGAGGAACCGGACGCCGCGCTCGATCTCGCCGAACGCGCGGCACGGGCGTTCGCCGAGGCCGGCGACGCACGGCTGTCGAACACGACGACCCTCATCGCGATCGCGGCCGTGCTGCAGAAGGGCGACACGGAGGCGGCGACGGCCCTGCTCGATCGCCTCCTCGCGCAGGACGACCTGAGCGACGGCCACCGTGCGCAGGCGCTGCAGACCCGCGCCCGCGTGCGCGGCGGGCAGGAGGCGTTCGTGGAGGGCGCGGCGGATGCCGATGAGGCGTGCCGCCTGCTCGCCGCGCTCGGCGCCACACGAGCGCTGGGTACCGCGCACCTGCTCGCCGGTGCGCTCTGGGAGGACGCCGGCGAGCCGCAGAAGGCCGTGGCGCGCTATCGGGTGACGTCTCGCATCGCCGCGCAGGAGGGCGGCGATCAGGTGGCGGCGGACTTCCGGCTCGCGCGCGCCATGCTCGCGCAGGGCGACGCCCCCGAGGCCGCCGAGCTCTTCGGTCAGGTGCTCGAACGCGAGGAGCAGGCCGAGGTGCATGCGGCATCCCGAGGCATGACCGCGTCGCTGCTGGCTCGCGCACTGGCGGGCGCCGGCGAGTTCGGCCAGGCCGTCGGCGCCTACGGGTACGCGGCCGAGCTGTTCGGCGAGGGCGAGGAGCCGGCCGATCAGGCCGTCTCGCTCACCGAGCGCGCCAAGATCCTCGCCCGCTTCGACGAGCACGACGCCGCGATCGCCGACCTCGAGTCCGCGGCCGAGATCGTCCGGGCCGTGCCCGACGCCGTCGGCGCACGGGTCGAGGTGCTGCACAACCTCGGGCAGGCGTACGGGGCTCAGCAGGACGAACGAGCCTTCCCGATGCTCGACGAGGTCGCCGCGCTGGCCGGGGAGCACGACGCGGGCTGGCTGCTCGCCGACGTCACCGACTCCCGCGCCCGTGCGCTCGCCTCGTTCGGCCGCACCGATGAGGCCGTGTCGTCGGCCCTGACGGCCGCCGACGGCTTCGCGGAGCTCGGCGACCTCGGCTCGGCAGGCGGCTCGGAGCTCTTCGCCGCGCGACTGCTCGCCTCGAACGAGCGCTCAGAGGATGCCGTGGCGATCTACCGCACGGTCATCGAGCACGCCGCGGGGCACCCGCCCCTTCTGCAGGTCGCCGCGCTCGAGCTCGGCGACGTGCTCGAGGGACTCGGGCGTCACGCGGAGGCCGCCGAGGTGCGGGCCCGGCTCGACGGCTGAGCCTCGGGGCGCGCTGCTGTCGCAGAAGTACGCTCGCGTCGCACGTTCTCACGGGAGTCGTGCGACGCGGGCGCATTCCTGCGACGCAGCGCGCGCAGGACTCAGAGGAACTGACGCCAATTGGCCCTGGCGAGGTCGAGCAGCTCGTCGCCCCGGCCCGACATGACCGTGCGGATGGCGTACAGGGCGAAGCCCTTGACCTGCGCGGCCTCGATCGCGGGCGGCATCGAGAGCTCCTGGCGTTCGGTCACCACGTCGAGCAGAGCGGGGCCATCGTGCGCGAGCACCTCGCGCACGGCATCCGGCAGATCCTCGCTGTTCTCGACGCGGCGGGCGAAGATGCCCATGGCCTCGGCGATCGCGGCGAAGCTCGGGTTGTCGAGGCCGGTGCCGTAATTGACGAACCCGGCGGCCTTCATCTCCAGCTCGACGAAGTTCAGCGAGGAGTTGTTCACCACGACCGTCTTCACCGGCAGCCCGTTCTGGGTGACGGTGAGCAGCTCGCCGAGCATCATCGCCAGACCGCCGTCCCCGGCGAGCGCGACCACCTGGCGGTCCGGGTGCGACACCTGCGCTCCGATGCCGTGCAGCAGGGCGTTGGCCATGGATCCGTGCGTGAACGATCCGATCAGGCGGCGCCCCTCGGTCATCGACAGGTAGCGCGCGGCCCACACGGTGGGCGAACCGACGTCGGCGGTGAAGATCGCGTCATCCGTCGCCTGCTCGTCGAGCACGCGGGCGAGGTACTGCGGGTGGATCGGGCGCCCCTTCTTGGTGGGCGTCGCGAGGTCGTCGAGCTTCGCGCGGGTCTTGCGGTAGTGCGCGACCGCGTCGTCGAGGTGCCCGCGGTCGGTCTTCGCGGCGAGTCGCGGCAGCAGGGCGTCGACCGTCGCCCGCACGTCGCCGACGAGGCCCAGATCGAGCGGATGCCGCTTGCCGAGCTGCGATCCGCGGATGTCGACCTGGATCGTGGTCGCGTGCTCCGGGTAGAACTGCTCGTAGGGGAAGTCGCTGCCGAGCACGAGCAGGGTGTCGGCCGCCTCCATCGCGCGGTACCCCGACGCGAAGCCCAGCAGTCCCGTCATGCCCACGTCGAACGGGTTGTCGTACTCGATGAACTCCTTGCCGCGCAGAGCGTGCACGATCGGAGCACCGAGCCGGTCGGCCAGCGCGACGACCTCGTCGTGCGCGCCCTCGACCCCCGCTCCGGCGAGGATCGTCGTCCTGGACGAGGCGTTCAACAGCGCGGCCGCGCGCTCGAGCTCGTCGGGGCTCGGCGTCACCACGGGGCGCGTGCGCTCGATCACCACGGCGCGGTCGTCGGCGATGTCGGCGAGTGCGACGTCGCCGGGGATCACGAGCACCGCGACCCCGCGTTGCTCGATGGCCGCGCGCATCGCGATCTCGAGCAGACGGGGCATCTGCCGCGAGTCGGCGACGTACTCGACGTACACGCTGCACTCGCGGAACAGCTCCTGCGGGTGCGTCTCCTGGAAGTACCCCGTGCCGATCTCGTTCGTCGGGATGTGAGCGGCGATCGCGAGCACGGGCACGCGCGAGCGGTTGGCGTCGTAGAGGCCGTTGATGAGGTGCAGGTTCCCGGGACCGCAGGAGCCGGCGACCACCGCCAGGTCGCCGGTGAGCGCGGCATCCGCTGCGGCGGCGAAGGCTGCCGATTCCTCGTGGCGCACGTGGACCCAGCGGATGCTGCCGTCCTTGCGGAGCGCGTCGGTGAAGCCGTTCAGCGAATCGCCCGGGAGTCCGTACACCCGCTCGATCCCGTTGGCTCCCAGTGTCTTGACGATGTTCTCTGCAACCGTGGCCATGCTTCGACCCTACGCCCGCGTGGTGGGCCCAGGGCCAGTGGGCAGCGCCCCGGTTTCCGGTTTTCCGCACCTCGACGGAGGGGCAGCCGCAGTGACGGCATCCGTCCTGCTCCGTAGCGTCGATGGCATGGACGCTTCCGAGGGTTTGGGCCTGTTCGCGGACTGGGCGATCGCGCTCATGGAGACGCTCGGCAGCGTCGGCGCCGGCGTCGCCGTGGCGATCGAGAACCTGTTCCCGCCGATCCCCAGCGAGGTGATCCTGCCGCTCGCCGGGTTCACCGCCAGCCAGGGCTCGATCGTGCTGTGGGAGGTGCTGGTCTGGACGACGGTGGGCTCGGTCGTCGGCGCGCTCGCGCTGTACGGCATCGGCGCCTGGCTCGGCCCCGCGCGTCTGCGCCGGATCGTCGACCGGATGCCCCTCATGAAGGTCAGCGACGTCGATCGCGCCGAGGCGTGGTTCGCGAAGCACGGCTCGAAGGCGGTGTTCTTCGGTCGCATGATCCCGATCTTCCGCAGCCTCATCTCGATCCCCGCGGGGATCCAGCGGATGCCGCTGCTGCGCTTCACGCTCCTGACGGCGGCCGGCAGCGCGATCTGGAACACGATGTTCGTGATGGCGGGGTTCCTGCTCGGCGAGCGGTGGCACCTCATCGAGCAGTACGCCGACGGTCTGCAGCTCGTCGTGGTCGCTGCGGTCATCGCCGCCGTGTCGCTCTTCGTCGTGCTGCGCGTGCGGCAGCGGGTGCAGGCCCCTCCCGCCGCCCCCGTCGAATCGCGCAAATGACGGTTTTCGGCCCCCGAGAGTTGCCAGTCACGCGATTCGAAAGCGCCGCCTGACCGGCACAATGGACTCATGACGTCCCGGCCGATCGTGCGCGATGTGCTGCGGATGCTGGGCGGCACCGCCGCCGGGATCGCGATGCTCCCCTCGGCGCTCGTCGCGGTCGTGACGACACCGCGTGGCCCGGCGCCGACGGTGCTCGACGCTCTCGCCGCCCGCCTCTCGTGGGTCGACGGCATCCCCCGTCGTGTCCCGCCTCCTGCGCGGCGCATCCGCGGGCTGCTCGCCCTGTCGGCGCTGCTGCAGCTCGTCGTGCTGTGCATCCTCGTGCTGATGGTCGCGGGCGTCGTGGTCGGCGTCCAGATGCTCATCGCGGCGGCGACCGGCGGTCCCGTGGCCCTGTTCAGCGCCCGCCCTGGACGCGTGACCTGGGCGACGGTCGGACTCTTCGTCGTACCGGGGCTCGTGCTGCTGTTCCTCGCGCTCTCGGGCCTCGGCGGCATCGCGTGGCTCGAACGGCGTGTCTGGGACGCGTTCCAGCGGCCGGGTGCCGGCGAGCTGTCGCAGGAGGTGGTACGGCTGCACGCCACGCTCGACGAGGTCGTCGATGCGGTCGATGCGGAACGGCGGCGGATCGAACGCGACATCCACGACGGCGTGCAGCAGCGAGTGGTGGCGCTGTCGATCCTGCTCGCGCGGGTGGAGCGCTCCGATCCCGCCGAGGGTGCGGCCCTGCTGCGCACCGCGCGCGACGAGACCCAGCACGTCCTCGACGATCTGCGCGACGTGGCCTGGCGGACGTATCCCGAGATGCTGCAGCGGGACGGACTCGCGGTGGCCCTGCGCGCCCTGCGCGACCGCGTGGCCATGCCCGTGCACCTCGATGTCGAGGCGGCGCCGATCGCCGATCGGGCGGCCGAGACCGCTGCCTACTTCGTCGCGAGCGAGGCGGTGACGAACGCGATCAAGCACGCGGATGCCGCATCGATCACGATCCGCGTGCGCAGCGGCGACGGGCTGCTGTCGGTCAGCGTCGAGGACGACGGCGTCGGCGGGGCGGATGCCGCAGGCACCGGGCTCTCCGGGATCGCGTCGCGGGTGGCAGCCCGCGACGGTCAGCTGCGGGTGCACAGCCCGGTCGGCGGCCCGACCGTGGTCGAGGCGGTGATCCCGTGCGGATAGCCATCGCCGAGGATTCGACGCTGCTCCGTGAGGGCATCGCGCAGCTTCTCGTCGCCGAGGGGCACGTCGTGACGGCATCCGTCGGCGATGCCGACGCCCTCCTCGCCGCCATCGCGGCGGACGAGCCCGACCTCGTGATCGCCGACGTGCGCATGCCGCCGGAGTTCGTCGACGAGGGCATCCGTGCGGCTCTCCGCATCCGCCGCGACCACCCCGGTGTCGCGGTGCTCGTGCTCTCGCAGCACGTCGAGCGCCGCTATGCGAGCGAGCTGCTGCTCGACGGCCGCGGCGGGGTCGGGTACTTGCTGAAGGACCGTGTGTCCGACATCGCCGGCTTCCTCGACGCGATCGTGCGGATCGCCGACGGCGGGGTCGCGTTCGACCCCGAGGTGATCAGTCGTCTCATCGCCGACCGGTTGGGCCCCGGTCAGCGCATGGGCGAGCTCAGCGAGCGCGAGGCCGCGGTGCTCGAGCTCATCGCGGAGGGCCACAGCAACGCCGGCATCGCCGAGCGGCTGTACATGAGTCAGAGCGGCGTCGAGAAGCACATCAACACGATCTTCACGAAGCTCGGAGTCGCGTCGGGGTCGGCCGTCAACCGCCGCGTACTCGCGGTGCTCGCCTACCTCGACCTCGCAGACGGATGAGACCTCGCGGACGGTAAGAGGGAGGGGCGGATGCCGCAGCATCCGCCCCTCTCCGTCCGCGTCAGCCGATGCGGATCAGCTTCTTGTTGACGAACTCGTCGGCGGCGAGGTGACCGAGCTCGCGGGCGGTGCCGCTGCGCTTGATGCCGCCGAACGGCAGCTCGGGGCTGTCGGCGAGCACGAGGTTGACGTAGACCATGCCGGCCTCGATGCGGTCGGCGACCCGCTCCGCCTGCTCGGCGTCGGTCGTGAACACGTACGAGCCGAGGCCGAAGGTGGTGTCGTTCGCGAGTGCGATCGCCGCGTCCTCGTCGGCGACGCGGTACACGACCGCCGCGGGGCCGAAGAGCTCCTCGCGGTACACGTTCATCTCGGGCGTGACGTCGGCGAGCACGGTCGGCGCGAAGAACGCCCCGTCGCGCGTGCCGCCGGTCAGCAGCGTCGCGCCCTGCTCGACGGCCGTGTCGATCTGCTTCTGCAGGTTCTCGGCCGCGGTCTCGGAGGAGACGGGGCCCAGCACGGTGTCGTCGAGCATGGGGTCGGTCGCTTCGACCGCCGCCATCGCCGCGGTGAACTTCTCCACGAACGCGTCGTACAGGTCGTCGACGATGATGAACCGCTTGGCGCCGTTGCACGCCTGGCCGTTGTTGTCGAGGCGGGCATCGACGCCCGCCTGCACGGTGGCATCCAGGTCGTCGGTCGACAGCACGATGAACGGGTCGGATCCGCCGAGCTCCAGGGCGACCTTCTTCAGGTTGCGACCGGCGATCTCGGCGACGGCGGCACCGGCGCGCTCCGAGCCCGTGAGGGACACGCCCTGCACGCGCGGGTCCGCGATCATCGTCGCGATCTGCTCGTTCGTGGCGAGCACGTTCTGGTACGCGCCCTCCGGGAAGCCCGCGTCGCGGTAGATCTCGGCGATCGCGTTCGACGACTCCGGGCACTGCGGTGCGGGCTTCAGCAGGATCGTGTTGCCGACGATGAGGTTCGGAGCCGCGAAGCGCACGATCTGGTACGCAGGGAAGTTCCACGGCATGATGCCGACGAGCGGTCCGAGCGACGAGCGGCGGATGATCGCCGAGCCGTCTCCGAGGATGTCGATCGGCTGATCGGCCATGATGGCCTCGGCCTGGTCGGCGTAGTACTCGGCGATGTCGGCCGCGAAGTCGACCTCTCCGAGCGCGGCCTCGTGCGGCTTGCCCATCTCGCGCACGAACACGTCGGCGAGCTCCTCGCGGCGCTCGCGGTGCAGCTCCGCCATGCGGCGGATGAGCGCGGCACGCTCGGCCACGGTCGACGAGCGCGACCATTCGCGGTGCGCGGTGTCGGCGGCCGCGACGGCCTCCTCGATCTGCGCATCCGTGAACGTGTCGAAGGACTTCAGCGTCTCCCCGGTGGCGGGGTTGATGACGGCGTAGTCGGTCATGGTTTCGTCCTCCTTCGGCTCGGTCAGGAGACCGGGATCAGGGTGTACTTGGTGGACAGGTACTCGTGGATGCCCTCGAAGCCGCCCTCGCGGCCGACACCCGACTGCTTGACGCCGCCGAAGGGGGCTGCCGCGTTCGAGACCACGCCCACGTTGAGACCCATCATGCCGGTCTCGAGGCCGTCGATCATGCGCTGACCGCGCTGCAGGTTCTCGGTGAACACGTACGACACGAGTCCGTACTCGGTGTCGTTGGCGAGGCGCACGGCCTCCTCCTCGGTGGCGAAGGTGGAGATCGCGAGCACGGGGCCGAAGATCTCCTCGCGGAGGATCGCCGATCCGGGCACGACGTCGGTGAGCACGGTGGGCTCGTAGTACGTGCCGACGCCCTCGAGCGCCTTGCCGCCCGCGAGCAGCGTCGCGCCGCGGTCGACGGCGTCATCGACGAGCTCGCCGGCCTTGGCCACGGCATCCGCGTCGATGAGCGGTCCGATCGCGACGCCCTCTTCCGTGCCCCGGCCGATCTTCATCGCGGAGACGCGCTCGGTGACGCGCTTCGCGAACTCGTCGGCCACGTCCTGGTGCACGATGAACCGGTTGGCGGCCGTGCAGGCCTGGCCGATGTTGCGGAACTTCGCGGCGAGGGCCCCGTCGACCGCCTTGTCGAGGTCGGCGTCGTCGAAGACGACGAACGGCGCGTTGCCGCCGAGCTCCATCGAGACGCGCAGCACGCCCTCGGCGGCCTGGGCGATGAGCTTGCGCCCCACCTCGGTCGAGCCCGTGAACGACAGCTTGCGCAGACGGGGGTCGGCGATGATCGGACCGGACAGCGCCGAGGACTTCGACGTCTGCACGACGTTGACGACGCCCTTGGGGAGTCCTGCCTTCTCGAGCAGCGAGGTGAAGAAGATGGTCGTGAGGGGCGTGAGAGCCGGCGGCTTGATGACGACGGTGCAACCGGCGGCGAGGGCGGGTGCGATTTTGCGGGTCGCCATCGCGAACGGGAAGTTCCACGGCGTCACGAAGAACGACGGGCCCACGGGACGCTGCGAGACGACCATGTGGCCGGTGCCCTCGGGGTTGATGCCGTAGCGGCCGCTGATGCGCACCGCCTCCTCGCTGAACCAGCGCAGGAACTCGCCTCCGTAGACGACCTCGCCGCGGGCCTCGGCGAGCGGCTTGCCCATCTCGAGGGTCATGAGCAGCGCGAGGTCCTCCTTGTGCTCCTGCACGAGGTCGAACGCCGTGCGGAGGATCTCGCTGCGGGTGCGCGGCGCGGTGGCCGCCCACGCGTCCTGCGCGGCCACGGCCGCATCGAGGGCCCGGATGCCGTCGGCCGGCGTCGCGTCGGCGATCGTGCGGATCACGTCGCCCGTCGACGGGTCCTTGACGTCGAAGGTCGCGCCGGTCTCTCCGTCGATCCACTCGCCGCCGATGAAGAGGCCGGTGGGGATGCTGTCGAGCAGCGCCTGCTCTGTCTGAGTGCTCATGGGTTCTCTCTCTGTGAGACGGGATATGGGGGTTCGAGGATCAGCGACGGCGGAGGCTCGGCGGGGCGTCGGCGGTGAGGGTCTCGCCGCGGAAGAACGCCGGGCGCCTGACGGCCTGCCAGATCATCACCGCGATGCCGATGACGATGATGCCGACGCCGAGCACGAACACGAGCCCGACGCCGCCGATGCTCGAGCCGCTGCCGTAGGCGGGGTCCATGGAGTCGACGAGCGTCGTGACGAACAGCACGGCGAGGATCGCTCCGCCGACCAGCGGGAACAGGAACGTGAAGAAGAAGCTGCGCGTCGAGTCGAACCACTGGCGACGGAAGTACCAGACGCACGCGAACGCGGTGAGGCCGTAGTAGAAGCAGATCATCATGCCGAGCGACAGGATCGTGTCGGTGAGCACGTTCTCGCTGACGAGTCGCATCACGGCGTAGAACACCGAGGCGACGACCGCCGACACGATCGTGGAGTAGCCCGGGGTGAAGAACCGCGGGCTGACCTTCGCGAACTTCTTGGGCAGCGCGCCGTAGTGACCCATCGCGAGCAGGGTGCGCGCGGGGCCGACGGCGGTGGACTGCAGCGACGCCGCCGAGCTCGACAGCACCGCCAGCGACACGAGGAACGCGAGCGGCCCGAGGATCGGGTCGGAGAGCGCGAAGAACACGTTGGCGCTGATGTCCTCGTTCGCGAGCCCGAGGTTGCCGTCGCCGACACCCGCGAACATGATGAGGCCGATCGCGAGGAGCAGGTACAGGCTGACCACGACGAACACGGTGACCATGGCCGCCCGACCGGGCGTCTTCGCCGGATCCTTGGTCTCTTCGTTCATGGTGAGCACGACGTCCCAGCCCCAGAAGATGAAGATCGACAGCGAGAGCCCGGCGGCGAAGGCGCTGAACGTGGGCACTTCGAACGGGTTGAACCACGACCACGAGAACGCGGTGGGGTCGGGGGCGTCGCCCGACACGGCCTTCACGATCGCGACGACCGCGAATACGACGAGCACGAGCACCTGGAACCCGACCAGGATGTACTGGAACTTCTGCGTGGTCTGCATGTCGCGGTACGACACGAGCGTCGCCCCGAGCATGAAGAGCAGACAGACGACGACGTTGATGAACGGGTTGAACGCCAGGTCTGCGATGTCGGGGTTGCCCGAGATCTGCGAGATCAGCAGGAACAGGAACTCCACGGCGATGCCGGCGAGGTTCGACAGCACGATGACGGTGGCGGCGATCAGGCCCCACCCCGTCATCCACCCGATCCACGGGCCGAAGGCGCGTACGCCCCACGTGAACGAGGTGCCGGAGTCTGGCATCTCGCGGTTGAGCTCGCGGTATCCGAACGCCGTGAGGAGCATCGGGATGAAGCCGACGAGGATGATCGCCGGGACCTGCGTGCCGACGACCGCGACGGTCGGACCCAACGAGGCGGTGAGCGTGTAGGCGGGCGCGATGGTCGAGACGCCGATGACCACGGCGCCGATCACGCCGACGGTGCCGACGCTGAGGCCCTTCTGAGAGATGCCGGTCGTCACACCGGATGCGGGCTCCGTCGCCCGGTTCGAGCTGCTCATCAGCGGACTCCTGCTTCGGTGCGCGTACGCGGGACGACGATCATGGGGACGGGCAGCTCGTGCAGCATCTTCGCCGCGGTCGAGCCGAGGAAGAGCCGGCGAGGCTGCGCGAGACGGCTCGATCCGACGAGGATCACCTCGCCGGGAAGCCAGGACAGGTGGGCGACCGCATCCTCGACGGTGTCGCCGGGGGCCTCCTCGACCGTGGCGTCGAGCGTGTCGGGCAGCAGCGTCGACGCGACCGCGAGCACGTCGCGGGAGTGCTCGTCGCCCGCGATGCGGATCGACCCCGTGTCGAGACCGGGAGGCACGTCGAAGGGGACGAGCGACACGAGCCTCAGACCGACGTGCGCATCGGCGGCGACCGTCGCCGCCTCGTCGAGGAGGTTCTCCGCGCCGGGACGGGTGCCGACCGCGACCGTCACCCGGGGCAGGACGTGGTCGTCCTCGGTCGAGGTGCCGGCGGGAGCCAGCGCGACGGGGATGGTCGAGGAGTGCAGCAGCTCCGACGCGACGCTGCCGAGACGGTGGCGCCCGAACAGGCTGCCGTTCGCGGCGCCGACGACGATGAGCCGGGCCCCGAACTCCTCGCCGGCGGCGATCAGCCCCTCGGCGAACGACTCCCCGAACCGCACGTGCCCGGTGCGGACGAGCTCCTGCGGCAGACCGGTGACTGCTTCCTCGAGCCACTGCGTGGCCTGACGACGCAGGTGGTCCTCATACGCCCGCTCGGGGGCGACGGCGGCGTTGCGCGTGCCCTCCGAGGGCAGCACGATGACGAGGCGCAGAACGGCGCCGAGGCTGCGAGCCAGTCGAGCGCCCAGCGCGGCGGCGTCCGCTCCGGCATCCGTCGCCGTATACCCGACGACGATCGAGCCGCTCATCAGCCGACCTCGGCCGTCTCGCCCGCATCCCTCGTCGACTCGACGATGTTCGACGCGACGAGATGACCCATGCGGATCGCCCCGTCGACGTGCTGGAAGCCCGCTCCGGCCATGTCGCTGCAGGCGAAGTGGATCGGTCCCACCGGCGTGCGCAGGTCGGCGCCGTACCGGTGCAGGCCGCCCATGTCGAAGCTCGCGGCGTAGGCGCCGCGGGTCCACTCCTCCGTGCCCCAGTCGCTCTCGTAGTAGACGACCGGATTCTTGGCCTCGGGCCCGTAGTAGTGCGACAGCGACTCGAGGATGCGCTCCCTGCGCTCGTCGTCGCTCAGCGCGAACAGGTCGTCGGCGTTCTGGTCGCTGACGAATCCGACGAGGGTGCCCCGCTCGTCGCCGTGGTTCGTGTTGTCGTAGGCCTCATGCGAGAGCTCGTACGGGCTGAACGCGGTGCCGCTGAGGCCCTGCTCGCGCCAGAACGGGGTCTCGTAGACCGCGTGCACCTTGATGACGAAGCCCATCGAGAGGTGCTGGTGCAGCTGGTGCTGGCGACGCGGCAGCGGAGGCACGAACGAGATCCGGTCGTACAGCACGGGTGCGTGCGCGAGGATCGCGAACCGGGCGCGGACCGTGAGCTCATCGGTCGTGGCGGTGACCCCGTCGGCACCCCACTCCAGCGTGCGCACAGGCTGGCCGAGCAGCACGTCGTCGCCGAGACGCTCGGCGAGCAGGATCGGCACCTGCTGCAGCCCGCCGACCACGCGCTTGTCGAGGATGAAGTCGGCGTCGACGAGGTTCGAGTACGAGCCGGCGGACGCCGCCATGAGCAGCGACTGCAGCAGCGAGAACGTGTGCGTCGGCTTCGTGAGCATCGCCGAGCCGGTGGCGAACGCGAGGTTGCGCACCGCTTCGTCGTCGTCGGTCTGCTGGCGCAGCCAGGCATCCCAGGTGACGCTGTCCCACTCCGCGGCCTGCGGGTGCTCCCACGGGCGATCGGGGTCGATCTGTGCCACCATCTCGTCGAGGCGGGCGGTGATCTCGGCGATGACCTTCTCGGTCTCGGCCGAGACGGGGAACATCTCCCCGGTGAACCGGTGCACCTGGCCGTCGGGGCCGACGTACACGCTGTCGCCGTCGCGGTAGCGGCTGTACGTCTCGAGCCCGAGCTCCTCGATCGTGTCCTTGAGCGCGTCCTGGTCGGGCGAGACCCACTGGCCGCCGAGCTCGAGCATGGCGCCGTCGATGACGTCGGTCCACAGACGGCCGCCGACGCGGTCGCGGGCCTCCAGCACGGCGACCGACAGGCCGGCCTTGCGCAGGTCGTTCGCCGCGGTGAGCCCTGCGGCTCCGGCTCCGACGATCAGCACGTCACGGGTGATCTCAGCCATCTGCTTCTCCTTCATGGGAAAGGTTGCCGGCCGCGACTCGAAATCCCCCGATACGAGTCGCGGCCGGACGTGTGTGCCGACCGCCTCAGCGGCCGTGGTTCAGGCGGACGCGAGCGCCTCGGCGATGACGTCGAGACCCTCGTTCAGGAGGTCGTCGCCGATCGACAGCGGCGGCAGGAAGCGGATGACATTGCCGTACGTCCCGCAGGTCAGCACGATCACGCCCTTCGCGATCGCGGCCTTGGCGACGGCGGCCGTGAGCGCGGCGTCCGGAGCCTTGGTCTCGGGATCGACGAACTCGGCCGCGATCATCGCACCGTGTCCGCGGATGTCTCCGATGCGGGGGTCGCCCTGCTGCAGGGTCGTGAGGCGGCGCGTGAGGATCTCGCCGATCTCCCTGGCGCGCTCGATGACGCCGTCGTTCTCGAACACGTCGATCGCGGCGAGCGCGGCGGCGCACGCGATCGGGTTGCCGCCGTACGTGCCGCCGAGGCCGCCGGTGTGCGAGGCGTCCATGATCTCGGCGCGGCCGGTGACGGCGGCGAGGGGCAGACCGCCGGCGATGCCCTTGGCGGTGGTGATCAGGTCGGGCTCGATGCCGAAGATCTCGCTCGCGAACATGTGGCCGGTGCGGGCGAAGCCCGTCTGCACCTCGTCGGCGATGAAGACGACGCCGTTCGCGCGGCACCAGTCGAGGATGGCCGGCAGGAAGCCCTCGGCCGGCACGATGAATCCGCCCTCGCCCTGGATGGGCTCGATGATGACGGCCGCGAGGTTGTCGGCGCCGACCTGCTTCTCGAGCTGCAGGATGACGCGGGCTGCGGCCTCGGGTCCGGAGAGGCCGTCGCGGAACGGGTACGACATGGGCGCGCGGTAGACCTCGGGCGCGAAGGGGCCGAACCCGCTCTTGTACGGCATCGACTTGGCCGTGAGCGCCATGGTGAGGTTGGTGCGGCCGTGGTAGCCGTGGTCGAACGCGACGACGGCCTGGCGGCCCGTGTGCTTGCGGGCGATCTTGATCGCGTTCTCGACGGCCTCGGCGCCGGAGTTGAACAGGGCGCTCTTCTTGGCGAAGTCCCCGGGCGTGAGCCGGTTGAGCGCCTCGGCGACCTGGATGTACGACTCGTACGGCGAGATCATGAAGCAGGTGTGCGTGAACTGGGCGGCCTGGGCGGCGACGGCGGCGGCCACCTTGGGGTGCGCGTTGCCGACCGTCGTCACGGCGATGCCGGATCCGAGGTCGATGAGCGAGTTGCCGTCGGCGTCGACGACGACGCCTCCGCCTGCGGCGACGGCCGCGACCGGCACGGTGTGCCCGACGCCGGCGGGCACGGCCTCGGCCTTGCGGGCGAGGATCTCGGCCGAGCGGGGCCCGGGGAGCTCAGTGACCAGTCGACGCTCCTGGGGGAGGTCGGGTCCGCCGAGGGGAACGGTCGCGGTGTCGGTGTCGAGGAGAGCCATGTCGCGAGCGTACGACCGCGACAGACGTGCCTGCATTCGCCGGACTGTACAATCTGACGAAGGGATTCGCCGCACCGTACATCCCTGTCGAAGCGGAGGGAGCCGGATGGAGATCGCCGACGAACCCACGCTGCAGGCGCTGCTCCGCCGTCGCGATCTGGGTCTGCGACTCGTGTCCGAGCCGCAGGAGCTCCCCGCGGAGGCGCTGGAGAGTCCGCTGCGCTGGGTGCACAGCTCCGACCTCGCCGACCCGACGCCGTTCCTCGCGGAAGACCTCGCCCTGCTGACCACGGGCGTCCAGTTCGACGCCGACACCGGGTTCGACGTGTACGTCGACCGGCTCGCCGACCGCGGCGTGCGCGGACTCGGCTTCGGCACGGAGGTGCATCGAGCCGGGATCCCCGACGAGCTCGTCGTCGCCTGCGCACGCCGAGGGATGCCGCTCTTCGAGGTCCCCTACCGGACGCCGTTCATCGCGGTGGCGCGCGCGCACTCCGAGGCCATCGCCGCGCAGGCGTACGCGCGGCGGTCGTGGGCGCTCGACACGCAGCGCGCCCTCGCCCTCGCCGCTTTGCGTCCTCGGGGGCTCGACGCCACCCTCGCCGAGCTCGGTCGGCGCCTCGGCGTCTGGGTCGGGATGTACGACGCCTCGGGGGCGCTGCAGTCCTCGCATCCCCGAGACGAGCTCCCGAGCGCAGCGCAGGATGTGCTCGCGCAGCACGTCGCCGAGGTGCTGACCCGCGGACTCGAGGCGGGGCAGTCGCTCACTGCCGGCGACCGCTCGTTCATGCTGTTCACGGTCGGACGCGGTGGCCGCCTGCGCGGCGTCATGGCGCTCGGCATCGACGGGCTCGACCCCGAGGCGCGCACGGTCGTGACCTCGGTCATCGCGATGGCGGGACTCGCGCTCGAGCAGAGCGAGCAGCTCGCACGGAGCCGACGCCGCCTGCACTCGCAGCTGCTGTCGTCGTTGCAGGGCGACGACCCCGCGCTCGCTCGTCGGGTGCTCGGCTCGCTGCCGCCCGCCCCGATCGTCGTCGCCGTCGCGGCCGATGCCCCGGCCGGCCCGTTGACCGACTGGTGGGATCGACGCCGGACGGACGAGGGCACCGCCTCCTTCGTCGCCGAGTCCGACGACGGCGTGACGCTGTGCGTGTCGGGCGTCGACGAGGGGCTGCTCGACGAAGTGGCCGAGCGCTTCGCCATCCGCATCGGGGCATCGGGATCGGAGTCGTACGACTCCTTCTCGCGTGCGCACGCGCAGGCCGTCGCGGCGCTGCACCAGCAGTCGGATGCCGGGGTCCACCGCTACGCCGACACGGTGGGCTCCAGCATCCTCAGCGCCCTCGCGACCGACGAGGCGCGTCTGCTCGCGGAATCCCGCCTCGCTCCCCTCCGCGACAGCGACCTCCGCTCGGCAGGCGAACTGGAGCGGACGCTGCGGGTGTGGCTCGAGCACGATGCGAGGGCGGAACCGGCCGCCGCGGCGCTCGGCGTGCACCGGCACACCCTGCGGTCGCGCATCGCCCAGGCCGGGACGCTGCTGGGCGCCGACCTCTCATCCTTCCCCGCACGCGCCGAGCTGTGGGCGCTGCTGCAGACGGCGCGCGACTGAGACGGCTCCGCCGGGTCAGGGCGTGGATCGGTCAGCCGACCGCGTCGGGCGCCGGATGCAGGTACCGCCCCACGAATTCCTCGAACAGGGGCACCATGTCGACGGAGTCGTCGAGCAGCCACTGCAGCTGGATGCCGTCCATCACGGCGCTGATCAGCCTCGCCGCCTGGGCCGGGTCGATGTCCGCGCGCACCTCGCCGGCATCCTGACCCCGGCGGAGGATCTCCTCGGCCTCGGCGGCCCGGTCGCGGTAGCGCGCGGCGAAGTCGGCGTGTGACGGATGATCCGGGTCCGTCGCCTCGGCCGACACGATCGCGTACAGCGAGGTGAGGCCGCGCGAGGTCTGGTTGTAGGCGACGACGCGCGTCGCCTGTTCGAGCAGCGTGTGCTCGGCCGGGTCGCCCGCGGCAGCACGCACCTTCTCGTCGCGCTGGTGCAGCACCTCCGCGAACAGCTCCTCCTTGTCGGCGAAGTGGTGCAGCAGGCCCGCCGGCGTGACGCCGACCCGCTTCGCGATCTCCCGCAGGGATCCGCCGTGGAATCCCGTGCGGGAGAACACCGCGAGCGCTTCGTCGACGATCGCCTGCCGGCGGGCCTGGCCGGCCGCGTAGGGGCCGCGGCGACCGCGTTCCGCGACCGGCTGCTGATCCGTGCTCACTGCCCGCTCCCGTCCTCCGACGCGAGGGGGGTCAGCCGCCGTGGCCGTGTCCCGCTCCCCACGACGAGCCGAATACCTGCTGTGTCATCGCGGGCCGCAGGCGCTGCTCCATCTCCCGGTCCACGAAGTAGTCCTTGAGTGTATCTTTCGTGAGCTCGTTGCCGATCGCCGCCATGATCATCGACTGGTCGAGTGACAGGTAGCGCTCGGCGATGGTGCCGCTGTGCACGGCGACCGCGTCGTAGAAGCCGCCGGGACCGTAGGCTCCGAGGTCCTGCTCGATGCCCTCGAGGTTGCGCAGGGCGCCCTCACGGTCGTAGGGCAGGGCGAGGAAGGCCGCGTGCGGGGTCACGACCCCGTCACCGAACTCCGGATCGGGGTCGGTGCCCGTCGAGCATCCGGGACGGTCGACGTCGACGTCGGTCTTCTCGGCATCCGAGGTGTATCCGTCCGAGCGCATTCCGGCGATGTCGACGCCGTACTCCGCGTACCCGCCGAAGGGGTCGCTCGCCGGCGAGAACCCCCAGTAGCCGTAGCCCGCTTCGTCGAGACCGTGCTGCTTCTGCACCGCGACCGTGATCGGGTGGTTGAGCTTCCACGACTTCGGGCCCCACTTCGTCTCGGGCACGAGCAGGTCGGGCATCAGGGACTCGAACATGCTGCCGCCCCAGCTCGGGACGAACGACATTCCGCCGTACTGGTAGGTGCCCTCCCACACCTCGACGCCGTCGTACGTGCGGTATTCGCCCTGCGGCAGCTGCTCCTGCCAGGCCCAGTCGCAGCCGGGAGGCATGGTGCGGTGCGTGCCGTACAGCGCGGTGGCGGGGATCTGCCCGTTCGCGATGCCGAGGTACGTCGCGATGCGGCTCTCGCTCACGGTCGTGTCGTAGTGGTGGCACGTGTAGAACGCGGTCTCGCCCGAGCCGTTGTACATGGGCGCCTCGACGCTGCAGTCCGGCGGAGCCGCGTCCCAGAATCCGCCGCGGTTCGTGCCGGCGGGGAGGCCTGCGGCACCGGCCGGGTCGAAGAACGACGCGAAGTCCATGGAGTCGTACAGCGCGTCCGCCTGCTCCGCGAGATCGGGCTCGGCCTCGCGGACGATGCGGAGGGATGCGGCGAGCCATCCGTTGTCGACCGTGCTGAGGAACGGGTACACCGGGTCGCCGGAGTCGGGCCAGGTCGTGAGCTTCTCCCCCGTGGTGGGCGAGTACCAGTTGTAGAACATGCCGCTTGCGTCGTTCCGCTCGAGGCCCGCGAGGGTGTCGAGAGTCGTGGCGAGGCGCTCGTGGGCCTCGTCGTCGCCGATGACGCCGAGGTCACGGGCCGTGACCGTGGACCACAGGTATCCGCCGATGTTCGTCGGCGAGGTGTACGCGCCCGGCGTCTGCAGATCGCCGGTGATGTTGTCCGACGGCAGACCCGTCTGCTCGTCGGTCATCGCGTCCAGCGATCGCCAGGTGTCGACCGCCCAGCGGTTCAGCTCTTCGGTACCGGGCTTGCCTCCGCCCGGCCCTCCTCCATGCCCGCCGCCGTGCCCACCGCCGGGACCGCCCGCTGCTGCGGGGCCGGCCACCGCGAGTCCCGCGACGACCAGTCCGGTCGCCGCCGCGGCGCTCATCCATCGCTTCATCGTGTCTCCTCATCGAGAACGGCGCCGCCGATCGCAGCGCTCCGACTCGCGAAAACCTAACACGTGTTCGGTGTTCGCTCAACCCCTCCCGCCGCTCTCCGCCCTGCCCCACCCCAGACACACCGCGCGCCGGGCGACGCGCGAGAGCGGATGCCGCGGCGAACCGCTCAGCGCGGCGCGTGGGCCTCGAGGAACTCGTACACGTCGGTCGTGTCGACGCCGGGGAACGACCCGGTGGGCAGGGTCGCGAGCAGCGTGCGCGGCGTCTTCACATTGGGCCAGGAGTGCTCGCGCCACCGCTCCTCGAGCTCGGCGGGCGCGCGACGGCAGCACACCTCGATCGAGTGCTTCGAGACGCCGCGGTGCGGGGTGTCGCGCCCCACGAACCACTTCGTGTCGTCGAAGCGCACGCCCACGCTCACCGAGTGGAGTCCCTCGCTCGACGCCTCGACGCGGGCGGTGCACCAGTACGTCCCGTTCCCTGTGTCGGTGTACTGGTAGTACGGGTTGAATCGGTCGTCCTCCTCGAACACCACGCGGCTCGTCCAGCGCCGACAGCACATCTGCCCCTCGATCGCGCCGAGACGGTCGGTCGGGAAATTCACGTCGTCGTTCTCGTAGGCCTTGGTGATCGTGCCCGACTCGTGCACTTTGAGGAAGTGCACGGGGATGCCGAGGTGCCGCGTCGCGAGATTGGTGAAGCGGTGCGCGGCGGTCTCGTACGACACGGAGTAGGCGTCGCGCAGGTCCTCGATCGAGATGGACCGTCGCGCCTTCGCCTCCTGGAGCGCCGGAACGACGTGGGCCTCGGGGATCAGCAGCGCCCCCGTGAGGTAGTTCGTCTCGACCCGCTGACGCAGGAACTCGGCGTAGCTGCGCGGCTCGGCGTGCCCGAGGATGCGGCTCGACAGCGCCTGCAGCACGGCGGTGCGGGCGTCGCCCTTGGCGGGCACCGCGCTCGAGAGGTAGAGGCGGCCGTTGGCGAGGTCGGCCACACTGCGCGTGGTCTGCGGCAGGTCGGGCGCGTAGTGCAGCGTGAAGCCGAGGTATGCGGCGATCTCCGAGGCGGTCCGCTGCGTGAGCGGGCCTCCGGGGTGCCGCACGGCGGCGAGGATCTCCGACGCCTTGGCCTCCAGATCGGCGAAGTGGTTGTCCTGACGCCGCATGAGGTGACGCAGCTCGACGTTCGCGCGCCGCGCCTCCTCCGGCGTGGCCGCGCGCTCGTCGCGCAACCGGTCGATCTCGCCGTGCAGCGCGAGCAGCGCCCTGAGGGCCTCGGTCGGCACGCTCTTCGCGATGCGGAACGGCTCGATGCCGAGCGCCTGGAACGTCTGGCCCTTCATCGCCCGTTCGAGCGCGATCTCGACGGCGCTCCGTTCGTCGAGCGGCTCCCCCTCGAGCAGTGCGTCGATCGTCACGCCGAGCGCCCGGGCGATGGCCTGCAGCAGGGTGAGCTTGGGCTCCCGCTTCCCCGTCTCGATCATCGACAGCTGGCTCGGTGCACGATCCACGGCCGAGGCGAGGTCGTCGAGCGTCATCCCGCGCGCGGTGCGCAGCTGCCTGATGCGCCGACCGATCGTGAGGGCGTCGGTCTCGTTCTCGTCGCTGAGAGGGTCCATGGCCGCGATTCTGTCACAGAAACAGAATTTTGCGCGATCTTCACGCCGCGGATGACCAGTCGAGCTGCCGATCTTCACGGATGGTTGTCATACGCCACCCGGCACCGCCGCCGGGATCCGATGAAGGAGACACCATGTCGAACACCGCTGAGAACCGCACCCCACGCCCCGCCGGTCTGCGGGCTGGCGACCAGGTCCAGACGGCCGCCGAGCTGCAGGAGATCTGGGACACCGACCCCCGCTGGGACGGCGTCGAGCGCACGTACACGGCAGACGACGTCATCCGCATCCGCGGCTCCGTCCGGGAGGACGCCACCCTCGCCCACCGAGGTGCGGAGAACCTCTGGAACCTGCTGCACACGGAGGAGTACGTACGAGCACTCGGCGCCTACACGGGCGGCCAGGCCGTACAACAGGTGCGCGCCGGGCTCAAGGCCATCTACCTCTCGGGCTGGCAGGTCGCGGCCGACGGCAACCTCGCCGGCCAGACCTACCCCGACCAGTCGCTGTACCCCGCGAACTCGGTGCCGGCCGTCGTGCGCCGCATCAACAACGCACTGCTGCGCCAGGACCAGCTCGAGCACGCCGAAGGGAACATCACCCAGGACTGGCTGGCGCCGATCGTCGCCGATGCCGAGGCCGGGTTCGGCGGTCCGCTCAATGCCTACGAGCTCGCGCAGTCGCTGATCCAGGCGGGGGCGGCGGCCATCCACTGGGAGGACCAGCTCGCGAGCGAGAAGAAGTGCGGGCATCTGGGCGGCAAGGTCCTCGTGCCGACCCAGCAGCACATCCGCACGCTGAACGCGGCCCGTCTGGCTGCCGACGTCGCAGGCGTCCCCACCGTCATCATCGCGCGGACGGATGCTCTCGCCGCCGACCTGCTGACCAGCGACGTCGACGAGCGCGACCAGCGGTTCCTCACCGGCGAGCGCACGGCCGAGGGGTTCCACCGCATCCGCCCCGGCATCGAGTCGGTCGTCAGCCGCGGCCTCGCGTTCGCGCCGCACGCCGACCTGCTCTGGGTCGAGACGGGTGAGCCCGACATCGAGCTGGCGCGGGAGTTCGCCGCGGCGATCCACGAGGAGTTCCCCGGCAAGATGCTCGCGTACAACTGCTCGCCGAGCTTCAACTGGAAGCGCCACCTCTCGGATGCCGAGATCGCGACGTTCCAGCGCGAGCTCGCCGACCTGGGCTACAAGTTCCAGTTCATCACCCTGGCCGGCTTCCACGCCCTGAACCACTCCATGTTCGACCTCGCCCGCGGCTACGCCGAGCGCGCCATGAGCGCGTACGTCGAGCTGCAGGAGGCCGAGTTCGCCGCCGAGGCCGACGGCTACACCGCCACCAAGCACCAGCGCGAGGCGGGCACCGGCTACTTCGACGTCATCTCGACCGCGCTCAACCCCGACAGCGCGACGCTCGCCCTCGCCGGCTCCACCGAGACCGCACAGTTCCACTGACTCTCAAAGGACACCGATCATGACCACTCCCACCGCTCCCCCGACCACCGCTCCCATCCAGACGACCCAGCAGGGTCCGGCGATCACGATCACCGGACCGATGCGCCCGAGGTACGACGAGATCCTCACGCCCGAGGCGATCGCGTTCCTCACCGAGCTGCACCACCGCTTCGCCTCGCGTCGGCACGACCGCCTCGCCGACCGGATGCGGCGGCGCTTCGAGATCGGCAACGGACACGACCCGCGGTTCCGCGACGACACACGGCACATCCGCGAGGACGACTCGTGGCGGGTCGCCGGCGCCGGCCCCGGCCTCGAGGACCGCCGGGTCGAGATCACCGGACCCACCGACCCGAAGATGACGATCAACGCGCTGAACTCGGGCGCCCGCGTGTGGCTCGCCGATCAGGAGGATGCGACCAGCCCCACCTGGAAGAACGTGATCGAGGGGCAGCTGTCGCTCCGCGACGCGATCCGCGATGACCTCTCCTTCACGTCCCCCGAGGGCAAGGAGTACCGCGTCGCGGCGGAGCGCACCCCCACGATCGTGATGCGTCCGCGCGGCTGGCACCTGCCCGAGAAGCACATCGCCTTCGTCGACCGTGCAGGGCGCCGCACGTCGGCATCCGGTTCCCTCGTCGACTTCGGGCTGTACTTCCTGCACAACGCGCAGGAGCTCATCGCGAACGGCCGCGGACCGTACTTCTACCTGGCGAAGATCGAGTCGAGCGAGGAGGCGAAGCTGTGGGACGACGTCTTCTCGTTCAGCGAGGAGTACATCGGCATCCCCCACGGCACGATCCGCGCGACCGTGCTGATCGAGACCCTGCCCGCCGCGTTCGAGATGGACGAGATCCTGTACGAGCTGCGCGACCACTGCGCCGGGCTCAACGCAGGACGCTGGGATTACATCTTCTCGATCATCAAGAACTACCGCGGCCGCGGCGCCCGCTTCGTGCTCCCCGACCGCAGCGAGGTGACGATGACGGTGCCGTTCATGCGGGCCTACACCGAGCTGCTCGTGCAGACCTGCCACAAGCGGGGAGCGTATGCGATCGGCGGCATGAGCGCGTTCATCCCGAACCGGCGCGACCCCGAGGTCACCGCTCGGGCGATCGAGAAGGTGTCCGCCGACAAGAAGCGTGAGGCCGGTGACGGCTTCGACGGCACATGGGTCGCCCACCCCGACCTGATCCCGACCGCGCAGGCCGAGTTCGACGCCGTGCTCGGCGACCGCCCGAACCAGGTCGACCGTCAGCGGCCCGAGGTCTCCGTGTCGGCGGCCGATCTGCTCGACCTGCACATCGGCCGCCCGATCACCGCGCAGGGCGTGCGCGACAACGTCTCGGTGGCGATCCGCTACCTGGAGGCCTGGCTGCGCGGACTCGGCGCCGTCGCCATCGACAACCTCATGGAGGATGCCGCGACCGCAGAGATCAGCCGCTCGCAGGTGTGGCAGTGGATCCATCAGGACCGCACGACCGACGACGGCACGCCGATCACGGCGGAGTACGTCGAGGGGTTGATCGGCGACGTCCTCGCGCGGGCGACCAGGTCGGCCGGCGACCGCTTCGACGACGCGGCTGACGTGTTCCGCGAGGTCGCGCTGCAGCCGGAGTTCCCGGCGTTCCTCACGGTCGGCGCCTACTCGCGCTTCCTCGTCGACGACGCCTGACCCCGATTCCGGACGGGCCGGGTGCCGCACGGCATCCGGCCCGTCCCGCGTTCCGGCCCGCGCCCGTTCGAGCGGGCGTAGCCTGAGTGCATGACCGACGTCTGGAACGGAATCGCCTCGGAGTTCCTGCACCTCTACCCGCGCGGGAAGCGTCTGCTCGCCGTCGCCGGAGCGGATGCCGAGCGCTCGCGCCGCGCGGCCGACGACCTCGCCGCGGCGCTGACCGACGCGGGGCAGACCGTCGAACGCGCGCACAGCGCCGACGGTGACGACGAGGCGCTGCGCGCCGACGTGATCGCCCCGTTCCGCGCGGGCGCCGCCGACGGCACCGCGCTCATCGTCTCGGGACCCGCCGCCCTGCTGAGCGAGAACTCACGCGGCCTGTGGAACTTCACGCTCTGGCAGCTCGCGGACGACGAGCCCCCGCACTCGGTGGCCTCGGCTCTCGTCGACCTGACGGATCCGGCGAATCCCTCGCGTCGCTTCGCGGACTACTGCGCGCTCCCCGCGTCCTACGGGGCCTGAGCAGGACGCAGCCCGCTCTGCTCCGACGGGTCAGCGGAACGACGCCGCCACGGAGTTGCGGTGGTAGTCGAAGACGATGCTCGTGCGGGTCGACGCGACGCTCGACTGCGCCGACAGGTGCTCGAGCACGAACTCCCGCATCTCCGACGAGTCGGCCACGGCGATGTGCAGCAGGAAGTCGTCGTCTCCGCCGAGGAAGAACACCTGGATCACCTGCGGCAGCACGCGCACGCGGTCGGCGAACTCGACGATGCTCTCCCGTCGACCGCTCGGACGAAGCGTGACGCCGATCACCGCTTGAAGGCCGGCGCCCAGCATCCGTTCATCGACGCTGGCGTGGAAGCCGGAGATCACGCCCCTGTCGACGAGCGCACGGAGTCTGGTGTGCGCCGTCGACGGAGCGACTCCGAGATGACCGGCGAGCTCGGCGTTGGTCATGCGACCGTCCGTGCTGAGCAGCTGGACGATCCGGCGGTCGGTCTCGTCGAGCGCCGGCGCCCGAAGAGTGTTCGGCTCGGGGCGGGGCGAGGGCATCTCCATGCGAACGATTATGCAGGATTCAGCGCATTCCCGAAGCTTCTTCAGGGATTCTGTCGCTCCCGCGACGTTTCTGCGATTCTTGACGCACGCACCGTCACCAGGAGGATCGATGAGGATCGGCGTTCCCACCGAGGTCAAGAACAACGAGAACCGCACCGCGCTCACCCCCGCGGGTGCCGACCGTCTCGTGCACGAGGGCCATCGCGTTCTCGTGCAGTCGGGCGCGGGCGTCGGCTCCGGTATCTCCGACGACGCCTACCGCGCCGCGGGCGCCGAGATCGTCGACACCGCCGAGGAGACCTGGGGCGAGGCGGAGCTCCTCATCAAGGTCAAGGAGCCGATCGCGCAGGAGTACGGCTTCCTCCGCGACGACCTCACGCTCTTCACCTACCTGCACCTCGCGGCCGACCGGGCCCTGACCTCGGCGCTCGTGGATGCCGGCACGACGGCCGTCGCGTACGAGACCGTGCAGCTGCCCGACCGCAGCCTGCCTCTCCTCATCCCGATGAGCGAGATCGCCGGGCGCCTCTCGGTCACGATGGGCTCCTACTCGCTCATGCGCTCGGCCGGCGGCCGCGGCGTGCTGATGGGCGGCATCGCGGGAGCCCCGCGCGCGAAGACCGTCGTGATCGGCGGCGGCGTCGCGGGCGAGCACGCTGCGGCGAACGCCCTCGGGCTGGGGTCGCAGGTGACCGTGATCGACATCTCCCTGCCGCGTCTGCGCGAACTCGAGCACCGCTACGGCGGCGCCCTCGAGACCCGGGCGTCGAGCCGCTACGACATCGCCGAGGCGCTGACGACCGCCGACCTCGTGATCGGATCCGTCCTGATCCCCGGGGCTGCAGCGCCGAAACTCGTCACCGATGAGATGGTCGCGGCCATGAAGCCGGGGTCGGTGCTCGTCGACATCGCGATCGACCAGGGCGGATGCTTCGAGGGCTCGCGGCCCACGACGCACGACGACCCGACGTTCGCCGTGCACGACTCGATCTACTACTGCGTCGCGAACATGCCCGGTGCCGTCCCGGAGACCGCAACGCGATCGCTCACCAACGCCACCCTCCCCTACGTCTCGGCGATCGCCGGCAAGGGCTGGGAGCGGGCGGCCGCCGACGACCCCGCACTCGCGAAGGGGCTGAACGTGCAGGGCGGACGCATCACTCTGGATGCCGTCGCCCAGGCCCACGGCTTCGTCACCGCCTGAGCCGGACCGACGCGAAAGAACCCGGATTCTTGTCGACCTCCTCCCCTCCGCCGCGCCGATGCGGCCGGGTACGCTCGTAACGTGACCGAACGCGCACCCCTCTCCCGCAAGCTGTCCGCCATCGCAGAGTCGGCGACCCTCAAGGTCGACGCCAAGGCCAAGGCCCTCAAGGCCGAGGGCAAGGACGTCATCTCGTACGCCGCCGGCGAGCCGGACTTCGCCACGCCGCAGTTCATCGTGGATGCCGCGGCCGAAGCCCTGGCAGACCCGGCCAGCTACCGGTACACGCCGGCTCCCGGCCTGCCCGCGCTGCGCGAGGCGATCGCCGCGAAGACGCTGCGCGACTCGGGCCTCGAGGTCTCGCCCAGCCAGGTCATCGTCACCAACGGCGGCAAGCAGTCGGTGTACCAGGCCTTCCAGGCCGTCGTGAACCCCGGCGACGAGGTGCTGCTGCCCGCTCCGTACTGGACCACGTACCCCGAGGCGATCCGTCTCGCCGACGGCATCCCCGTCGAGGTCTTCGCGGGCGCCGACCAGGACTACAAGGTGACCGTCGAGCAGCTCGAGGCCGCGCGCACCGAGCGCACGACCGTGCTCGTGTTCGTCTCGCCCTCGAACCCGACCGGCTCGGTGTACACGTCTGACGAGACCAAGGCCATCGGCGAGTGGGCTGTCGAGCACGGCATCTGGGTGGTCTCGGACGAGATCTACCAGAACCTCACGTACGAGGGCGCGACGGCCACCTCGATCGTCGCAGCCGTCCCCGAGGTCGCGAACCAGACGATCCTCGTCAACGGCGTCGCGAAGACCTACGCCATGACCGGATGGCGCGTGGGCTGGATGGTCGGACCCGCCGACGCCATCAAGATCGCCGGCAACCTGCAGTCGCACCTGTCGAGCAACGTGAACAACGTCGCCCAGAAGGCGGCCATCGCGGCGCTGAACGGACCGCAGACCGAGGCCGAGCAGATGCGCGAGGCCTTCGACCGTCGCCGCCGGCTGATCGTGTCGGAGCTGTCGAAGATCGACGGCCTCGTGGTGCCGAACCCCCTCGGTGCGTTCTACGTCTACCCCGACGTGCAGGGTCTCCTGGGTCGCACGTGGGGCGGTGTCACGCCGACGACGTCGCTGGAGCTCGCGGACCTCATCCTCGAGCAGGCCGAGGTCGCCGTGGTTCCCGGCGAGGCGTTCGGCCCCTCCGGCTACATCCGCATGTCGTACGCGCTGGGCGACGATCAGCTTCTCGAGGGCGTTCAGCGCCTGCAGCGGCTTTTCGCCTCCTGAGCGCGATCCGTCTCGCTCCTCGGGTCGATGAGCAAGGAGCGCAGCGACGAGACGACACGCGCCGCCGCGCTCACTCCTCCTGGAAGCCGATCAGCCAGCGGATGCCGTAACGGTCGACGAGTGTGCCGTCGTAGTCGCCCCACGGTCTCTTCTGCAGCGCGTCGATCACGCGGCCGCCCGCCGAGAGCTGATCGAACCAGCTGGTGAGCGTCGTGGCGTCGGCGGTGCCGAGCAACGACAGGAACATGCCGCTCATCTGCACGGCGTCGTCGTCGGCGCCGGCATCGGCTCCTGCGAGCGCGACGGGACCCGAGAGCTGGCCGTGGGCGATCGCATCGCCGGGACCGTCGTGCCGTCCGGCATCCGCGTAGCTCATGGTCTGCAGTTCGCCCCCGAAGACGGATCGATACAGGTCGAGCGCCTCCGCGGCGTTACCGGGGAACAGCAGGTACGGGATCAGTCCGCTCATGCCGCGAGTGTACGACGATCGGACGACGTCGCCTACAGCTCGACGCCCACGAGCACCGGCTCGGGCTGCAGGACGAGCCCGAACTCGGAGTGCACCCGGCTCTGGATGAAGCGCGCGAGCTCCGACACCTCGGCAGCAGTCGCCCCACCGCGGTTGGTGAGTGCGAGCGCGTGCTTCGTCGACACGGAGGCGCGGGAGCGCGGGAGGTGGAACCCTTTGCGGATCCCGGCCTGCTCGATGAGCCACGCCGCGCTGACCTTGACGTCCGGCGCCTCGGTCTTCGTGGCGGGGACGAGGCCCTCGTACGCGTGCAGCGGGATCACCGTCACCGCGTCGAGATCGGGCGTCACCGGCCAGCGAGGGCACTCGGGAGGAAGCGAGCGGGCGACGGCCTCGGGCACGATCGCGTTCTGGAAGAACGAACCGACGCCGTGCGTGTCGGGGTCGTCCGCATCCCACAGCATCCCCTTCGAGGCCCGCGTGGCGAGGATGCGCTCGCGCACCCACGCGAGCGGCACCGGCTCATCGGAGCTCAGCCCGAGCGCGCGACGCAGCTGCTCGCCGCGCACGATCCGCTCCCCGGCGACGAGCAGGTCGACGGTGACGGAGAGGATCACGGCGCGGCGCTGGGGCTCGCTGCCGTAGTGATGCTTGAACACCGAGGTGCGGAAGCCGAGGCCGAGCTCCGCCGCCGGAACGGTCGAGACGTGACCGGTGATCTGGTCGATCAGGTCGACCTCGACGAGCGTCTCCTGGATCTCCTGGCCGTAGGCTCCGATGTTCTGCACCGGAGCGGCGCCGACGGTGCCGGGGATGCCGCTCATCGCCTCGAGGCCGGCGTACCCATGCTCGACCGCGAAGGCCACGAGATCGTCCCAGCCGTGTCCTGCCTCGACGCGCAGGCGGATCCGTCCGGGGTGCGGCGAGGGCAGCTCCTCGATGCCGCGCGTCAGGACGCGGATGACGGTGCCCTCGAACGCCTGGTCCCCGATGAAGAGGTTCGAGCCGCCGCCGAGCACGAGCAGGTCATCGCCGCGCGACCACACCTCGGTGAGCGCGGCGACGAGCTCCTCGCGGGTGGCGGCTTCCAGCATCCTCTCCGGCGCACCGCCGGTGCGCAGGGTCGTCAGCGTCGAGAGCCGTATCGGCTCGACCTCGCGAACGGCGGACTCGCCCATCACGCCGCGATGCGCAGCTGCGCCTTGACCAGCACGGTCGTCCCGCCGAACGTCACGGTGAGATCGATCCGGGTGGCGTTCTCGTCCACGGCCCCGACGGTCGCGAGCACGTGCAGGTCGGCTCCGGACTCGGGGTCGACGACGACCGGCTTCGTGAAGCGGACGCCGTAGTCGAGCACGCGGGCAGTCGGCTCGAGCGCGGCGACGACGACCGACGAGGCGATGCCCATCGTGAGCATGCCGTGCGCCAGCACACCGGGCAGCCCGACCGACGCCGCGATGTCGTCACGGTAGTGGATGGGATTGAAGTCGCCGGAGGCGCCGGCGTAGCGCACGAGGGATTCGCGCGTGAGGTGGACGGTGCGCTCCGCGATCACGTCTCCGACGGCGTACGGCATCACTGCGCTCCCTCTTCCGCACCGACGAGCAGGACGCTCGTGGCGGTCACGACGTGCTCGCCCTCGGCATCCGCGATCGCGGCCTCGCTGGTGATCATGGCGTTGCCGCCCATCATGCGGATGCCGGTGACCCGCAGCTGCGCGGTGAGCTCGTCGCCCGCGACGATCGGCCGCGTGTACGCGAAGCGCTGCTCGGCGTGGATCGTGCGCGCCAGCTCGATGCCGGAGTCCGGCTCGCTCAGGAGCTGCTGCAGAGTTAGATCCTGGATGACCATGGCGAACGTCGGCGGCGCGACCACGTCGGAGAAGCCTGCGGCGCGCGCGGCATCGACATCGGTGTGCTGCGGAGCATCGGCGAACACCGCGCGCGCGAACTCGCGCACCTTCTCACGGCCGACGAGGTAGGGGGAGGTCGGCGGGAACTCCCGACCGATCAGTTCTTGGTTCACTGCCACCCCTCGATCCTACTTTCTCGCCATCGGGACGACGACCGCGAGGACCGGAGGAAAGCGGGGGCTCAGTCCTTCTTGCGGCGGCCCTTGATCGCCTTCATCGCCATCTGCACGGCGATCACCACGAGGTATGCCGCGAACAGCATGTTCGCGGCACCCGGATCGATGATCGTCGCCAGCCAGGCGCCGAGCGCCGTCGTGGTGCACGCCGAGACGCCGACGACGGCTGCCGCGACGATGTCGACGTTGTGGTTCCGAAGGTTTCCGATGGTGCCGGAGATCGCGGTGGGGATCATCATGAGCATCGAGGTGCCCTTGGCCACGAGGTCGCTCGTGCCGAACGCGAGCATGAGGACGGGGACGACGACGATCCCACCGCCGACGCCGATGAGCCCGGAGAGGATACCGGTCGCGACGCCCACCACGACGAGCGCTATCCCGCTGAGGACCGTCAGCTCGAAGACGGCGTCGCGGGAGGGGATCACAAGGAAGAGGCTCACGATCACGACTACCAGGAAGCCCACGAAGAACCATCGCAGGGTCGTCTGCGAGATGCGGGGCAGCAGCCTGGTGCCGATCTGCGCGCCGACGACGGAGCCCGCGGCGAGGATGAGCGCGGGGATCCACGCCACAGAGCCGTGCACGGCATAGGACACGACGCCGACCGTGGCGGTCGGCACGATCGCCGCGAGCGATGTGCCGGCGCCGAGCCTCTGGTTGAAGTGCAGGAACAGCACGAGCAGCGGGACGATGACGGTGCCGCCGCCGACGCCGAAGAGCCCGGAGAGGAGGCCGGCGGTCAGGCCGATGCCGATGAAGGAGACGACGGCGCGGGGCCCTCGGTTCAGAGTCTGCGCATCACTCACCGCAACAGCCTACTCTCGCGGCATCCACGTCGAGATCACCCTGGGACCGAGTGCCCTTTCATGCGACACTGGATCGCACCGGACGACGCCGTCCGACCCGGATCGAAGGAGATCTCATGGTGCGCAGTTCCTATCCCGACGTCGAGATCCCCGCGACGTCCATTCACGAGTTCCTGTTCGGCGACCTCGACGAGGACCGACTCGACGCCGTCGCGCTCGTCGACGGGATGAGCGGGGCGACCACGACCTACCGACAGCTCCTCGCACAGATCGATCTGTTCGCGGGGGCGCTCGCCCATCGCGGGGTCGAGGTCGGAACCGTCGTCGGCCTGCTGTGCCCGAACGTTCCCGCGTTCGCCACGGTGTTCCACGGCATCCTGCGTGCCGGCGCGACCGCGACGACGATCAACTCCCTCTACACGGCCGAGGAGATCGCCAACCAGCTGACGGATGCCGGAGCCACCTGGCTCGTCACCGTCTCCCCTCTGCTCGCCGGGGCGCGGGAGGCCGCCGAGCGCGTCGGCCTCGACGCCGATCACGTCATCGTGCTCGACGGCGCCGACGGGCATCCGTCACTCCCTTCGCTTCTCGGAGAGGGGCGAGGAGCGCCCGAGGTGTCGTTCGATCCGGCCACGCATCTCGCCGTGCTGCCCTACTCGTCCGGCACGACGGGGCGTCCGAAGGGCGTCATGCTCACGCACCGCAACCTCGTCGCGAACGTCAGTCAGTGCCGCTCGACGATCTCGCTCGCCGACGACGACCGCGTGCTCGCGGTGCTGCCGTTCTTTCACATCTACGGCATGACCGTGCTCCTCAATTTCGCGCTCCGGCAGCGGGCAGCGCTCGTCACGATGCCGAAGTTCGATCTCACGGAGTTCCTCCGGGTCGTCCAGGAGCATCGGACGAGCTGGGTGTTCATCGCCCCGCCGATCGCGGTCGCCCTCGCGAAGCACCCGCTCGTCGACGACTACGACCTGTCGTCGGTGAAGGTGATCTTCTCGGGCGCTGCCCCCCTCGACGGCGCACTGGCCACGGCCGTCGCCACCCGTCTCGACTGCGTGGTGTGCCAGGGATACGGCATGACCGAGACGAGTCCGGTGACCCACGCGATCCCCTACGACCGCCCGGAGATCGATCGCTCGTCGGTCGGACTGCTGCTCGCGAACACCGAAGCACGTCTGCTCGCCGAGGACGGCAGCGACGTACAGGTTCCCCCGTCGGGCGCGAGCGAGCCGGGCGAGATCCTCATCCGCGGCCCCCAGGTCATGGCGGGCTACCTCAACCGCCCCGACGCGACGGATGAGATGCTGGATGCCGACGGCTGGCTGCACACCGGCGACGTCGCCACGGTCACGGCCGACGGCGTGTTCCGCATCGTCGACCGGCTCAAGGAGCTCATCAAGTACAAGGGCTACCAGGTGGCTCCGGCCGTGCTCGAGGCGGTGCTGCTGGAGCATCCGTCCATCGCCGACGCCGCCGTGATCGGCGCTCCGGACGACGAGGGCCAGGAGGTGCCGAAGGCTTTCGTCGTCCGCCAGCAGGGCGCCGACCTCGACGCGGATGCGGTGATCGCTCACGTCGCAGCCCATGTGGCGCCGCACGAGAAGGTGCGTCAGGTGGAGTTCATCGACGCGGTCCCGAAGTCGGCGTCGGGCAAGATCCTGCGCAAGGACCTTCGCGCCCGCCCCTGACCCGCTTCTGCGGCCTCGGTCATGTTCTGCGGCCACGACGCGACGTCGTGGCCGCAGAAGTCACCGATGGCCGCAGAACCTGCTGCGGCATACGACGAAGCCCGCCGTCCCTGAGCGGGGCGGCGGGCTTCGTGGTGTGCGAGAGGCTTACTCGGACTTGTTCTCGACAGCGTCCTCGGCGGCCGCCTCAGCGGCCTCGCCCTCGGCCTGCGACTCGGCGCCGGCGTCGGCAGCGGTCTCGTCCTCGGTGGTCTCCTCGGCGGGAGCCTCCTCGGCGGGCTTCTCCTCGGCGGCAGGCGCAGCGGCGGCCGGAGCAGCCTTCTTGGTCGACTTCGCCTTCGGCGTGACGGGCTCGAGGACGAGCTCGATCACGGCCATGGGAGCGTTGTCGCCCTTGCGGTTGCCGACCTTGGTGATGCGCGTGTAGCCGCCCTCGCGGTCCGCGACGAGCGGAGCGATCTCGGCGAACAGCGTGTGCACGACGTCCTTGTCACCGATGACCGAGAGAACGCGACGACGGGCGTGCAGGTCTCCGCGCTTGGCGAAGGTGATCAGACGCTCGGCGAGCGGACGCAGGCGCTTGGCCTTGGTCTCGGTCGTCTTGATGGACTTGTGGGTGTAGAGAGCCGCCGCGAGGTTGGCAAGCAGCAGGCGCTCGTGGGCGGGGCCGCCTCCGAGGCGGGGACCCTTGGTGGGCTTGGGCATAATCGTCTAACTCCTGGTCAGGAAGGGTCGGGTATCAGAAGGACTCGTCTTCGCTGCCGCCGTAGAAGTGGGCGCCGTCGAAACCGGGCACCGAATCCTTGAGCGACAGACCGAGCGAGATGAGCTTGTCGCGCACCTCGTCGACCGACTTCTGGCCGAAATTGCGGATGTTCATGAGCTGCGTCTCCGAGAGGGCGACGAGCTCCGAAACGGTGTTGATGCCTTCGCGCTTCAGGCAGTTGTACGAGCGCACGGAGAGGTCGAGGTCCTCGATCGGCATCGACAGCTCGCTGGAGTTCACTGCCTCCACCGGCGCCGGGCCGATCTCGATGCCCTCTGCCTCGACGTTCAGCTCGCGGGCGAGGCCGAACAGCTCGGTGAGCGTCTTGGCAGCCGAGGCGACGGCGTCGCGCGGGCTGATCGAGTTCTTCGTCTCGACGTCCAGGACGAGCTTGTCGAAGTCGGTGCGCTCCCCGGCACGGGTCGCGTCGACGCGGTAGCTGACCTTGAGGACCGGCGAGTAGATCGAGTCGATCGGGATCTGACCGGCCTCGGCGTACTCGTTGCGGTTCTGGGTCGCCGAGACGTAGCCGCGGCCGCGCTCGATGGTGAGCTCCAGCTCGAACTTGGCCGTGTCGTTGAGCGTGGCGATGACGAGCTCGGGGTTGTGCACCTCGACACCGGCCGGAGCCGAGATGTCGGCGGCGGTCACTTCACCGGCACCGGTCTTGCGCAGGTACGCCGTGATGGGCTCGTCGCGCTCGCTCGAGACGACGAGCTGCTTGATGTTGAGGATGATCTCGGTGACATCCTCCTTCACGCCGGGGATGGTGCTGAACTCGTGCAGCACGCCGTCGATGCGAACGCTCGTGACGGCAGCGCCGGGGATCGACGACAGCAGGCTGCGACGGAGCGCGTTGCCGATCGTGTATCCGAAGCCGGGCTCCAGAGGCTCGATGATGAACCGGCTCCGGTTCTCGACGATCTTTTCCTCGGTGAGTGTGGGACGCTGTGCAATAAGCACTCTGTGTTCCTTTCGATCACATGCCCGCTATATGACATGTGGTGGGTGAGGTCTTGAGTTGTGGAAGTCGATGCCCGCTGACGGGCGTCGAGCCGCTCACCCTTGACGGGCGAGCGGCTCAACGAGCCGGGTCAGACGCGGCGACGCTTCGGCGGGCGGCAGCCGTTGTGCGCCTGCGGGGTGACGTCCGAGATCGAGCCGACCTCGAGGCCTGCGGCCTGGAGCGAGCGGATCGCGGTCTCGCGGCCGGAGCCCGGACCCTTCACGAGGACGTCGACCTTCTTGACGCCGTGCTCCGCAGCCTGACGGGCGGCGGACTCGGCAGCCATACCGGCGGCGTACGGGGTCGACTTGCGCGAGCCCTTGAAGCCCACGCCACCCGACGATGCCCAGGCGATGACGGCGCCGGACGGGTCGGTGATCGAAACGATGGTGTTGTTGAACGTCGACTTGATGTGGGCCTGGCCCAGCGCGATGTTCTTCTTCTCCTTGCGGCGCGGCTTGCGCGCGGCGGCCTTGGGTGCAGCCATGAAAGTGTTCTCCTAGTCCCTGGGGCCGCGCTTAGCGGGCCTTCTTCTTGCCTGCGACGGTGCGCTTCGGGCCCTTGCGGGTACGGGCGTTGGTCTTGGTGCGCTGACCACGGACCGGGAGGCCACGACGGTGGCGGATGCCCTCGTAGGAGCCGATCTCGACCTTGCGGCGGATGTCTGCGGCGACCTCGCGGCGCAGGTCACCCTCCACCTTGTAGTTGCCTTCGATGTAGTCGCGGAGGGCGACGAGCTGGTCGTCGCTGAGGTCCTTCACGCGGATGCTCTCGTCGATCTCGGTCGCCTTGAGGATCTCGACCGAGCGGGTACGGCCGACGCCGTAGATGTAGGTAAGGGCGATCACCACGCGCTTGTCGCGCGGGATGTCAACGCCGGCAAGACGTGCCATGCGGTTCTCCTGAGTGTGGTGGAGGTGTGGAGCAGGATCGGTGCTCGGGCCTCCGCCCCGAGGTGTCCCCCACCGGAGTGGGATCTGATCCTGCCAGTTTCTTTCGGTCGTTGCGCGAGCGGAGCGAGACGAGACGCCTCGACCATCGCGCGACCTGTATTGAGTTGTGAGTCAGATCCGGTCGATCAGCCCTGGCGCTGCTTGTGGCGCGGGTTGCTCTTGCAGATCACCATGACGCGGCCGTGACGGCGGATCACCTTGCAGTGATCGCAGATGGGCTTGACGCTGGGGTTGACCTTCATGATGATTCCTGTTCGCTGTCTTCACCGGGCAGGCACGGATGCCTGGGGTGTTACTTCTCGACCGATCAGCGGTAGCGGTAGACGATGCGGCCTCGGGTCAGGTCGTAGGGGCTGAGCTCCACGACCACACGGTCCTCGGGGATGATGCGGATGTAGTTCTGCCGCATCTTTCCGGAGATCGTCGCCAGGACCTTGTGTCCGTTGGTGAGCTCGACGCGGAACATCGCGTTGGGCAGAGCCTCGGAGATCACGCCCTCGATCTCGATGACACCGTCTTTCTTAGCCATAGCCTCGCTTGCGCTTCTGCAGACCGGTCGATCTGCGTTGTGAGTGGGATTGCGGCGTCTCGCCGACTCGGACACGCCGAATCAAGGCACAAGGCACCAAAGATCTATGTTAGACGACGAAGGGAGTTCCGGCAACCTGAGCAGGATGCCGGAACTCCCGTATCGGAGGTCGAGCCGATCAGCCGAGCAGATCGGTGAACTTCTTGAAGTCCGCCTGGTCCTGAAGGTTGAGGCGCGTGCCGTTGACCTCGACGGTCGGCGTGCCGCTGATCTCGTTCTTCTTGGCCTGCGCCGCACCGAACTTGCGGTACGTCTCGTCGGTGATGCACGCGACCGCGTCGTCTGCGCCGACCTGCGTCGCGAAGTCGGCAAGCTGATCGGTCGTCAGACCTGCGGTGTTCTCGGCGGGCTGGTTGTCGAACAGCGTCTTCGCGTAGTCGAGGTAGAGGTCGGGGTTCGACTCGGCGACACAGACCGCAGCGCCGGCCGAGCGGGACGAGTACTCCGTGCCCTGCGAGTAGCGGTCGAGAATCGCGATCGGGTGGTACTCGAGCGTGATGCGCCCGTCGGCAGCCGCTGCCTCGAGGTCGGCTCCGTACTGCTCCTCGAAGCTCTTGCAGACGGGGCACTGGAAGTCGACGAAGACCGCGACGGTATCCTCGCCGTCGCCGAAGCCGATCGAACCCGTCTCGGAGTTGAACGTGTCATTGCTCTTCGGAGCCGCACCGGGATCGGTCGCCTGGTTGTTGAGGAGGACGACGACGAACGCGAGGACGGCCAGCACGACCACCACGGCCGCCGAGACGCCGATCACGAACCAGTTGGTGTTGCTGCTCTTCGCGGCTGCCATGGGTTTCCGTTTCTGTCGAGGTCCACCCACGGCGGACCCGGCTTGAAGTCTGCGGATGCATGCGCACCCATACAGCTCTATTCTGCCCGCAGAAACCTATGCGCCGGTTGTGACGGCAGCGGCCGATACGACCTCGTTACGCGATCGGGGCGGGGGTCACACCGAAGGGCGCCAGCCCGGCCGCTCCCCCGTCCGGGGCAGTGAGCACCCAGATGCCGTCCGCATGCAGCGCGACGCTGTGCTCCCAGTGCGAGCCATCGGAGCCGTCGGCCGTGGAGACGGTCCAGTCGTCCTCCTCGACGAAGGTCTCCTCTCCCCCGGCGGTCACCATGGGCTCGATCGCGAGCACGAGTCCTGGTTTGACCTCCGCTCCGGGGTCTGGTGTCCGGTAGTTGAACACGCTCGGGGCCTCGTGCATCTTGCGACCGATCCCGTGACCGACGTACTCCCGCAGGATGCCGTAGGTGCGACCGGAGACGGACGAGACGCCCTGCGCCTCGATGTACCCCTGGATCGCCGCACCGAGGTCGCCGAGGTGAGTCGCCGTGGCCATGGCCGCGATACCCGCCCACATCGATCCCTCGGTCACGCGAGAGAGCTCCTCGCGCCGGGCGACGAGTTCGGGCCTCTCAGCGCCGGGCACCACGACCGTGATCGCGCTGTCGCCGTTCCACCCCTGGTACTGCGCGCCGCAGTCGATCGAGACGATGTCGCCGGCTTCGAGCACTCGTTCGCCGGGGATGCCGTGCACGACCTCCTCGTTCACCGAGATGCAGGTCGTGTGACGGTAGCCGCGCACGAGCTGGAAGTTCGACTCGGCACCGCGTTCGAGGATCACGCGGTTCGCCTCGGCATCCAGCTCGAGCGTCGTCACCCCCGGACGGATCAGCGGGCGTACGGCGTCCAGCGCCGCCGCCGTGATGAGGCCAGGCTCCACCATCGAGCGCAGCTGAGCGGGGGTCTTGTAGATCGACCGGCGGAACATCGGGAGGCGATCAGGCGGCGAGGCGGAGGCCGCGCGCGGCCAGCGCCGCGAACACGCGCTCGGTGATCTCGTCGAGCGAGCCGACGCCGTCGATCCGGTCGACGATGCCACGCTCCCCATACACCTCGAGGATCGGAGCCGTCTCGTGCTCGTAGATGTCGAGTCGGTGCGCGACTGCGGCATCCGTGTCGTCGGAGCGTCCCTGCTCCGCTGCACGGAGCTTCAGGCGGGAGATGCTCTCGTCACGAGGCACGTCCAGCAGGATGACGGCGTCCAGCGACTCGCCCCGCTCGCCGAGGAACTCCTCGAGGTGCGCCACCTGCGCGGTGTTGCGCGGGTAGCCGTCGAGCAGGAACCCGTTCGCCGCGTCGTCCTGCGACAGGCGATCGCGCACGATCTCACTCGTGAGCTCGTCGGGGACGAGGTCGCCCTTGTCGAGGATCTCGGTGACCTGCTGGCCGAGGGGCGTGCCCTCCTTGATGTTCGCGCGGAACATGTCTCCCGTCGAGACCACGGGGATGCCGTAGGACTCCGCGATGCGGACCCCCTGCGTGCCCTTGCCCGAGCCCTGCGGGCCGACGATGAGGAGACGAGCGGATGCTGTCATCGGAGGAGCCCTTCGTAGTGACGCTGCTGCAGCTGCGCATCGATCTGCTTGACCGTCTCGAGACCCACACCGACGATGATGAGGATCGAGGCGCCGCCGAACGGGAAGTTCTGGTTGGCGCCGACGGTGGCGAGGGCGATGAGCGGGATGAGCGCGATCAGACCGAGGTAGATCGAGCCGGGCAGCGTGATGCGCGTGAGCACGTAGTCGAGGTACTCGGCGGTCGGACGACCGGCACGGATGCCGGGGATGAAGCCGCCGTACTTCTTCATGTTGTCGGCGACCTCGACCGGGTTGAACGTGATCGCGACGTAGAAGTAGGTGAACCCGATGATCAGCAGGAAGTACGCCGCCATGTAGATCGGGTGGTTGCCCGTGGTGAAGTACGTGCTGATCCAGGTGACCCACGCGGCCGGCTCGGAGCCGTCCTGCGGGGTGTTGAACTGCGCGATGAGCGCGGGGATGTACAGCAGCGACGAGGCGAAGATCACGGGGATCACACCCGCCATGTTGACCTTGATCGGGATGTACGTGTTCGTGCCGCCGAAGGTGCGGCGGCCGACCATGCGCTTGGCGTACTGCACGGGGATGCGGCGCTGCGACTGCTCGACGAACACGACGAGGCCCATCACGATGATGCCGACGAGGAGCACGAGCAGGAAGACCTCGAAGCCGCGGCTCTCCCAGATCAGCCACATGGCACCGGGGAACGTGGCCGCGATGGAGGTGAAGATGAGAAGCGACATGCCGTTGCCGATGCCGCGCTCGGTGACGAGCTCGGCGAACCACATGATGAGGCCGGTGCCGGCGGTCATCGCCATGATGATGAGCAGCTGCGCCCACCACACGTCGTTCGTCAGCAGGTTCTGGCACGCGGCCAGGTCGCTCGTGCCGAAGAGCTGACCGCTGCGGGCCACCGTCACGAGCGTGGTCGACTGCAGGAGCGCCAGCGCGATCGTGAGGTACCGCGTGTACTGGGTCAGCTTGGACTGGCCGGCCTGACCCTCCTTGTGCAGGGCCTCGAAGTGCGGGATCACCACGCGCAGGAGCTGGGTGATGATCGTCGCCGTGATGTACGGCATCACACCCAGGGCGAAGATGGAGAGCTGGAGGAGCGCCCCGCCGGAGAAGAGGTTGACCAGACCCAGCAGTCCCTCGGTGCCCGAATTCTGAGCGAGGCACTCCTCGACGTTCGGGAAGTTCACGAACGGAGCGGGGACGTTGGAGCCGAGTCGGTAGATCGCGACGATGGCGAGAGTGAAACCGATCTTCCGACGCAGGTCGGGCGTGCGGAAGATCCGCGCGATGGCGCTAAACAAGGGACGTTCCTCCTGAAAAGGTTGCCGATCCCTGAAGGACGGCTGAAAGAACAGGCTAACCCATAAGAGGGGCCGGAGAATCTCCGACCCCTCTCATGAAGTGGTTACTTGACGGATCCGCCCGCTGCCACGATCTTCTGCTCGGCAGAACCCGAGACCTTGTCGACCGAGACGGTGAGCTTCACGGCGATGTCGCCGCCGCCGAGAACCTTGACCTTCTCGTTCTTGCGAACCGCACCCTTGGCGACCAGGTCGCTCACGGTCACGTCGCCACCCTGGGGGTAGAGCTCCGCGAGCTTCTCCAGGTTCACGACCTGGTACTCGACGCGGAACGGGTTCTTGAAACCGCGCAGCTTCGGGGTGCGCATGTGCAGAGGCATCTGCCCACCCTCGAACCCGACGCGAACGGTGTTGCGAGCCTTGGTGCCCTTGGTACCGCGACCCGCGGTCTTGCCCTTGGAGCCCTCACCGCGACCGACACGGGTCTTCGCGGTGTTGGATCCGGGGACCGGACGCAGGTGGTGCACCTTCAGGACGCCGGGACGCGATGCCGGAGCATCCGTCTTCGGCGCGGCCTTCTTGGCGGCGGGCTTCTTCGCAGGAGCCTCGGCCTTGGCGTCGGCCGCAGCAGCGGACGACTTCTTGGCGGCGGGCTTCTTCTCGGCGGCAGCCTTGGGAGCGGCAGCCTTCTTCGGGGCCTTCTCGGCCTCGACGGCTTCGTTCTTCTCAGCCATTAGTCGATCTCCTCAACCTTCACGAGGTGCGCGACGGTCTTGACGTAGCCGCGCGTCTGCGCGTCGTCGGGACGGACGGTGCTGTCACCGATCCGCTTGAGACCGAGCGAACGCAGCGTGTCGCGCTGGTTCTGCTTCTCACTCACCTTGGACTTGATCTGCGTGACCTTGAGCCGGGCGGCCATCAGGCACCTACCTTCTGTGCGGCGATGGCATCAGCCTCGGCGCGGACAAGACGCGCGGGGGCGACCTGGTCGAACTCGAGGCCACGACGAGCGGCGACCGCACGGGGCTCCTCGAGCTGCTTCAGCGCCTCCACCGTCGCGTGCACGATGTTGATCGTGTTCGACGAGCCGAGCGACTTCGACAGCACGTCGTGGATACCGGCGCACTCGAGCACGGCGCGCACGGGACCACCCGCGATGACACCGGTACCGGCAGCGGCCGGACGCAGCAGCACGACGCCGGCTGCAGCCTCACCCTGCACGGGGTGCGGGATGGTGCTCGCGACGCGCGGCACGCGGAAGAAGTTGCGCTTGGCCTCTTCGACACCCTTCGAGATCGCCAGAGGGACCTCGCGGGCCTTGCCGTAGCCGACGCCCACCAGACCGTTGCCGTCGCCGACGACCACGAGAGCGGTGAAGCTGAAGCGACGACCACCCTTCACGACCTTCGAGACGCGGTTGATGGTGACGACGCGCTCCAGGAACTGGTTGTCGCCACGGTCGCGCGAGTTGCGGTCGCGGCCGCCCTGGTTGCGGTCACCACGGCCGCCACGGCGACCGTCGCGCTGGTCGCGAGACGGCTCGGACTGCGTGGTGCCCGCAGCGGTCTCGGAAGTGGCAGCAGCCGCTTCGGTCACTTCGTTCTCCTTGTTGTCACTCACAGTGCCAGGCCTCCTTCACGAGCGCCCTCGGCGATGGCGGCGACACGACCCGCGTAGCGGTTGCCGCCACGGTCGAACACTGCCTCGGAAACGCCGGCGGCCTTCGCACGCTCGGCGACGAGCTCGCCGACCTTGCGGGCCTTGGCGGTCTTGTCACCCTCGAACCCGCGCAGGTCGGTCTCGAGCGTCGAAGCCGACGCAACGGTGTGACCCTTGCTGTCGTCGACGAGCTGCACGAAGACGTGGCGAGCCGAACGGTTGACGACGAGGCGCGGACGCACCTCGGTGCCCACGACCTTCTTGCGAAGGCGGGCGTGACGACGCGCGCGGGCGTCAGACTTTGACTTGAGAGCCATGGTTACTTACCACTCTTTCCGGCCTTGCGACGCACGTTCTCGCCGGCGTAGCGCACGCCCTTGCCCTTGTACGGCTCGGGCTTGCGGATCTTGCGGATGTTGGCAGCTGCCTCGCCGACAGCCTGCTTGTCGATCCCGCTGACGGTGAGCTTGTTCGTGCCCTCGACCGTGAGCGTGATGCCGGCGGGCGGGTCGATGAGGACCGGGTGCGAGAAGCCGAGGGCGAACTCGACCGAGCTGCCCTTCTGCGCCACGCGGTAACCGGTGCCGACGACCTCGAGGCCCTTGGAGTAGCCCTGGGTCACGCCGATGATGTTGTTGTTGATGAGAGTGCGGGTCAGGCCGTGGAGCGACCGCGACTCGCGCTCGTCGTCGGGACGGGTGACGAGAACCTGGTTCTCCTCGACCGCGACCTCGATGGGGTTGGCCACCGTGAGGGTCAGCTCACCCTTGGGGCCCTTCACCGCGACCTCACGGCCGTCGACCGAAACGGTCACGCCCGCGGGAACGTCGATGGGAAGTCGTCCGATACGCGACATCTGGGATCACCACACGTAGGCGAGAACTTCTCCGCCCACGCCCTTCTGCTCAGCCTGACGGTCGGTGAGAAGACCGGAGGAGGTGGACAGGATGGCCACGCCGAGGCCGCCGAGGACCTTGGGGAGCTCGGTCGACTTCGCGTACACGCGGAGACCGGGCTTCGACACGCGCTTGATGCCCGCGATCGAGCGCTCACGGTTGGGACCGTACTTGAGCTGCAGCGTGAGGTTGGTACCGACGCGGGCGGGAGCGGTCTCCCAGCCGGCGATGTAACCCTCCTGCTGGAGGATCTCGGCGATGTGCGTCTTGAGCTTGCTCGACGGCAGGGTCACGGAGTCGTGGTGCGCCGAGTTCGCGTTGCGCAGACGGGTCAGCATGTCTGCGACCGGGTCTGTCATTGTCATGGGTGTTTTCCTTCGTTCATGAGGTTCCGGCTGCCGTTACACGACAGACGGCCTGCGATGAGCACGCAATCTTCAATTGTACGTGCACTTCGACGGGCTCAGTGACCACTGGCCGCTGAGCCCGTCGAAGGTGTTACGCCTGGGCGTCGTCCGACCGGAACGGGAAGCCGAGGTGGCGCAGCAGGGCGCGGCCCTCGTCATCCGTCTTCGCGGTGGTCACGACGGTGATGTCGAAACCGCGAACCCGGTCGATCTTGTCCTGGTCGATCTCGTGGAACACGCTCTGCTCCTGGAGACCGAAGGTGTAGTTGCCGTTGCCGTCGAACTGCTTGGCCGACAGACCGCGGAAGTCGCGGATGCGGGGCAGTGCGAGCGAGACCAGGCGGTCGACGAACTCCCACGCGCGGTCACCGCGGAGGGTGACGTGCGCGCCGATGGCCTGACCCTCGCGCAGCTTGAACTGCGCGATGGACTTGCGAGCCTTCGTGACGATCGGCTTCTGGCCGGTGATCTTGGTGAGGTCGTCGACCGCACCATCGATCACCTTGCTGTCGCGAGCTGCCTCGCCGACACCGGTGTTCACGACGACCTTGACCAGGCCGGGGATCTGCATGACGTTCGCGTAGCCGAACTCGTCCTGCAGCGCCTTCTTGATCTCAGCGTTGTACTTCTGCTTCAGGCGGGGCTGGATCTTGCCAGCCTCCACGGCAGTCTCGGTTGCCATCAGAGGTCCTTACCGCTCTTCTTCGCGAAGCGCACGCGGACGGTGCGCTTGACGCCGTCCTTGGTCTGCTCCTCGACACGGTGACCGACCTTGGTCGGCTTCTTGGTCGAGGGGTCGACGAGTGCGACGTTCGAGATGTGGATGGGAGCCTCGACAGTCTCGAGGCCACCCGTCTTGGTGCCACGCTGCGTCTGACCGACGCGCGTGTGCTTGGTGACGTAATTCACGCCCTCGACGACGACGCGGTTGCGCTCGGACAGGATCTCGAGGACCTTGCCCTGCTTGCCGCGCTCGTCCTTGGGTCCGGTGATGACCTGAACCAGGTCACCCTTCTTGATCTTCGCCATGACTTAGATAACCTCCGGCGCCAGCGAGACGATCTTCATGAACTTCTTGTCGCGAAGCTCACGGCCGACCGGGCCGAAGATGCGGGTGCCGCGGGGCTCCCCGTCGTTCTTCAGGATCACGGCGGCGTTCTCGTCGAACTTGATGTACGAGCCGTCGGGACGGCGCGTGGACTTGACCGTGCGGACGATGACGGCCTTGACCACATCGCCCTTCTTGACGTTTCCGCCCGGGATCGCGTCCTTGACCGTCGCGACGATGGTGTCGCCCAGACCGGCGTAGCGGCGGCGCGAGCCACCGAGGACGCGGATCGTGAGCAGTTCCTTCGCGCCGGTGTTGTCGGCGACCTTGAGGCGAGACTCCTGCTGAATCACTTGGCCTTCTCCAGAATCTCCACCAGACGCCAGCGCTTGGTGGCGCTCAGCGGGCGGGTCTCGTTGATCAGGACGAGGTCGCCGATGCCGGCGGAGTTCGCCTCATCGTGCGCCTTGACCTTCGAGGTGCGGCGGATGACCTTGCCGTAAAGCGGGTGCTTCACGCGGTCCTCGACCTCGACCACGATGGTCTTGTCCATCTTGTCGCTGACGACGTAGCCACGACGGGCCTTGCGGTAACCGCGGGCCTCGGCGTCGCGCACATCGTGCGCGGCGTGCTCGACCTCAGCGGCTGCAGCCTTCTTCTCAGCCATCACTCGGCCTCTTCCTTCACGGCGTCGTCAGCGGCATCCGCCTTCTTCGCCTTCGACTTGGACGCCTTCTTGGCCGGAGCCTCGACGGGAGCGGGCGTCGCACGGATGCCCAGCTCGCGCTCGCGGATCACGGTGTAGAGGCGCGCGATGTCGCGCTTGACGGCGCGGATGCGGCCGTGGCTCTCCAGCTGGCCGGTGGCCGACTGGAAACGGAGGTTGAACAGCTCCTCCTTGGCCTTGCGCAGCTCCTCAACGAGGCGCTGGTCTTCGAACGTGTCGAGCTCTGCCGGAGCGAGCTCCTTGGTGCCGATCGCCATTACGCGTCGCCCTCCTCGCGCTTGATGATGCGTGCCTTGAGCGGCAGCTTGTGGATTGCTCGGGTCAGTGCCTCACGAGCGAGTTCCTCGTTGACACCGGCGACCTCGAAGAGGACGCGACCCGGCTTGACGTTGGCGACCCACCACTCGGGCGAGCCCTTACCGGAACCCATGCGGGTCTCAGCCGGCTTCTTGGTGAGCGGGCGGTCCGGGTAGATGTTGATCCACACCTTTCCACCACGCTTGATGTGACGGGTCATCGCGATACGAGCGGACTCGATCTGACGGTTCGTCACGTACGCCGGGGTGAGGGCCTGGATGCCGAACTCGCCGAAGGAGACCTTCGTGCCGCCGGTGGCCTGGCCATCGCGCTTCGGGTGGTGCTGCTTGCGGTACTTGACCTTGCGGGGGATAAGCATCAGGCAGACGCTCCTTCTGCGACGGGAGCCTCGTTGCGGGGCGCGCGGCGGCGGTCGCCACCACGGTCGTCACGACGGGACTTCGGTGCGTTGGCCTGCTCGCGAGCAAGCTCCTTGTTGGTCAGGTCGCCCTTGTAGATCCAGACCTTCACGCCGATGCGGCCGAAGGTGGTCTTGGCCTCGTAGAAGCCGTAGTCGATGTTCGCGCGCAGCGTGTGCAGCGGCACACGACCCTCGCGGTAGAACTCCGAACGGCTCATCTCGGCGCCGCCGAGGCGGCCGGAGACCTGGATGCGGATGCCCTTGGCGCCAGCGCGCTGCGCGCCCTGGAGACCCTTGCGCATCGCGCGACGGAAAGCCACACGAGCAGAGAGCTGCTCGGCGATACCCTGCGCGACGAGCTGAGCGTCGGCCTCGGGGTTCTTCACCTCGAGGATGTTCAGCTGGATCTGCTTGCCCGTGAGCTTCTCGAGGTCGCCGCGGATGCGCTCGGCCTCTGCACCACGACGACCGATCACGATGCCCGGACGGGCGGTGTGGATGTCGACGCGGACGCGGTCACGGGTGCGCTCGATCTCGATGTTCGAGACGCCGGCGCGGTCGAGCTGCGTCTGCAGCAGACGACGGATCTTGATGTCCTCGGCCACGTAGTCGGCGTAACGCTGACCCGGCTTCGTCGAGTCCGAGAACCAGCGCGACACGTGGTCCGTGGTGATGCCGAGGCGGAAGCCGTACGGGTTTACCTTCTGTCCCATTACTTGCTCGCCTTCTTGTTGCTGTCGCCCGCAGCGGCCGGAGCCGCCTCAGGCGTCGAGAGCACGACCGTGATGTGGCTCGTGCGCTTCTTGATCTGGAAAGCGCGACCCTGTGCACGGGGCTGGAAACGCTTGAGCGTCGTGCCCTCGTCCACGTACGCGTTCTTCACGTACAGGTCCTGCTCGTCGAGGTACTCGCCGTCACGATCCGCCTTGACCTGCGCGTTGGCCATGGCCGACGCGACAAGCTTGTAGATCGGCTCACTGGCGCTCTGCTGTGCGAACTTCAGGATCGCGAGAGCTTCCTGGGCCTGCTTGCCCTTGATGAGCGCGACGACACGACGAGCCTTCTGAGGGGTCACGCGGATGTGTCGCACGCGTGCGATGGACTCCACCATTTCTCTCTCCTCTATCGCCCCCGCGTCAGCGGCGGCGGCCCTTCTTGTCGTCCTTCTCGTGGCCGCGGAAGGTGCGGGTGGGCGCGAACTCGCCCAGCTTGTGACCGACCATGGTCTCGGACACAAACACGGGGATGTGCTTGCGACCGTCGTGGACCGCGATCGTGTGACCCAGCATGGCCGGGATGATCATGGACCGACGCGACCAGGTCTTGATGACGTTCTTCGTGCCGGCTTCGTTCTGACCGATCACCTTGCGAAGCAGGTGCTCGTCGACGAAGGGGCCCTTCTTGAGACTGCGAGGCATCTTCTCTTACTCCTACTTGCGCTTCTTGCCGGCGTTACGGCGACGCACGATGTACTTGTCGCTTTCCTTGTTGGCGTGACGGGTACGACCCTCAGCCTGGCCCCAGGGGGTGACGGGGTGACGACCACCGGACGTCTTGCCCTCACCACCACCGTGCGGGTGGTCGACCGGGTTCATCGCGACACCACGGACGGTGGGACGGACGCCGAGCCAGCGCTTGCGGCCGGCCTTGCCCCAGTTGATGTTCGACTGCTCGGCGTTGCCGACCTCGCCGATGGTCGCGCGGCAGCGCGCATCGACGTTACGGATCTCGCCCGAGGGGAGACGCAGCTGAGCGTAGGGGCCGTCCTTCGCGACGAGACGGACGGACGCACCGGCCGAACGCGCGAGCTTCGCACCGCCGCCGGGACGGAGCTCGATCGCGTGGATCACCGTACCGGTCGGGATGTTCTTCAGCGGGAGGTTGTTGCCCGGCTTGATGTCGGCGCCTGCACCCGACTCGACGATGTCGCCCTGCTTCAGCTTGTTCGGCGCGATGATGTAGCGCTTCTCGCCGTCGAAGTAGTGCAGCAGCGCGATGCGAGCCGTGCGGTTGGGGTCGTACTCGATGTGAGCGACCTTGGCGTTGACGCCGTCCTTGTCGTTACGACGGAAGTCGATGACGCGGTACTGGCGCTTGTGGCCACCACCGATGTGACGGGTCGTGATGCGGCCCTGGTTGTTGCGACCACCGGTCTTGGCGAGCGGGCGCAGCAGCGACTTCTCCGGCGTCGATCGGGTGATCTCGGCGAAGTCAGCCACCGACGAGCCGCGGCGGCCCGGGGTCGTGGGCTTGTACTTGCGAATAGCCATGATTGTCCTTTATCCCCCGGATCAGCCGATTGCCGTGAAGATGTCGATGGTGCCCGACTTCAGGGTCACGATGGCGCGCTTGGTGTCCTTGCGCTTGCCGGTGCCGAAGCGGGTGCGACGAGCCTTGCCGACGCGGTTGAGGGTGTTGACCCCTGCGACCTTGACGCCGAAGATCTTCTCGATGGCGAGCTTGATCTCGGTCTTCGAAGCGCGCGGGTCCACGAGGAAGGTGTACTTGCCCTCGTCGATCAGACCGTAGCTCTTCTCGGACACGACCGGCTTCAGGATGATGTCGCGCGGGTCCTTGTTCAGGGCCGTCTGGAGAACAGATGCCTGCTCGCTCATGCGGAGACCTCCTGGTTGGCGCCGGACTTCGAGGAGATGAACGCCTCGAGAGCGGCCTGGGTGAAGACGATGTCGTCGGAGACGAGTACGTCGTAGGCGTTGAGCTGGTCGAACGACAGCACGTGGACGTGGCTGAGGTTGCGGATGCTCTTCAGCGCGAGCTCGTCGCCGCGCTCGATGACCACGAGCACGTTCTTCGACGTGGCGACCTGGGCGAGGAAGCCCGCCGCGGCCTTGGTCGAGGGAGCACCGTCGGTGCCGAACGAGTCGATGGCGTGCAGGCGGTCACCGCGGAAGCGGTCGCTCAGCGCGCCCAGGAGGGCGGCCGCGATCATCTTCTTCGGGGTGCGCTGCGAGTAGTCGCGCGGCTTTGGGCCGTGCACGATGCCACCACCGGTCATGTGCGGCGCGCGGATCGAGCCCTGACGGGCGTTACCCGTGCCCTTCTGCTTGAAGGGCTTGCGGCCGGCACCGGAGACCTCGCCACGACGCTTGGTCGAGTGCGTGCCCTGGCGAGCCGCCGCGAGCTGCGCGACGACGACCTGGTGGATGAGCGGGATGTTCGTCTTGACGTCGAACAGAGCGGCGGGCAGCTCGACGGAGCCTGCCTTCTTGCCGTCTGCCTTGAGGACGTCGAGCGCGAGAGTGGAGTCAGCCATGATCAGGCACCCTTCACTGCGTTGCGGACGTAGACGATGCGGCCACGAGCACCGGGGACGGCGCCCTTGACGAGCAGCAGACCCTTCTCGATGTCGACGGCGTGCACCGTGAGGTTGAGGACGGTCACGCGCTCGCCACCCATACGGCCGGCCATGCGCATGCCCTTGAAGACGCGGCTCGGGGTCGACGATGCGCCGATGGAGCCGGGCTTGCGGTGGTTGCGGTGCGCACCGTGCGAAGCGGAGACGCCCTTGAAGTTGTGACGCTTCATGACACCGGCGGTGCCCTTGCCCTTGCTCGTGCCGACGACGTCGACGAGCTGGCCGGCCTCGAAGGTGCCGTCGACCGTGAGCTCCTGGCCCAGGGTGTAGTCGCCGGCGTCCGCGGTGCGGATCTCGGTGACGTGACGACGCGGCGTGACGCCGGCTGCCTCGAAGTGGGCGGTCAGGGGCTTGTTCACCTTGCGCGGGTCGATCTGGCCGTACGCGATCTGGACGGCGTTGTAGCCGTCCTTCTCGGGGGTACGGATCTGCGTGACCACGTTTGAGGCGAGCTCGATGACGGTGACGGGAACGAGCTTGCCGTTCTCGTTCCAGACCTGGGTCATGCCGAGCTTGGTGCCGAGCATGCCCTTGGAAATCTTTGCGTTGATGTCAGCCATGTCGAACCTCAGAGCTTGATCTCGATGTTGACGTCGGCCGGCAGGTCGAGGCGCATCAGCGAGTCGACGGCCTTGGGCGTCGGGTCGACGATGTCGATCAGACGCTTGTGGGTGCGCATCTCGAAGTGCTCGCGGCTGTCCTTGTACTTGTGGGGCGACCGGATGACGCACACGACGTTCTTCTCGGTCGGAAGGGGCACGGGACCGACGACGGTCGCGCCCGCACGGGTCACGGTGTCGACGATCTTGCGTGCGGACGTGTCGATGACCTCGTGGTCGTACGACTTCAGGCGAATGCGGATCTTCTGTCCCGCCATTGTCTGCTCTCTCTCTTTAAGCGTCTTACCGTCCTGAGCCGGGTGACCCAGGGGCATTGGACGCACGTCGGCGCTGTTCGCGCCTCGGCACTCGATCGGTTCTGCGAACCGGTCTGCGCACCACTGTTCTGCTGTCAGCCCGCCCGCCTCGCGGCGAGCGGATTGCCGACCTCCGCCGCGCACGGCGAAGCCCTCGTGATGAAGGTGTCGGGGGCGTTCTGCCACCCGCGGCCTAGGTCCCTGCGCTGTCGCGCCGCCTATGCACTGCCCTGGTGGTGATCCGGCGCACGCTGAGCGCGCCGAAATGTCGAACCTGTCTATTCTGCCACGGCGGTTTTCCGTTCTGCAAACCCGGGCGTGTCGCGCTCGCTGAGCATCCGCTGAACATGCTCCGTCGCGTGCGCGCGGCGCTGTCAGCAGCGTCGCATCGAGCCGCTATTCAGACGGAGAGCGGGGCGAGGCATCCCCATGCCTCGCCCCGCTTGGGGAGGGCGTTCAGTGCGAGGGGGCACACCGAACGCGAGGACCCCGACGTGAAGGGACGCCGGAATCCTCGACCGAGGGCACGGCGGAGCATCCGCCGTGCAGGCGGGAAGACGCCAGGGCGCACAGAGTGCGCGCGTCGCACGATGATCCCCAAAATCGATTCCCCAGTTGTGACGCGGCGAGCCGCGTGGATACGGGAGGTCGAACCCCTTCGACGTCCCTCGACCGCAAGTTCCCCAGGCGGTCGACTTCATTCTAAAGGCATCCGGCTCCGAAACGCGATACCGCCCTGTGGAATACCCGGTCCCGGATGCAGAGAGGCGGCGGCCCTCCCCCCGGAGAGCCGCCGCCGTGCGTCTGTGCGACGCTGCTCACTCGTTGCCGATGGCCTTGTCGGCGCTGTCGCGGATCTCGTCGATCTTGTCGGCCGCACCCGGCGCGATCTTCTTCGCGAAGTCCGCGACGCCGTCGAGCACCTTGTCGCTGATGTCCTCGGCCTGCTCGCTCTTCACGGCCTCGGCGATCTTGTCCTTGTTCTGCTCGTACAGATCCTTGCCCTTGTTGACGGCGTCTTCGATACCCATGCGGGCCCCCTTTTCCACTGATCGACGACGAGGGATCTCGCGCGTCACGTACATTCTGCACGGAGGGGACTGCACGCGGAAGGAAGAGGTGTGACGGAGCGTCATCGAGCGGCTCCATCGCACCTCTTCCCCGGGGAACTCCTATTCCGCCGCCGACCGGCGACGTCGGTCGGCCAGCAAAAGTCCGCCGACGAGCATGACGAGCGCGGCGAGGAGGGCGAGGCCCCACTCCGGTTCCGCTCCGGTCGTCGCGAGCGGGTCGGCCGCCTGCACGTCGACGTCCGCCGCGGAGACGAGTCGCGCTGCCGACGTCTGCTCGCTCGCGGAGGCGACCGAGACGACGTTCGTCACTGCGGGGTACGCGGCCTGCGCCAGGTTCACTCGCACAGTGAGCGTGACCTCCTCGTCGACCGCGAGCCCATCGGCGAGCATCCAGCTCACGACGCGTCCGTCCACGCGCACCGTCGAGTCGGGCGAGCCGGCGAAGGACATCCCCTCGGGCAGGGCATCGGTCACCACGATCGCACCGGGGTCGGCGGTCGGGCCGTCGTTGCGGACGACGATCCGGTACAGCCCCGTCTTGCCCGCCTGGAAGGTCCCTATGGCCGTCTTCGTGACCGTGAGCGCAGCCATCGGCGGCACGGCGACGGCATCCTCCGCGCTGTTGTCGTCCGGCGTGCGGTCGGGATGCTGATCGCCGATCTCCGCTGCGGTGACCGCCGCCGTGTTGACGACCTCGGGATACGCGCCGACCAGCACGCGCGTGTCGATGACGAGCGGTGCGGCGTCCTCCGCCGGGGCGAGAGGCTGCCCGTACCGCGCGACGACTCGGGTTCCGGCGCTCGGGTCATCCTGGTCGACGGGCTCGACGGCCTCGACGGTCCAGCCGCTGCCGACGTCGTCGCCCACGGCGGTGAGCACCTCGAGTCCGGCCGGGACGGTGTCGGTCACGATGACGTCCGTCGCCTCCGACGGCCCGGCGTTCGCGACCTGCAGGGTGAAGGGCAGCTCGTCGCCGATGCGCACGGCATCCGCGTCATGCTTCTTCACGATCGACAGGTCGACCTCCTTCGCCACGGTCACGTCGGCCGTATCGCCGTCGTTCGCGGGATTCGCGTCCGGAGTGCCCGACGACACGACCGCGGCGTTCGTGAGCACGGTGCCGTGCCCGACCGAGGGGTCCACGAGCGCGTCGAACTCGATGGTCGGAGCGGAGGCCCCGCTCACGAGACCGGTACCGGCCGGAGCGAGCGTGAAGGTCACGGACTGCGGAGCGGACGGATCGACCCTCGCGGTCCAGGCGTCGGCGGCTGCGCCGACCAGACCCGTGAACGCGGTGCCGACCGGCAGCTCGTCGACCACGGAGATCGGGCCGACCGCGTCGCTCGCTCCGAGGTTCTCGACCTCGAGGCGATAGCGGGTGCTCTCCCCCGCGACGGCCGTGGCCACCTCGGCGCCGTCGGCGTCGACCGCGGTCTTCGTGAGGCGCAGATCGGCCTCGGTCGTCACGTCGATGACCGCGGTGTCCGACACCTGATGCGGAGACGTGGCCCGGCTGTCGTTCCACGACAGGGTCGCCGTGTTGGTCAGCGACGTGCCGGTGAGGACGTTCGAGCCGACGAGCGCCACGATGGTGATCGTGCTGTCCCCGAGCGGGTGAGCAGTGCGCTCGCAGCTCTGATCCGAGACGTCGCACGTCCATCCGGCACCCGCGATCGACACGGCTGTGAGCCCCTCGGGCAGCACGTCCGTCACGAACGCATCAGCGACCGAGGGCCCGTCGTTGCGCACCGTGAGCGTGTACTCGACCTCGGTTCCCGCGATCCACGGGCCCGCGGCGACGTCCTTCTCGAGCGTGAGCTCGGCGAGCGTGACGATGTCGATCGACGCCTCGCCGTGGTTGTCGCTCGGGTCGGAGTCCTCCGGTCCGGTGACGTCGGCGGTGTTGACGAGTCGCTGCGGACGCACGTCCGGTGCGACGGCGGCCGTCACCACGATCGCGATCGTCTGCCCTGCCGCCAGCGTGTCGGCGCCGGTGAGGGCTGCCCACGAGAGGGACCGGCCGTCATCCGAGACCGAGGCGGTGGCGGTGCGCGCACCGGCGCCGGCCACGTCGATGGTCGACGAGACGTACGTCAGCCCTGCCGGGAGACGGTCGGAGACGTCGATCGGCGCGCTCGAGATGCTCGGGCCGTCGTTGGCCACCGTGAGAAGGAAGCGCGTCTGGGTGCCGGCCGTCACCTCGGGCACCACGCCGTCGGCGACGGGCGAACCATCGGCGCCGAGCGCCTGCTTGACGATCGACAGGTCGGCCACGCGGTTCGATCCCGTGGTGTCGGCGTCGCGAGGGGTGTTCGTCGAGTTCGTCGCCTCAGCCCTCGCCCGGTTCTCGACATCGGAACCCGGCGTCAGCGCGGAGTCGACGGTGTAGGTGACGACGAACGACCGGGTGTTGTCGCCGGCCGCCGCGGGCACGGTGCCGGCGACGGCGAACGTGTCGTCCGTTCCGGGGCCGGCGGTGCGCGTCCAGCGCCCGTTCTCGCCCTCCACCGAGGCGTAGGCGAGCATGCCGGGCACCTCGTCCACGACGCGGACGTCGCGGGCATCGGCCGGACCGTTGTTGGTCACGACGATGCGGTAGCTGACCGTCTCACCGGCGACGAGAGCGGGGAGCGGGCCGCCGTACTGCGCGGCGTCCTTCCACGTACCGCCCTCACGGACCACGCGGGTCTTCGTGATCGCCAGCGTCGTGTCGTCACCGGGGGTGACCGACGCCTCGCCCGTGTTGTTCGAGGCGACCGGATCGGTCGTCGCGCCGGGGGTGACGACCGCGACGTTGCGCACCGCGCCACCGGTCCACGAGGCGTCGACCGTGCCCGTGAGCGACAGGCCCTGCGCCGGTCCGACCGGCAGTTGGGCGCCCGTGAACGTCCAGGTGACGGTGTCGCCGGCGGCGGCGGGCCACCCGTTCGACGCCGAGACGGTCCACGCCGTCAGGCCGGCCGAAGGATCCTGCACGGCGCTGATGCCGTCGGGGATCACATCGGTGACCGTGATGGGGGACGCGTCGGTCGAGACGGCGACGGACGGACCGTTGTTGCGCACGCTGATGCCCCACGTGACGGGACGGCCTGCGGTGACCTCCGTCGTGTTCACGGTCTTCGTCACCGCGAGGTCGGCCGCGCTCGAGATCGGCTTCGAGACGGAGGTGGCGTTGTCCTTCGTGATGTCAGCCTGGCGCTCGAACGTGCGACCGACGACGTCGGCCGTGTTCGTCGCGGTACCCGTCGCCGGAGCCTGGATCGACACGTTCGCGACGAGCACGATGCGGTCGGTGCCGTCGGCCTTCAGCGTGCGGGAGCGGTCGCCGACCACGAACGGAGCGGATGCCGAGCCGGAGCCCGACAGCGTCAGTGCGACGCCGGTGGTGTCCGCGGCGCTCGCGTAGTACCGGGCTGTGAAGGCACCGGTCGTCACGCCCGCCGGGAGGTCGGCCGTGTCCGTCACGCGGAACGGCCCGCTCGCGGCATCCGGCCCCTGGTTGGTCACCGTGATGCGCCACTGCGGCTGGGTGTATCCGGCCCTTGCTGTGTCGCCGGCGGTCCAGGCACCTTGCGCGTCGCCGCCCACGGCCTGCTTGACGATGCGCAGATCCGCTCGTCCGATGTGGGCGTCGGCGGTGGCGTCGGGACCCGCATAGGCTCCACTCGCGTTGCGCCTCGATCCGGTCGCGTCGGTGGCTGAGCCGCCGACCGTGTTCCGGTGGTTGATCGACAGACCGGCACCGGGCGTGGTCACGGCGCCGGGGTGCGGCACGGTCGCGAACGTCACGAGCAGCGTGCGCTGCGCGAGCGTCGCACCGCCGTCGGAACCGGGCAGGATCGGCTGTCCGTTCGCCGAACCCAGCGTCCAGGTCAGCGTCTGGCGGCCGTTCTGGGCCCCGATGGCCGGAGCGCCCAGGGCGACCGAGGCCGCCGAGCCGACCGTGAGGCGCGGCGTCACGGTCGCGTCGTACTCCCAGTTCGCAGGCAGCGTGTCGGTGAGCGTGATGGTCTGCGCACCCCCGGTCCCGGTGTTCCGCGCCTGGAGGGTCCACGAGAACGACTCGCCGACGAAGGCCTCGGTACCCGAGGTCGCCCGCTTGCTCAGCGCGACCTGCGGGAACCGCGGCGTGATGTCCGCCGTGCCCGACGTGGCGGTGGCCGTCAGCGGCGCACCTCCGGGGCGAGTGCCGGTGCCGGGCCGGTAGGCCCAACCGCCGGTCGATGCCGACTCGTACCTCGTCACGACGACGCTGTTCCCGAGCTTGCCGTTGCCGAGCGACTGCGCGGCGATGAACGTGCCGTCGTAGACGAAGTCGCGGGTGTTCGACCCGGCGACGTTGCTCAGCGGACCGTCGATCGTCCAGGTGATCACTCCGCCTCGTCCCTCCTGCAGGGCGGTGGCGTCGGAGAACGTCGCCCCGGCGAACGCAGGCTGGGCCGTGTCGATGCGGATCCCGGCATCCACCGTGTCGGTCACGACGACGCCGTAGGCCGGTGCCGTGCCGGCGCCGCTCGCGTTCGTGACGCGCACGCGGTAGGTGAACGACTGGTCGGGACCGCCGAGGGAGGCCGAGCCGTAGCTGCTGTCGGGCGCGCCCGTGTTCTTGACCGCCTTCGCGATCGTCACGTCGGGGTTGAGGATCGCCACGGGGGCGGATGCCGTCGCCGAACCGCGCTCGGCGGGATCCGTCGCCCCGTCCACGCGGTTCCAGGCGAAGGTGGCGCTGTTGACCGGAGCGGCCGACGTCACGGCCGTGGTGAGGCGCGCCTGGTAGGTCACGGTGATGGTGCGCGGATCGCCCGCCGCGAGGATGTCGTCGCGATCGATGGTCCACGACAGCATGTTGCCGCGCAGCGTCGGGGCGCCCACGGTCGGCTGGTCCGCCGCGCCCGCCCACTGCACGCTCTCGGTGCGGGAGCCCTCGGGGAGGAACTCCACACCGGCCGGCAGGGTGTCGGTGAGCACGACGTCGTAGAAGTTCGTGCTCGAGGGCAGGGTCGTCGTCACCGAGTAGGTGACGATCTCACCGATCGCTGCGGATGCCGGCGACGCGCTCTTCGTGACGGAGGCGTCGGGCATTCGCACCGTGGCGGCCGCAGAGCGCGTGACGAGGCCGCGGCGCTGGGCCGTGTCCTGATCGGCGCCCACGGCGAGGGGCAGTGTGTATCCGCTCAGCTCGGCGCGGTTGACGAACTGGGAGCCGCCGCCCGCGAGTGCCTCGACCGTGCCGGTGTAGGTCAGGGTGGGGGCCGCACCCGTGCCGCGGACGGCAGGGATGGTCCACTCGATGAGGGTGCCGCTGCCGGTGCCCTTCTGGATCGCCGCGTTCGCCGATCCGGAGCAGGTGTCGGCGAGGATGCGCGCCGTGCCTACGGAGGGCGCGAGTGCGGACGGCGTGATCTGCTGCGGCACGCAGTCGATCACCGTGACGTCGTAGAGCGCCGGGCGGTTCGCCGCGTTGCTCGCGGTGAGCGTGTAGGTCACGGTCCCGTTCGCCGGAACGGTGGCCGACGACGTGGTCTTCTTCAGCGTCGGCGAGGGCTCGACGAAGTCGACGGATGCCGTGTCGGTGCGCGTCAGGCGCGCACCGCCCTGCGCGTTGGGGTCGAGGAACGTCAGCCGTGCCGTGTTCGTGAGAGTCGTGCCGTGGGCGATATCGGCCCGCGAGCTGCCCGCGGTCGAGGCGTCCTTGTCGGTCACCCACACCGTGATGCGCGCCCGGAAGGTCTGCGGCTCCGACGTCTCGTTCGTGTAGACGTCGGGAAAGGTGAGCACGCCGTGCGTCTCACCGGCCCGCTCGGAGGACCGGAAGTCGTCGGCAGTCGCGCCGATCGCCAGCGGTGCGCCCGATGGGCCGAAGAACTCCGCACTGCCCTCGACGTACTGGTATGCCATCGATCCGGAGCCGGGCGAGATGCCGAGCCTGCCGTCGTCGGAGAGTACGGCGCCCCGGACGGTGGTGCGCGCGGGGATCGTCACGGCGTACTCGAACGTCGCCTTCTCACCCTGCACGATCTGCGTCGCGCTGTTGCGGGAGCCGTCGCCCAGGTCGCTGGTCCCGGTCGACGTGTTCGCCGCCGCAGCGACCTCGGTCGACACGAGCCTCTTGTCGACCGCCACATCGGGCAGGTGCACCTCGGCCGTGCCGACGGTGTCGTCGTCGGATGCCGCGACCTCGCCGTCGCGCGGGGCGCGGGTGGTGAGCTGCTGCCCTCCCCCGTCGCCCTGGGGTACGACCGTGGTGGTGCGGCTCGCGGTGTTCTCGACGGCGTAGCTGACGAGCCCCGCGGTGTTGGTGTAGCTCTGCGTCAGCTGTGCGGCGGCTCCGCCGCCCGCGACCCCCGCCGGTACCGTCAACGTGTAGCCGAGAGTCAGCCCGTGCACCTGCGCGCCCGTGGTCTCGGTGGCTGCCGTGGAGCCGGCCACCGAGGCGCCGATCTTCCACGCGATCACCGAGCGCCCGGCGAACTCGCTCGCCAGCGAGATGCCGTCGGGCAGGGCGTCGCCGTCATCGTACGCTGCGACCGTGACGTCGCCGGCCGGGATGGCCGTCGTCGTCCCCGCGGCGTAGAGCTCCGACGCGAACGAGCCGACGTCCGCCTTGGTGACGCCGGCGGGCAGGACGTCCCAGACGACGTAGTCGGTCGTCGTGTTCTGCGGCGCCGTGACGTCGATGCGGTAGTCGACGGTATCCCCTTGCACGACCTGACGCGTGGGGATCCGCGCGCCGAAGTCGTCGCCGATCACGGAACCGTTGACCGCGCGGATGCCCTTGGTCAGTGTCGCGCCCCAGTCGAGGTCGATGCCCGCGTCGTCGCGCAGGAACGAGATCTCCCCGTCGACGTTGACCTGCTGGTACTTGGCGTGGTTCAGCGGGCTGTCGACGTCGTCTCGCGACGCCGACTGCGCCACGACCTCGGCGCGGATGTAGATGATCGCTGCGCTCCCGGCCGGCATGAAGCGGTCGCCGCTGCCATTGCGGTTGTGGGCGCCGAACTCCCAGGTGAGCGAGGTGCCGCTCGCCGCAGTGTTCGGGATGTAGTCGGTCGGGAACGAGCCCGACCCCCATGTCACGGGCCCCGCGGTGTTGCCGAAGCCGGGGATGCCGCGGTAGCCGTACTGGATCTCGGCGATCTCGACGCCCTCGGGGAGGTAGTCGGTGAGGATCGGATTGCGCGTGTCGATGCCCGTGGCGAAGGGCACCGTCACCCGGTACCAGACGTCGTCGCCCGGCGAGAACGGCGTCGTGCTCTCCGCGGACCAGGTCGCGTCTGCATCGGCGGGCGACTGGCCCCGCTCCAGGACCACCTTCTCGAGCCCCGTGTAGTTCGAGGTGATCAGCGCGGACGAGTCGTCGAGCGCGTGACGGGTGCCGCCGACCTCGGCGCTCAGCGCCGGGTCGTTCGCGATCGCCGCGATCGGGGTGGTCTCGGCCGCGACCTGGACCTTGTTGAGGAACCGGTCGCCCGAGCTCGTGCCGCCGTTCGCGCCGGTGTAGTTCGGTCGCTGCATCACGGAGTACTGGCCCGTGAACGAGGCGCCCGCGGCGAGGTCGTCGACGGCGAACGTCGCGGTGAACGTGCCGTCGGTCGTGGTGTAGACGAGGGAGGTCAGGTGGAGTCCTGGCGAGAGCACGGCGCCACGAGCCTCGGTCGGCAGGTTGCACGCGTCGCCGGGGACCTCGAGGTTCCAGCCCTCCTTCGACACGGTGCGGTCGTCGATCTTCAGCACGGCGTCGTCGCCGGAGACCGGGAAGGCGGGGCAGAGACCGTTCGGGATCACGTCGGTCAGCACGATGTTCGAGGCGTCCACGTACTCGCTCACGTCCACGCGCACCGAGTAGGTGGCGACGGAGCCCGTCGTGAAGAGACCGCCCGACTCGACGCCCTTCACGACGCGGATGTCGACCGCCTCGATGATCTCGTCGTCATCGTCGCTGGCGGCACGGTAGGCGGGGTCGCCGCCGAGCACGGGCCCCTGGTAGGTGCCCGCGACGACCGCGACGTTGCGGAACGTCTGAGCGGCCTCGGCGGTGTCGGCGCCGCCGTGGCGCGTGGAGGCGCCCGTGTTGTTGTCGAGGTTCGCAGCCTGCGTGCCCGCTGCGGCCGCCGGAGCGGCGCCGGCGGGCCACAGGGCGTTGGCCAGGAGCGGCACGGCGGCGTGATAGCGGATCTCTGCCGTCGCGCCGGCCGTCAGGTCGCCCAGCGTCCACACGATCTTCGTGTACACGCCTGCACCGGGCAGTCCCAGCGCCGCTGCCTCTGCCGCGGTGACCGCGATCGTGTCCACGCTCTCCCCGGCGGTCGTACCACCGGAGACCGGACCCGCGCCCTGGTATTCCGCACCGGAGGAGTTGTCGATCGCGGCGAGCCCGAGGTACTCGAGACCGGCGGGCAGGTAGTCGGTCACCGTCACGCCGGACGTCGCCCCACGCGTGGTGTTCTCGACTCGCAAGGTGTAGGTCGTGACGTTGCGGTGCACGCCGCGGAGGAGTTCGCTCTCGACGCTCGGCTCGCTCTTCACGATGCGCAGGGCCTGCACGGGTACGTCGTCGGTCGCGGTGCCCGCGCCGGACGTGTGGGTCGTTGTCTTCGCGACGCTGGGCGATCCGTCGAACGTGGGAAGGCGGGAGGGGTCGTCGCTCGTGTACGCGCGGATCGAGAAGCCGACCTCGCCGCCGACGGGGTACAGGTCGGCGATCGGAGCAACCGTGACCGTCGACGAGACGGTCGCGCCCTGCGGAAGGTCGTTGACGTTCGACCACACCCAGACCTGCTGCCCCTCGGGGACGGAGCAGAGCGGGGGATCGTCCGACAGAGCAAGGCCGGCCGCGAGGCAGTCGGTGTCGACCGTGCGCGACCGGTTCGGCAGCACCTCTCCGGCCTGGAAGACCGTCGGGGCGCCGAACGCGCCGGCCGAGACGAAGGAGACGGATGCCGGGAGCGTCGCGACGAGGCTCAGGTTGAACTGCGCTCCCCCGTCGGTGTTCGCGACGGCGATGTCGAAGCCGACGTTCTCGCCCGCGAGCACGAAGTCCTTGCCTGCGGACGCCGGATCGACGTTCTCCGCGGACACCCGCGGCGCCCACGGCGCAGCGGTCGCCACCTGCGCCGACACCCCGAGAGCCAGTGCTCCCGCGATGAGGGAGACGACGGCGGTGATGGCCGTCAGTCTCCGGGCGCGCTGATTCCTCTTTCGACGCAGGGTCGAACGCATGCTGAAACTCCCCTATGACCCCGCACGCCACTCCCCGGCGTGCAGGCACTCCCCTCGCGCATGCACACCATGGATGCGGGACCGCGGCCCCTCGGGGGTCTCAGCGGAGCGCAACGACAGTCGTCATCCCGGCCTTGACCCCGGGAGACGCACACGGGCTGCACGAAGTGCAGCAGGGTTCACGGTATACGACACTTCAAGTTGTATTCAAGCCTATATATCAAACCGTTATATCGGGGAACGACGAAAGGGGCCGGACCCGAAGGTCCGACCCCTTTCGCAGGAAGCAGATGCTTACTTGATGATCTTCGTCACCGTACCGGCGCCGACCGTACGACCACCCTCGCGGATGGCGAAGCCGAGGCCCTCCTCCATGGCGATCGGCTGGATCAGCTCGACCGTCATGTCGGTGGTGTCGCCGGGCATGACCATCTCGGTGCCCTCGGGCAGCGAGATGACGCCGGTGACGTCGGTGGTACGGAAGTAGAACTGCGGGCGGTAGTTCGTGTAGAAGGGGTTGTGACGGCCACCCTCGTCCTTGGACAGGATGTACGCGGTGCCCTCGAAGTCGGTGTGCGGCGTGACCGAACCCGGCTTCACGATGACCTGGCCGCGCTCGACGTCCTCACGCTTGGTGCCGCGGAGCAGCAGACCACAGTTCTCGCCGGCCCATGCCTCGTCGAGCTGCTTGTGGAACATCTCGATACCGGTGACGGTCGTCTTCTGCGTCGGGCGCAGACCCACGATCTCGACCTCGGAGTTGATGGCCAGGGTGCCACGCTCGGCGCGACCCGTGACGACGGTTCCACGACCGGTGATCGTGAAGACGTCCTCGACGGGCATCAGGAACGGCTTGTCGCGGTCACGCTCGGGGTCCGGCACGCTGTCGTCGACGGCCTGCATGAGCTCGAGGATCTTCTCGGTCCACTTCTCGTCGCCCTCGAGGGCCTTGAGAGCGGAGACCTGGACGACCGGAGCGTTGTCGCCGTCGAAGCCCTGGCTGGAGAGCAGCTCGCGGACCTCGAGCTCGACGAGCTCCAGGATCTCCTCGTCGTCGACCATGTCGGACTTGTTCAGCGCGACGAGCAGGTACGGAACGCCGACCTGCTTGGCGAGCAGCACGTGCTCACGCGTCTGAGCCATGGGGCCGTCGGTGGCGGCGACCACGAGGATCGCGCCGTCCATCTGAGCCGCACCGGTGATCATGTTCTTGACGTAGTCGGCGTGGCCGGGCGCGTCGACGTGCGCGTAGTGGCGCTTCGGGGTCTCGTACTCGATGTGCGAGATGTTGATGGTGATTCCACGCTGGCGCTCTTCCGGCGCCGAGTCGATGGAAGCGAAGTCGCGCTGCACGTTGGTGTCGGAGGGGTACTTGTCAGCAAGCACCTTCGAGATCGCTGCGGAGAGCGTGGTCTTGCCGTGGTCGACGTGACCGATCGTTCCGATGTTGACGTGCGGCTTGGTCCGCTCGAACTTGGCCTTAGCCACTGGGTCCTCCTCAGGACGTCGTTGTAGAGGTGCCGGGCACTGGATTGCGACCGGTTCTCTACGGGTTTGATTCTCAGTTTAGTAGAGAGGGAATGTGAAGTTGTAGGTGACCTGGGAGCCGGGCCGGAACCCGGCTCCCAGAAAGGGTTACTCGCCCTTGGCCTTCTGGACGATCTCGTCGGCCACGGCGCGCGGGACCTCGGCGTAGCTGTCGAACTCCATGGAGTAGACGGCACGGCCGGAGGTCTTCGAACGCAGGTCGCCGATGTAGCCGAACATCTCGGACAGCGGCACCGACGCACGGACGACCTTGACGCCTGCGGCGTCCTCCATCGACTGGATCTGGCCACGACGCGAGTTCAGGTCGCCGATGACGTCGCCCATGTACTCCTCAGGGGTACGGACCTCGACGGCCATCAGCGGCTCGAGCAGCACGGGGTTGGCGCGACGAGCGGCCTCCTTGAAGCCCATGGAGCCCGCGATCTTGAACGCCATCTCCGAGGAGTCGACGTCGTGCGCCGCACCGTCGACGATGGTCGCCTTGACGCCCACCATCGGGTAGCCGGCGAGCACGCCGACGTTCATGGCGTCCTGGAAACCGGCGTCGATCGAGCCGATGTACTCACGCGGGATGCGACCACCGGTGACCGAGTTCACGAACTCGTAGGTCTTCTCGCCGTCGAGCTCGAGCGGCTCGATGTTGAACTGGATCTTGGCGAACTGGCCCGATCCACCGGTCTGCTTCTTGTGCGTGTAGTCGTGCTTCTCGACGGCCTTGCGGATCGTCTCGCGGTACGCCACCTGCGGCTTGCCGACGTTCGCCTCGACGCGGAACTCGCGCTTCATGCGGTCGACGAGGATGTCGAGGTGCAGCTCGCCCATGCCCTTGATGGTCGTCTGACCGGTCTCGGGGTTGAGCTCCGTGCGGAAGGTCGGGTCCTCCTCGGCGAGCTTCTGGATCGCGAGACCCAGCTTCTCCTGGTCGGCCTTGGTCTTCGGCTCGATGGCCACCTCGATCACCGGCTCCGGGAACGTCATCGACTCGAGCACGACCGGCGCGTCGATCGCGGCGAGGGTGTCACCGGTGGTGGTGTCCTTCAGGCCGATCACGGCGTAGATGTTGCCGGCGGTCAGCTTGTCGACCGGGTTCTCCTTGTTGGCGTGCATCTGGAAGATCTTCCCGATGCGCTCCTTCTTGCCCTTGGTCGAGTTGATGACCTGGGCGCCCGACTCGAGCTCGCCCGAGTAGACGCGCACGTAGGTCAGACGACCGAAGAACGGGTGCACGGCGACCTTGAAGGCCAGGGCCGCGAACGGGTCCTTCGCGTCGGGGTGACGCTCGATGATCTTCTCTTCGTCCTTCGGGTCGTGCGCCTCGATGGCAGGCACGTCCAGCGGGGACGGGAGGTAGTCGACGACGGCGTCCAGCATCGGCTGCACACCGCGGTTCTTGAACGCCGAGCCGCAGAGCACGGGGTAGATCTCCGAGGCGACGACCATCTTGCGGATGGCGCCCTTGATCTCGGCGACCGTGAGCTCCTCGCCGCCGAAGAACTTCTCGAGAAGCTCCTCGTCGGTCTCGGCGACCGTCTCCAGCAGCTGCTGGCGGTACTCCTCGGCCTTGTCCTTGAGGTCGGCCGGGATCTCCTGGATCTCGTACGACGCACCCATGGTCACGTCACCCTTGGCATCGCCGGGCCAGACCAGCGCGCGCATCTCGACGAGGTCGATGACGCCGACGAAGTCGTTCTCGGCACCGATCGGGAGCTGCAGCACCAGCGGCTTGGCGCCGAGGCGGTTGATGATGGTGTCGACGGTGAAGTAGAAGTCCGCGCCGAGCTTGTCCATCTTGTTGACGAAGCAGATGCGGGGGACGTTGTACTTGTCGGCCTGACGCCACACGGTCTCGGACTGGGGCTCGACGCCCTCCTTGCCGTCGAACACGGCGACCGCGCCGTCGAGGACGCGGAGCGAGCGCTCCACCTCGACCGTGAAGTCCACGTGACCGGGGGTGTCGATGATGTTGATCTGGTTCTTGTTCCAGAAGCAGGTCACGGCGGCAGACGTGATCGTGATGCCGCGCTCCTTCTCCTGCTCCATCCAGTCGGTGGTCGAGGCGCCGTCGTGCGTCTCGCCGAGCTTGTGGTTGACGCCCGTGTAGAACAGGATGCGCTCGGTCGTCGTGGTCTTGCCAGCATCGATGTGCGCCATGATGCCGATGTTCCGAACCTTGCTCAGGTCGGTGAGCACGTCTTGTGCCACAGGAGTGTCCTTATCTTTTCTGGCAGTCGTACTGCGAAGAGGGGGTGCCCGCCCCCGGCGGGTGGCCGGGGGCGGGCGAAGCTGTTACCAGCGGTAGTGAGCGAACGCGCGGTTCGACTCGGCCATCTTGTGGGTGTCCTCGCGGCGCTTGACCGCGGCACCGAGGCCGTTCGAGGCGTCGAGGATCTCGTTCTGCAGACGCTCGGTCATCGTCTTCTCACGACGACCCTTGGCGTAGCTCACGAGCCAGCGCAGCGCGAGGGTGTTCGCACGGTGCGGCTTGACCTCGACCGGCACCTGGTAGGTCGAGCCACCGACGCGGCGGCTCTTGACCTCGAGAGTCGGGCGGACGTTGTCGAGCGCCTTCTTCAGCGTGGCGACGGCATCCTGACCGTTCTTCGCCTCGACGCCGCGGAGGGCGTTGTAGACGATCGACTCGGCGAGCGACTTCTTGCCGTCGACCAGGATCTTGTTGACCAGCTGGCTGACGATCGGAGCGCCGTAGACCGGGTCGTTGACGACGGGACGCTTGGGGGCGGGACCCTTACGAGGCATTGGACTCAGCCCTTCTTCGCGCCGTAGCGGCTGCGAGCCTGCTTACGGTTCTTCACGGCCTGGGTGTCCAGGGCGCCACGGACGATCTTGTAACGGACACCGGGGAGGTCCTTGACACGACCACCGCGCACGAGCACCAGCGAGTGCTCCTGCAGGTTGTGGCCCTCACCGGGGATGTACGCGGTGACCTCGGTGCCGTTGCGGAGCTTCACACGAGCGACCTTGCGCATCGCCGAGTTCGGCTTCTTCGGCGTGGTGGTGTAGACGCGGGTGCAGACCCCGGCCTGCTGCGGGTTCGACTTGAGCGCCGGCGCCTTGGTCTTCGAGACCTTGGGCGAGCGACCCTTGCGAACCAACTGCTGAATGGTTGGCACGTTCTCTCCTCATAGTGCTGCACGGTGACAGCGTGATGGGTTTCACATCATGACCCACCGGCACGCCGGAACCGGCGAGCTTTTGCGGTGGTGGGTATGCCGTGGGGGCGGACCGGCCATGGAGCCGGCGCCCAGCGCGCACGTCAAGACGTGCACACACCTGATCAAGTGTAATGCCGCGTAACGTGACCGGTCAAATGGCGGCGCGCCCCGCCCTGCTAGGAGGCGTCCGGATCGAACGGGGAGTCCAGCGACTGCGTCAGCTCGGCCAGCAGCGCCTCGATCTGCGGCTCCACGTGCTGCGAGATCGCGGCCTGGATGCGGATGCGGTGACGGAGCAGGATGCCGCAGATCTCCCGCCCCACCATGTTGGCGTACTCGTCGGCCAGTGCGACCTCCTGCCGCAGGGCCGCCTTCGCCTCATCGGTCAGCGGTGGGAGCGGAGGGAGCGCTGCGGACTCGTCGTCGGCCATGCCGGCGATCGTGAAGAGGAACGGCGCTCCGGGAACCGGCTCCGGGTCGAGGGGCAGCCCGTCGAACTCCGGGTCGAGGTCGTCGGCCGGGCGGTACGTGCGGGCCCGGTTGCGCGCCGCCTGCTGGTCGAGCTCCCGCTGCAGCATCGGCAGGTTGCGCGTCGTGTACTCGGCGACGGCGTGGTCGACGATGGTCTTCATCCGCGTGGAGAGGCCGTGCTGCACTCCGTGCGGGGCGTTCGCGCCGATGCCCGCCGCGGAGAGGATCGGCGACCCGAGGCACCGTCGGCAGGGCGCGACGCGCCCTCGGTGGGTGGCCGGCTCCCAGCGCGGCACCCAGCGCAGCCAGGCCTCGACGGCCTGGTCGACCTGCGTCTCCAGCGAGCGCTCCACACGTAGAGCGTACGATGCGCACACCCCGAGCGCGGCGATTTCCCGCAGGACGGCGGGGTGTCACTCCTCGTTCTCGTCCTCCCAGGGCCATCGAGGACGGCGCGACCTCGTGCGGCGCAGTGCCACCCCGGACCATGCCGCGATCGCCGCTGCCGCGAGGAGCACGGCACTCGCTCCCCCTCGCACGAGGTCTCCGGCCACGGCCGTCGCGATCACGACGTCGCCCCGCGCGACGAGCACGGCCGCCCAGAGCATGATGAGGTGGGAGAGGGCGGTGGCGAGAGCGGTCGCCGGCACGGAGAGGAACGACGGATGCTCTCGGCGCAGCGACGACCACAGCATGAGCGCGAAGCCGAGGAGGGCGGCGAGCATCCCGGCCACTCCCGGCACCTGCCCGAGACCGCGCACCGCGATGATGTCGGTGTCGGTCGCCACGCTCAGCGCGCCGAGCCCGAACACCGCGAGCGCGAAGAAGCCGATCGTCGCGAGGGTGAGCGCCAGAACGCGCGAAACCCCCGCGGACTCGGGTCCGCGGGGGTTCGACGACGGGGTGTCCGTGGTCACCTCGAGAGGGTCGGGCCCGCCTCGAGCGTGCGCTCGTACTCGCGCTGCGCCTCGGCGTTGAGCTCGGTCTTGCGGGCACCGCTGCGGGCGACCCAGGCCCCGAACCAGATCGTGAGCTCACGTCCGAACACGAAGGCGGCGATCGCGAGCGGCGCGAACAGCTGCTCGCCGATCAGCTCGCTTCCCTCACGGGCGGTGAGCAGCCAGAACCGCTCCTCGAACAGCTGGCCGAGCAGGTGGCCGCCGTAGGCGAAGACGCCGACGATGATGCCGAACACGACCCACAGGCCCCAGCGGCCACGGTTGATGAACGCCCCGAGCAGCCAGAAGCCGAGGAAGAACACCACGACCGGAACCCAGAAGCCCCAGGTCGTCAGCGGTGCGAGGGCCGATTCGCCGATGTTCTCGGCGGTGACGTCTCCGGTCCACGCCCCGAGGCCGAGGGTCGTGCCCAGGTAGAGGATCGCGAACGCCAGGGTGGCGAGGAGGCCGATGGCTCCGGCGGTCCCGCGGTTGCCGCGCTCGCGCGGCGGCTCCGGGGCCTGGACGAAGATGGGCTGCTGGGCGAAGGCCGGCGCTCCGACGGGCTCCGCCGCCTCGGCCCGCTCGGCGACGACCGGCTCCGACGGCACCACGCGGGTCTCGGTGTCGTCCGGCGCGGAGTAGGCGGCGGACGCCATGCTCGACTCGCTGTGCGCGACGGGCGCGGAGTGGACGGCCGTGGCGTCGGCATCCCGCTCGGGGAACGCGGAGTCGCGCTCCTCGGACCGCGCGAGGTCGTTCAGCTCCGGCGTGGAGAAAGTGCCGGGGTGGTCGCGTTCGGCCGCTTCGAAGGCGGCGAGATCGGGATCGGCGGCGGGGTCGCTGCGCGATGCGGGCACGTCGTCCACCGCGGCATCCGTCGTCGAACGTCCGGGGACGTCCGCTCGGGCGGCCTCGGCGGCGTCGAGACCAGCGTTCGCGCTGTCGACGACGTCATCGACGTCCTTCCGCCGCTCGGGCTGGGGAACCTCGGGGTCACTCATGGGTGCGCCTCTCATCGGATGTGTGCTCTGCGAGATTACCGCCGCCCGTCGGCGCGCCATCGGAGGCGTGCCGACGTGTCGTCCGACCCGTCGCGGCGCGGATCTCCGACTCGCCGACGTCAGGGAAGGAGCGTCCGCAGCGTGTCGCCGGCGAACGCGGCAAGGGTCGGCACGATGGGGATGGCGAACCAGATGAGCCCGACGACGACGCCCGCGCACAGCACACCCGCGATCCAGCTCATCGCTGGATTCCGTCCCCCGACCCTCGCCATACCCCCCACGGTACGACCGGCGTGCGCGCGGACGGGGTAGCAACGCCGACGCGTGCCCCGCGCGTCGGCGATCGTTACACTCTCTGTATGGCTGACAGTTCCTTTGACATCGTCTCGAAAGTGGATCACCAGGAGGCTGAGAACGCCCTCAACCAGGCCCGCAAGGAGATCGAGCAGCGCTACGACTTCAAGGGCACCGGTGCCTCGATCGCGTGGAGCGGCGAGCAGGTCCTGATCACAGCCAACACGGAAGAGCGCGCGAACGCGGTGCTGGACGTGTTCCAGTCGAAGCTCATCAAGCGCGGCATCTCGCTCAAGAGCCTCGAGTCCGGCGATCCCTTCGCGAGCGGTAAGGAGTTCCGCATCGTGTCCTCGCTCAAGGACGGCATCTCGTCGGAGAACGCGAAGAAGATCGGAAAGATCATCCGCGACGAGGGCCCGAAGGGCGTCAAGAGCCAGATCCAGGGCGACGAGCTGCGGGTGCAGTCGAAGAGCCGTGACGACCTCCAGGCCGTCATCGCGCTGCTCAAGGGCTCGGACCTCGACATCGACCTGCAGTTCATCAACTACCGGTAGACCCCGCCTCCTCTCCCTCTTCTGCCGCGCGGAGAGCGACCCCCTCGACGCGGTCATCCACAGGCGTCAAGCGCATACCGGTATGCCGGTCACAGCACAGGACACTTGCTCTGTCGCATCTCGATGCGGCGGGTGGCGAGTCCGTGCGTGCGCGCGCGCTCGCCGTCGTTCCGCTCCACGCGCGGCCCGCTCGACCACTCCTGTGAGAGCGCGGTGTTCACACGTGGTCACTGGCAAGGTGAACGACTTCGTGATGTAGTGGCCGTCTGGGCGCTCATGGGCACGGATCGGGGACCGCACTGGGGGGTATTCCATGACAAGCAGGACCAACACGATGACGACCGCGCGGGAGGGCAAGCAACTGCTCGCCGAAGAGGTCTTCCAGCACATCGCCGCCCAGATCATCGAAGGCGAGCTGCCTCCCGGGTACCGGGTCCGCGATATCGACGTCGCGGAGGAGCTCCACGTCTCGCGCACTCCCGTCCGCGAGGCACTCCAGCGGCTCGAACGCCTCGGACTCGTCACGATGTATCCGAGCCGCTACACCGAGGTGACCGCGGTGACCCCCGACATGGTCGAGCAGACCCTCGAGTTCGCCGGCTACCAGGCGGGCATCGCTGCGCGCATGGGCGTCGCCCGCATGTCGGAGGAGGATCGGAACCTGCTCGCGGCGCTCGTCGACGAGATGACGACGGGGGTCGCACCCCACGAGCACGTGTTCGAGAGCCGCTGGGCTGTGTTCGCTTTCCTGAGCGGTCGCAGCCGCAACGGGCAACATCAGTCCCTCCTGAACGACGCGAGCATGGCCATGGCCAGGAACCTCCGCGCCTGGCGCGTGCCGTTCAGCGACCATGAGCGGATGCTCGGCATCTATCGCGACTTCCGCGAAGCAGTCCTCACCGCCGATGCCGACGCCGCGGAGCGCCTCGCCCGAGCGATGCACTACGTCTGATCGATCGCCGCGGGTGTGCCGTGCTCAGTGAACGGCGACCCAGCCGGATACCCACCGCTCAAGTCGCGCATAGGCCTCTTCGCGGGCCTCATGCCGGGAGAGGAACACGTCGTGCAGGGCGCCGTCGATCCGCTCGACCGTCACAGACGGCCCCAGCTTGAGTGACGCACGGGCGATGTCATCGACCACGAGGACGGAGTCGACGCGAGTGAGATCCTCCGACCACCGCGTCGGCGGAGCCGACCTCGCCGAGAGCAGGACGCACACGGGCGCATCGATCGCGAGTCCTGCCGCCACGGCCCCGTGCCCGACGAGGATCGCGTGGAACCACCCCGCGTGCACCGCCATGGTCTGCGACGGCCGCCAGGTGAGATCGATGTCCATCGGGTCGGTGTCGTCCGCGACCTCCTGCTGGGCGCGCGTGTAGAACCCGAGGTCGACCTGCGGCGCGACGTCTCGCGGCGCCCACCGAGCTTGGAGTTCGGCGACCGGCGCGATGAGCGGTCGAGCGGACGCGACCTGGAATTCCAGCCAGGGACTGTTGAGGATCACGGCATCCGCCGTCTTCGGATGCCGTGACGCCCAGAGGCTGAGGGTCAGACCACCCGTTGAATGTCCGAGCAGAACGAGCCGGCGCCCCGACGCCCGTCCCTCTCCGCCGCGGCCCATCGCGTCGAGGGCGGCGCCGATGTCCTCGTCGTATGTCGACAGGTCGGTGATGAATCCGGGAGTCTGCCCGTCTCGCAGGCTGCGACCGTACTTGCGGAGGTCCAGTGCGAAGAAGCGCGCGCCGCGCGCCGTCCAGAATCGGGCGAGGCGCCTCTGGAAGAAGTAGTCCGACCAGCCGTGCACATAGAGCACGTCGACACCGTGCAACGGCTTCGCGCGGCCCAGAGCCCGATGCCACCAAGAGGCCTCCTGCGGGAGTGCGCGCACGAGCGTGGCGACCACAGGGCCCTCGTCATCGGAACCGAGGTCGAGCGTCAGTTGCTCGAACTCGTCGCCGAGGACGTCGGGGATCCAGTCAGCCATGCGGCCAGGCTAGCCGACCTCACTCGGACTACTGCGGCGCGGCGACCCCGACGGTGAGGCTCCGTACGATCATCTCGGCCAACGGACGAGGATCCGCAGCTCCCGAGCCGTTGTCATAGGTGACGAGGCGGATCCAGTCGGCACCGACGCGGACGTCCAGGATGTTCTCCGCGTAAGGGCCGACGCTGGCCTTCGCGCTCTCCGCACCCTCGACCTCGGCGGGCGCACCATCTTGGATCTCGTAGGCCCAGGCGCCCGCCGGGAGCGCGGTGATCATGAGGTAGCTGGTTCCGCCTACCTCCGCTGTGGCGTAGTAGCACATGCGTGAGCCGTTCACGACGTGATAGACCTCGGCCGGAATTCCCCACCCTCCGAAGGCAGTGATGAGCCGCGCATCGTCGACGGCCACGATGGCATCGACCTGCTCGGGCGTGATGTAGCGCTCACACGCCGCACCCACGAGGTCGCTGTCGATGTAGTCCACCTCGTGGATACTCGCCGCGGCGGTCGCCGCCAGGCGTCGCAGCACCTCACCCACCCTCTCGGTGTCGCTCTCGCCCAGGGCGGGCTCGAGGATGGATGCGGAGAGGAGGACGTCGCCGTCCGGGAGCTCGAAAGAACACTCGCCCTGACTGCACTGAGCGATGTCACCCCAATAGCCCTGGCGCTCGGTGGCCCCGGCGATCACCGTCGCCGCGTCGGGCACGATCGTGACCTCCCAGTGCCGATCCGTATCGCCCGCCGAGCAAGCGATGCCGTTCGCGCGCTGGAACATGTACTGGGCAGGCCCGGGCAACCAGCTCATCCCGGAGACGATACTCATCTCCGGCTTCATCGGCGCGGAAGGTTCCCCGACGAGCCCCGACATCTCGGCGGCCACGTCATCGCAGGTCACGTCGAAGGCCGCCTCCGGTTCCACCACCGCCTCGGGCGTGGGGGTCGGGGACGGAGTGGGCGCGGGGGACGACGACCGCGTCGGCGTCGGACTCGGCGAGGGCTGCGGGGCGCATGCCGTCACGAGGAGAAGGACGGTTGCGCTGAGAACGAGCAGGGGACGCAATCGCATGCGCCCAGCCTATTGACGAGTCGCCTCCGACGTGCGGAGGGGCGGCAACGATCCGATGACGTTCACTCGCCCCGGGAGACGCGCACCATCTCGTCGCGCGGCACGACCTTGACGCGCGCACGCTCGTGCGGCGCGCCGAGCGAGATCTCGTGCTCGTCGAGACGGTGCCAGCCGTCGAGATCGGTCCACTTCACGTCGCGCTCCTGAAGCAGCGCGACGACGGCATCCTCGGACGGGTCCTCGGGATGCCACCACGACCCCTGGTCGTTGATGATGTGGCGCACGGTCTCCATGGCATCCGACTTCGTGTGGCCGATGAGGCCGACCGGTCCGCGCTTGATCCAGCCGGTCGCGTAGACGCCGGGCAGCTGCTGGTTCGAGTCCTTCGCCAGCACCTGGCCCTCGCGGTTCGGGATCACGCCGTGCTTCTTGTCGAACGGGACGCCAGGCAGCGGCGACCCGAAGTAGCCGATCGCGCGGTAGAGGGCCTGCAGCGGAACCTCGCGCATCTCCCCGGTGCCCACCGCGCCTCCCTGGCCGTCGGGCTGAGTGCGCTCGTAGACGAGCGCCGCCACGCGGCCCGACTCGTCGGTGCGCACCTCGACCGGACGCGCCCAGAAGTGCAGGTGCAGACGGCGGGATGCCGTGCCGCCGGCGTTGTTCACGGAATCGCGCTTGCGCCACGACTGCAGGATGCGGTCGATCACCATGACCTGCTTGTTGCTGGCGACGGCGTCCTTCGAGGCGTCGTCATAGTCGAAGTCCTCGTCGTAGACGACCATGTCGACGTCGCGCAGTTCGCCGAGCTCGCGCAGCTCGAGGGGCGTGAACTTCACCTGCGCCGGGCCGCGACGGCCGAACACGTGCACATCGGTCACCTGGCTCGCCTGGAGCCCCTGGTACACGTTCTCGGGAACCTCGGTCACGAGCAGATCCTCGGCGTGCTTCGCGAGCATGCGGGCGACGTCGAGCGCGACGTTGCCGTTGCCGAGGACGCCGACGGATGCCGCATCCAGCGGCCATTCGCGCGGCACGTCGGGGTGGCCGTCGAACCAGCTCACGTAGTCGGCCGCGCCGTACGAGGCGACCGCGTCGATCCCCGGGATGTCGAGCGTCGTGTCGCGAATCGCCCCGGTCGCGAAGATCACCGCGTTGTAGTGCTTCTTGAGGTCGTCGAGAGTGATGTCCTCGCCGAACCGGACATTGCCGAACAGGCGGATGTCGCCGCGGTCGAGCACGTCGCGCAGCGCCGTGATGATGCCCTTGATGCGCGGGTGATCGGGCGCGACGCCGTAGCGCACGAGGCCGTAGGGCGCCGGAAGCTGCTCGAACAGGTCGATCGAGACGTCGAACTTGCGCTCGGCTTTGAGGAGGATGTCGGCCGCGTAGATCCCGGCGGGGCCCGCCCCGACGATGGCCAGTCTGAGCTTGGTCATGGTGATCCTTTCGTATGCCGTCACGTCCGGCGCGGGCGGCCTCGCGGCCGCGCATCGTCAGCTGGAGCGTTCGACGAGGGTCTCTGCGAAACGCGTCAGCGCCTCGCGCACGGTTCCCCGGGGAAGCGCGGTGAGCGCGTCGATCGCATCGCGCGTCCAGGAGTGCGCGAGCGCGAGGGTCTTCTCGGTGCCGACGTGATCGCGCAGCTCGGCGAGGGCGTCGTCGAGGATCGAGGGATCCTCCCCGGCGGCGATGCGAGCCACGCCGTCGTCGATGCGCGCGGCGAGATCGATCGACGCCGCGTCGGTCTCAGCCTTCAGCAGCAGGTACGGCATCGTCGGAACGCCCGCACGCAGATCGGTGCCGGGCACCTTGCCGGTGTCTTCCGGCTTCGCCGACAGATCGATGACGTCGTCGAGCAGCTGGAACGCCACGCCGATCTTCTCGCCGTAGACGCGCAACGGCTCCTCGTACTCGGCGGGGGCGTTCGAGAAGATCACTCCGCCCTGCGTCGCCGCGGCGATGAGCGAGCCCGTCTTGTCGGCGAGCACCTGGATGTAGAAGTCGATGGGGTCGTCGTCGGGCTGCGCCCCGATGGTCTCGTGCATCTGACCGAGCACGAGACGTTCGAACGTGTCTGCCTGCAGGCGGATCGCCCGCTCCCCGAGCCGCGACATGAGCTGGCTCGCGCGGGAGAAGAGGATGTCGCCCGTGAGGATCGCGATGTTGTTGCCCCACACCGTCTGCGCGGCAGGGACGCCGCGTCGGCGGTCGGCTCCGTCCATGACGTCGTCGTGATACAGCGAACCGAGGTGCGTGATCTCGAGCGCCTTCGCGACGTCGATGACCTGCTCGGTGTTGCCGTCGCCGAGCTGCGCGGCGAGAAGAGTGAGCACCGGGCGGATGCGCTTGCCGCCCGCCTCGTACAGGTAGCGGCTCGCGGCATCGGCCAACGGGTCGGCGACTCGCACGTCGTCCGCGAGACCCGTCTCGACGAGCTCGAGCCCGTCTTCAATGGCCTGGGCGATGCGACGACCGGCGGTGCCGATGAAGATGCGGTCGCTGAAACCGAGACGGCTCGCCAGTCGCGAACCCGGGGCTACGCGGCTCGAAGTCACGGGTTCAGCCTACCGTCGTCCGCTGGGCGGATTCGCGCGTCACGGTCACGCCGTCACGCCGGACTTCGGCTTGCGCGCCCGATGCAGGGCGACGATCCCGAAGGACAGGTTGCGGTAGGCGACGTCGGTCCACCCGGCATCCCGGATCCACGCGGCGAGCGTCTTCTGGTCCGGCCACTCCCTGATCGACTCGTTGAGGTAGTCGTACGCGGCGCCGTTCGTCCCGGCGACCCGAGCCACACGGGGCAGCACCTGCGCGTTGTAGAAGCGGTACGCCGAGCGGAAGAGCGGCCGAGGGGGCGTCGAGAACTCGTTGATGACGAGGCGGCCGCCGGGCTTGGTCACGCGGAACAGCTCGCGCAGCGCCTTCTTCGGGTCGTTCACGTTGCGCAGCGCGTACGACATGGTCACCGCATCGAACTCGTCGTCGGCGAACGGCAGGTCGGTCGCGTCGGCCTGCACGAACGAGAGGTTGCGCATGCGCCCGTGGCGGCGCTGCCCCTCGGCGAGCATCCCCGGCGAGAAGTCGGCGGCGACCACCTCGGCACCGCTGCGTGCGAGGGACGCGGAGGACGACGCGGTGCCTGCGCCGAGATCGAGGATCTTCTCGCCCGGCTTCGGCGCGACGGCCCGCGTCGTGGCGGCGCGCCACAGCGCATCGTTGCCGACCGTCATCGCGGTGTTCGTGCGGTCGTAGCCCGCTGCGACCTGATCGAACATGCCGCTCACGCGGGAGGGGTCCTTGCCGAGGTCGGCGCGGTTGTCATCGTTCGGGGTCACGCGTCCAGTCTAGGTGCGGGGCCTGGGCGCGAGCCGCAGAGCCTCCAGCCGATCCAGCCAGGCGTCGGCCGTCGCGTCGTCGAACGGAGCGACCTGCGCGCGCACCCGGTGCTCGAGGTCGAGGGCGAGGTCTTCGAGCTGGGCCCGTACATCGGCGGGATAGCCGAACTGCACGCTGTGCTCCGCCCACTCGTCGCGGTCATCGACCCAGGTGCCGCGCTCCCCCACGACCCGCACGACGTCGAGATCCATGTCGATCCCCGTCGCGAGCAGCGGGTCGTCGGACCACCGCACATCCCAGCCGAGATCGATGTACACGCGCATTCCCCGGGGATGCTCGCGGTTCACCGTGAGCGCGAAGTCCGTGCGCCGCGGGATCAGGGTCACGTTCGGCGTCTCGGCGATGAACGACGCGCCGGGACGGGCACTCGGCCAGCCCGTGGGCTGCCCGATCCAGTCGCCCCACTCGTCGGCGCCCAGGTACACGCACTCATGACGCCAGTGCGGAGAGCCGTCCCACTTGCGCCACTGGAAGATCATCTCGGCGCCGGGAGAAGGACGGGCATCGCTCATGTGCTCAGCGTAAGCCGAGCGGCGGGGCTCCGGGGCGACGCGCGGAACTAGGCTGGGAGCGTGAGCAGCAGGCTTGTCGTGCGGACCCGAGAGATCGACCCGATCGAAGACCCCCTCGCCTACGCCGACCCCGCTCGTCCGCTCGCCTGGCTGCGACGCGGTGACGGCATCGTCGCCGTCGGCGACGAGGTCGTGCAGACCATCACGGTCAGCGCCGGCACGGGCCGCCCTCGCTCGGGCGCGATCGCCGACGCCTGGCGCGAGCTCAGCGCCGACGCCGACATCGACGACCCCCTCTCGCTCCCCGGCAGCGGGCTCGTGGCGTTCGGGGCACTCGCCTTCGACGAGGACTCCGCCGCCGACAGCGTGCTCGTCGTCCCCGCCCTCGTGGTCGGACGCCACCGGGGCCGCACGTGGCTCACCACCATCCGCTCCTCCGACGACGATCGCCCACGGGATGCCGCGCCCCGGCCGTACGGCCCGCACTGGGCGGGCACCGTCGGGCCCGGAGCACAGACCCCGCAGGGCTACCAGGACTCGGTGCGACGCGCGCTCACGCGCATCGCCGACGGCGAGCTGAGCAAGGTCGTGCTCGCCCGCGATCTCACCGGCAGCATCCCGGCCGGCTCCGATCTGCGCCGCCTCGTACGGGCGCTGTCGACCGGCTACCCCGACACCTGGGCGTTCGCTGTCGACGGCCTGATCGGCGCGAGCCCCGAGACGCTCGTCACCGTGCAGCAGCGCACCGTGACCGCGCGAGTGCTGGCCGGAACGATCGGACGCGGGGCGGATGCCGACGCCGACACCGCCGCATCCGCTCATCTCGCGTCCAGCACGAAGGATCTCGACGAACACCAGTACGCGGTCCACAGCGTGCTCGCGTCGCTGCGCCCGCACACGCGGGCGCTCGCGGCGAGCGAGCAGCCGTTCCTGCTGAAGCTTCCGAACCTCTTCCACCTTGCGACCGACGTCGAGGGGGAACTGGCCGAGGGCGGGTCGTCGCTCGATCTCGTCGGCGCTCTGCATCCGACGGCGGCCGTCGCCGGCACACCCACTCCCGTCGCCATCAAGGCGATCCGCGAGCTGGAGCCCTTCGACCGCGGACGCTACGCGGGTCCGGTCGGCTGGGTCGACGCCCACGGCAACGGCGAGTGGGCGATCGCGCTGCGCTGCGCGCAGTTCACGACCGACGACGAGGGCATCGCCGTCACCGCGTACGCCGGCGCCGGGATCGTCGCGGGCTCGGATCCGGAGTCGGAGCTGCTGGAGACGCGGGTGAAGTTCCGCCCGCTCGTCGACGCGCTGGCCTGACCGGCGCGTTCCGTCTCGTCGCTGCGCTCCTCGCTCGACGACCCGGAGCCGACGCGGTCGCCGAGCGAGCGAATCGAGAGGAAACGCGGCGAGGGATCAGCTGGCGGCGAGGCGCTTCTTCTCGGCCTCGACATCGAAGTCGGCGGCCGGCCACTGCGGGTCGATCTGCTGCAGCGCGTCGAGCAGCAGCTCCTGCACGGCGAGGCGCGCGTACCACTTGTGATCGGCGGGGATCACGTGCCAGGGCGCAGCCTCGGTCGAGGTGCGGTCGAACACGGCCTGGTACGCCTCCATGTACTGCGGCCACAGCATCCGCTCGTCCACGTCGCCGGGGTTGTACTTCCAGTGCTTGTCCGGACGGTCGAGGCGCTCCATGAGGCGCGATTTCTGCTCGTCCGGCGAGATGTGCAGCATGACCTTCACGATGCGGGTTCCCGACGCGGCGACCCGCGCCTCGAACTCGTTGATGGCCCAGTAGCGACGCTCGATCTCGTCGGCCGGCGCGAGCTGCCGCACGCGACCGATCAGTACGTCCTCGTAGTGCGACCGGTCGAACACCCCGATGAAACCCGGTTCAGGCAGCCGACGTTCGACGCGCCACAGGAAGTCGTGCGAGAGCTCCTCAGGCGTCGGCGCCTTGAACGCGGTCAGCGCGACGCCCTGCGGATCGACCCCTCCGACGACGTGACGCACGATGCCGCCCTTGCCCGCGGAGTCCATGGCCTGCAGGATCAGCAGCACCGAATCGGTCGCGACCCCGACGCGACTCTCGGCGAACAGGCGCTCCTGCAGACCGTTCAGCTCGTCGAGCCCCGCCGCGAGGTCGCGCGTGCCGTCGGACTTGCGACCGTGATACCCCGGCGTGCTCGACGGGTCGACGTCGGCGAGGCGGAAGCCGTCGCCCACCTGCAGGGTGCGGGACCAGGAGTGCGCGTTCATGTGCTCATCCTGCCACCGCCCGTCGACACCGGGCGGGACACCGCCCGACCGGGCCCGGTCACCGACTCAGAGGCACCTCGATCAGCTGGCGCCCTCCCGCGGGCGTCGTGAGAGCCTGGTCGAGCGCGGCGCGCGTCGTGATGCGCTGATACTCCCAGCCGTAGGCCCGCGCGAGGTGCTCGAGGCGCACGGTGTGCGGCGTGTAGAACGCGCGGTCGAGCGCAGCGCGACCCGCCGTACCGGCGACCTCGAGGCCGTCGAAGATCGTGCCGCCCCCGTCGTTGCCGACGATGACCTGCAGCCGCGGCTCGCTCTCGTCGGGCGGGAGGAGGAGGGAGCCGACGTCGTGCAGGAAGGCGAGGTCGCCGAGCAGCACCCGCGTGACGCCCGGCGCTCCCCCGGCCTGACTCGCGAGCGCGACGCCCGTTGCGGTCGCGATCGTGCCGTCGATGCCGGCCAGGCCGCGGTTCGCGTGCACGGGCACCTTCTTGCCCCCGAGCACCGCGTCGGCCACGCGCACCAGGCGGGAGGAGCCGAAGACCAGCCGGTCGTGCGGCCAGGTCGCGCGCCACACGGCGTCGACGAGCAGCTCGCGGTCGAGCGGTCGGCGGACGGCGGCCAGCTCGGCCCGCATCGCCTCACGACGGGCCGACGGATCGGCCGAGGAAAGCCCGCTCTGGTCGGGTGCGCTCTCGCTGAGGTCGACGACGTGCGAGGCGGATGCCGTGAGCCATGCGCCGAGCCACTCGCGGTCACTCTCTCCCGCGGCCACGGACACCGCTGCGACCGAGGTCGTCCGGCCGTTGAGGTCGAGCTCCTCGCCGCCGCGGCGCACCGCGACGACCTCGACCTCGGGGCGCGACAGCAGTCGGGCGACTTCGCGGCTGAGCGTCGGATGCCCGAGCACGATCGCGCGTTCGACCCTGCCGCCGAGCTCGGGATCGCCGAGGAGGGTGCGGTAGCCGTGCACGAGGTGGCGGCCGAAGCGCGCTCCGCTGACGATCTCGGCGATGAGCGGCCAGGATCCGGCGTGGGCGATCTCCTCGGGATCCGGCCCGGCGTCCGCGCCGGCGATCACGACCGTGCGCGGACCGCGCTCGACGACGAACGCGTCGCCCACGGCGCGCGGCGGCGCGTCGCCCTGCACCAGCGGAAGCACGGGGAGCTCGCCGGACAGCGGCTCGCGTGAGGGGAGGTTGAGGTGCACGGGACCGGCGACTCCGGGAAGACCGCGCGGGGCGTCGCCGCCCATCGCCGCAGAGATGGCGCGCGCCCCGAGACCCGCCCACTCGCCGTCACCCGGCACGGGCGCGTCGATCTCGTCGCGCACCCACGGGGAGAACATGCCGGGCTGGATCGTCGCCTGGTTCGCGCCGACTCCGCGCAGCTCGGGCGGACGATCGGCGGTCAGCAGCAGCAGCGGGACTCCGGAGTGGAACGCCTCGAGAGCCGAGGGGAGCAGGTTCGCGACAGCCGTACCCGACGTGCAGATCACCGCGGCGGGGACGCCGGTCTCCCTCGCCAGGCCCAGTGCCGTGAACCCGGCGACGCGCTCGTCGATCCGCACGTGCACGCGCAGCGCGCCCGCGTCAGCCGCTCGCACCGCGGCGAGCGCCAGCGCCTGCGATCGGGAACCGGGCGAGAGCACGACGTCGCGGACGCCGTGGCCGACGAGTTCCGCGATGAGGGATGCCGCGGCATCCATCGCCGGCGATGACGTCACGGACGCGGGTCCGGGGCGGCGCCGTCGTCGGTCTCGTCGTCGAGGCGCGCGAGCTCCTCTTCCAGACGGCGGATGCGCGCATCCTGCTCGCTCTTGCTGATGCTGCGGAGGAACTGCGGGTCGTCGTCGGGCGCGACCGTGCGGATGGTGCCCTTGTCGTTCGCGCGGCGACGGCCGATCGTGAACCAGAGGATGCCGCCGATGACGGGGATGAGCACGACGATCGCGATCCAGGCGGCCTTGGGCACGCCCCGGTGCCGCGTCGACGGCTGCACGGCGCAGTCGACGATGCTGTACACCCAGAACACGGCGGCCAGGAAGCCGCCTACGATCAACAGTCTCGCCACGTCTCCAGTCTAGGCGCGCGGGAAGCCGACGGCTCTGGGCGCAGGGTCTCGGACAGCACCGAGGCCGGATCGTTAGACGACGAGAGGCCGCGGTCAGCGCTGGGCGAGCGCCTCGGCCATCCGGTCGACGGCCTGCTCGATGATCGGGCGGGACGTCGCGAAGACGAACCGCAGGAAACCGACTCCGGCTGCCCCGGTCGCCGACCCGTCGGTGAGGGCCACGCCCGCCTGCTCGCGGAAGAAGTCGGCCGGGGTCGGCCCCAGGTCGAGGGCCCTGGCGTCGAGCCACCCGATGTAGGTGCCCTCGGGAGCGCGATAGGCGATCTCGGGGATGCGCGCGGCCAGCGCCTCGCCGAGGAAGCGGCGGTTGCCGTCGAGATACTGCACGACGTCGGCGAGCCAGGCCCGGTCGTCGCGGTAGGCGGCGGTGTTCGCGATCACTCCGAGGTTGCTCGCGCCGTGGGACTCCATGGGTCCGATCGGCTCCCAGATCGCACGATCGGCGTCGTTGGTGAGGATCAGCTGGGCGGTCTTCAGGCCGGGGAGGTTCCAGGCCTTCGACGCCGAGGTCGCGGTCACGGTGTGCCCTGCGGTGACCGGCGAGACCGAGGCGTACGGCGTGTGCGCTCCCGGCGCGTACACGAGCGGCGCATGGATCTCGTCAGAGAACACGCGGCCGCCGTGGCGCGCGACGACGTCGCCGACCGCCACGAGCTCGTCGCGGTCGAACACGCGGCCCACCGGGTTGTACGGGTTGCAGAGCACCAGCAGATCGGCGCCGGCACGGAACGCCGCGTCGATGCCGTCGAGGTCGAGCGTGTACCGCCCCTCGGTCACGATCATCGGCACCTGGATGACCTCGCGCCCCGCGGCGATCGGCACCGTGAGGAAGGGCATGTAGGCGGGCGTGGGCACGATGACGGGAGCGCCGGGGCGCGAGAAGTGCTCCATCGCCAGCTTCAGACCCTGGATCACGTCGGCGATCGGATGGATGTCGGATGCCGGGACGACCCAGCCGTAGACGTCGCGCATCCATTCGGCTGCCGCCTGCGACATCTCGTCGGACACCGACGACGGCAGGTACCCGAACAGCCCCTGGTCGACCGCGGCGTGCACGGCCCGGGAGATGCCGGGGGCGACCCCGAAGTCCATCTCCGCGACGAAGGCGCCCACCGCGTCGGGGAACGTCGACCACTTGAGGCCGCCGATCCGTCGGAGGTGCTCGACGTCGATGGCGTCGAAGGATGCGGCGAGGGTCATGCGGGCTCCTTGTCAGGGATCGGAGGGGTGCCTCCATCTTCCCGCGTGCCGCGGACACCGGGCGCGCGGAGATCGTCAGTCGAGGTCGATCCGCACGATCCGGTCGTCGCCGTCGCGGGGACTCCCCCGGCCGTCGGTGTTGTTCGTGACGACCCAGACGCCGCCGTCCGGTCCCGCGACGACGTCCCTCAGCCGGCCCAGCTCCCCCTGCAGCAGCTCCGTGCTCGTGCCGAGATCGTCGAGCGGCACGACCCGCAGTCGCTCCCCGCGGAGGTTCGCGACGACCAGGTCGGCGCCGATGACGGCGACGCCGCTCGGACTCGCGGCATCCGGCTCCCACTGCTGCACCGGGTCGATGAAGTCGTCGTTCCCGGCGATGCCCTCGACCTCGGGCCACCCGTAGTTGCCGCCCGGTTCGATGACGTTGAGCTCATCCCACGTGTCCTGCCCGAACTCGCTCGCGTACATCGTGCCGTCGGCATCCCACGCGATGCCCTGCGGATTGCGGTGGCCGAGGCTCCACACCGGCGAGCCGTCGACCGGATTGTCGTCCGGCACGTCGCCCTCGGGGGTGAGCCGGAGGATCTTCCCCGACAGGGCGTCCGGATCCTGCGCGCTGTCGCGGTCGCCGGCGTCGCCGGCGGTGACGTACAGCATCCCGTCCGGTCCGAAAGCGATGCGTCCGCCGTTGTGGGTGCGCGCGGCGGGGATGCCGTCGATCACCGTCGTCGCCGGTCCGAGCGCGAGGGCGCCGGCGTCGCCGCGGATCTCGCGCCGCTCCACGCGGTTCTCACCCTCCGCGGTGAAGAAGGTGAACAGCTCGCCCTCGTGCACGGCCAGTCCGAGGAGGCCGCCCTCGCCGCCCGGCACCACTCCCTCGATCGTGCCGACCTCGCGGGGTCCCTCGTCGCCGAGCTCCAGGACCCGTGCACTGTCGCGCTCGCTCACCAGCGCGACGCCCTCGTGGAACGCGACGGACCAGGGAGCGTTGAGCCCCTCGGCGACGGAGCCGGCGGCGGCCGGCGACGCCGGACGAGGGGCTGCCGAGCATGCGGCCAACAGGAGAGCGGATGCCGTCGCCACCGCGGCGAGCGCGCGACGTCGCGCGGGGCGAAGCGTGCGGGCTCCGGGTGTCATGCCTCCATCCAACGCCGCGGCGGCTCCGGCGACAAGGGCCCGGTCACGGGACCGGCACCGCCCTCCCGTGACCGCTCCCCCGTCGCTACGCTGAGCGCATGACCGAGGCGCGCAGCACCCCGCATCCCGTTCTGGCCGTCGTGCGCCGCATCCCCGCGACGCTGACGATGGTGGCGCTGATCCTCGCGGTGGGCGTCGTGTCGCAGGGGCTGTGGCGCCCGTTCGAGGACTCCCCGCTGTTCGGAACCGTCGCCTACGGCCTGCCCCACCTCGCCGAGGGCAAGTGGTGGACGCCGCTCACCGGCACGTTCTTCGTCAATGAGCCGTGGGTGTACGTGTTCACGATCGCCGGCTTCTGGGGCATGGCGTACCTGGAGTACGTGCGCGGCAGCCGCGTCGCGCTCGCCTACTACTGGATCGGCCAGCTCTTCGCGATCCTCGCCACCGCCCTGCTGCTGTTCGTGCTCGCGCAGTTCCCGTGGGCGTGGGCGAGCACGCAGGCGCAGGCCCTCGACGTCGGCGCGTCCGGCGGCACGATGGCCTGCATCGCGGCCGCGGTGGGCCGGTTCCGCCCGCCGTGGCGCGTGCGCGGCTGGCTCATCCTGCTTGGCTTCGTGTTCATCGCGATGCTGTTCTGGGGCAAAGTCGCCGACCTCGAGCATCTGCTGGCCGTGCTGCTCATCCTCGCGGTCGACCGTTCGCTGCGGGTGGCACGGACGACGGTGCGCGAACAGCGTCTCATCGCAGTCGTCGCGATCCTCGTGCTCGGCGCGGTCGAGATCATCACGACACTCATCGCGACCGACGGCCCGTTCGGGCCCACCGAGCCGGTGTCCGGCGGGTTCATCGATCTCGCGATCGACCTCGTCGTGATCCTCGTGCTCGTGAACGGGCTGCGTCGCGGGCGCCGCTACGCGTGGGTGCTCGCGATCCTGCTCGGGCTCTTCAACGTGCTGATCGCCGCGCTCGTGCTCACCCTCATCACGGTGTTCAGCCAGGCCCAGGTGGACTTCCGGTGGGACGGCGAGACCGAGCTCGCGCTCGCGAACGGCTTCCTGTGGATCATCATGCTCGCCTACCTCGTCGGCGTCCGTCGGGCGTTCCGAGCCAAGCGGCGCTCGCTGCTCGGCGTCCAGCCCGCGCCCACCGTCGACGACGTCAAGACCGCCTTGCGTGCGCACGGCGGCGGCACGCTGTCGTGGATGACGACGTGGGAGGGCAACAGCTACGCCCGCCTCTCGGGCGGCGGCATCGTCGCGTATCAGCGACGGGCGGGAGTGGCGCTCGCCCTCGCCGACCCGATCGGCCCCGCCGAGAGCCGCGGCGAGGCGGTCGCCGACTTCGTCCGCACGGCCGAGCAGGCCGGACTCGTGCCCTGCTTCTTCAGCGCCGACGAAGCCACGCGCGACGCGGTGCCGGAGGGATGGCGCAGCCTCGTCGTCGCCGACGACACGATCGTCGACCTGCCGGGGCTCGAGTTCACCGGCAAGCGCTGGAACGCGGTGCGCACCTCGCTGAACAGGGCGGGCCGCGAGGAGATGACCTTCCGGATGACGCGCCTCAAGTCGGAGTCGTGGGGCGTGCAGCAGCAGGTGCGCGCGATCTCCGAGGCCTGGGTCGGCGACAAGGACCTGCCGGAGATGCGCTTCACCCTCGGCACCCTGGAGGAGGCGGAGGATCCCGAGGTGCGGCTCGCCCTCGCCCTCGCGCCGAACGGCGACGTCGACGGATTCCTGTCGTGGCTGCCGGTCTACGGCGAAGGGGGCGTCGTGCGCGGCTGGACTCTCGATCTCATGCGGCGACGCGACGGCGGGTTCGGACCGGTCATGGAGTTCCTCATCGGCTCGTCGGCCAGGCAGTTCTCCGACGAGGGAGCGCAGATCATGTCGCTCTCCGGGGCACCGCTCGCCCACGACTACCCGCCGGACGCCGGCATGATCGCCGCGCTGAGCGACCGCCTCGCCGACGCGCTCGAACCCGTGTACGGCTTCGGGTCGCTGCACCGCTTCAAGCAGAAGTTCCACCCGCGCTACGAGACCATGTACCTGCTGTTCCGCGATGAGAGCGACCTCGCCGCGATCGGGCCGGCGCTCACCCGCGCGTTCCTCCCCGACGCCACCCTGCGGCAGTTCGCCGGTGCCGGGCTCGAGCTCGTGCGCGGAGGCGGGAAGGACTGACGGTGGGGGTGGACCCGCGTCGCAGATGTACGCGCGCGTCGCAGGTTCTCGGGGGCATCCTGCGACGCGGGTGCACAAGTGCGACGCGCGTCAGACGTCGCGCGGCCGACGCCGCATCTGCTTGACGTCCGTGCGGCGGTGCTTCGCGGTCAGGCGACGCTCCTTCGACCCCCGGCTGGGTTTCGTGGGGCGTCGCGGCGGAGCCGGAGGTCGGAGCGCGGAGGCGACGAGGGCCGCGAGACGCTCGCGCGCGGCATCCCTGTTGCGCAGCTGCGCGCGGTGCTCGGATGCCGCGATCGTCACGACTCCGTTGACGAGCCGCGATGCGAGCCGGTCGAGGAGACGCGCGCGCTGCTCGGGAGTGAGCACGGGGCTGCCCGCGACGTCCCAGCTGAGCTCGACCCGCGAGTCCGCCGTGTTCACGCCCTGACCCCCAGGCCCGGAGGAGCGGGAGAAGCGCCACGACAGCTCCGTCTCGGGGATCGTGAGCCCCGGCGAGACGCGGAGGCCGGGGCGGAGGGGTGCGGCCATGTCATCCATCTTCCCGCTCGCGGCTCGCTAGCGCCGCATCCGCCCGTCGTCAACCCGCTCGGCCGCCGGGGCGGGGCTCTCGTACCGTCGACCGCAACGACGACGAGTGAGGAGCAGGATGATGAGCACGGGCATCGAGGCGGAGGCACGACGGGCGATCGTGACGGCGGCGGACTCCGGGATCGGACGGGCGACGGCGGTCGCCCTGGCCGCGGCGGGGATCGACGTCGGCATCACCTGGCACTCCGACCAGGCGGGAGCCGAGGAGACGGCCGCCGAGGTTCGGGCTCACGGGGCGCGCGCGGTGGTGACGCAGCTGGACGTCTCCGACGTCCCCGCGTGCGGCGATGTGATCGACGGACTGATCGCCGAGCTCGGAGGCGTCGACGTGTTCGTCAACAACGCCGGCACCGGTGCGAGCACGCGCTTCCTCGACCTGTCGCTCGACGACTGGAACCGCGTCGTCGACACCGACCTCACCGGCGCGTTTGTATGCCTGCAGCGTGTGGCGAGGGCCATGGTCGCGGCCGGACACGGCGGGCGCCTGATCTCGGTGACGAGCGTGCACGAGCACCAGCCCATGGTCGGCGCCAGCGCGTACGACGCCGCCAAGCACGGACTCGGCGGACTCATGAAGAACCTCGCCCTGGAGCTGGGCTCCTCCGGCATCAGCGCGGTCAGCGTCGCGCCGGGCGAGATCGCGACGCCGATGACCGGGAACGAGGACGTGGACCCGCACACGGTGGACCGCCCTGGCATCCCGCTCGGGCGTCCGGGCGACGCGCGCGAGGTCGCCGCTCTCATCGCGTTCCTCGCCTCGCCGGAGGCCGCGTACATCTCGGGAGCGTCGATCGCGATCGACGGCGGGATGCTGCAGATGGGCCCGCAGGCGGGGGCGGCGATCACGGACCACAGCTGGCGAACCGTCTGACGCCTCCCCCGACCCGGCTGTTCAGCGCGCGGCGGGGCTGGGCTCCTCGACCGCCGCATCGACCGCCGCCTCGTCGGCCGGCTCGCCGCCGTCGCCGGGGGCGTGTTCCCGCTTCGCGGTGTTCGCGATGTGCGCACGGCCGACGACGATCGCCGCGACGATCATGAGGACGACGCCGAGCCAGTAGGGCGCGGCGTGGCTGACGGTCGTGTAGAGCGCGGCCGCGATGAGCGGCGCGACCGTGCTCATCGCGGCGTTGAGCGACTGGGTCGCTCCGCCGAGCCACCCCTGCTCGTCGTCGCCGACCGTGTTCGACATGGCGCCGTCCATCGCGGCCTGCGATGCCCCCTGGCCCGCCGCCAGCAGGAGGGCGCCGACGATGAACACCCAGGGCTGGGCGAGGACCGACGCGACGATCGCGAGTCCGGCGAGACCGATCATCTGCGCGACGATGCCGCTCACGATCACGCCCCTCTCGCCGATGCGCGGGAGCAGGATGCCGAGCAGCACGCCCTGGATCAGGATGTCGATGATGCCGACGCCTGCGGTGAGCAGACCGATCTGCGTCGGTCCCCACTGGATCGAGTCGAGCGCCAGCACGCTGAAGTTGTTCACGAAGAACCCGAACGGCAGGGCCAGCAGGCCGAAGCCGATCATGAGGGCGCGCAGCTCCTTCCGACCGAAGGCCTCTGCGAAGACCGCGAAGGGCTGCACGTCACGCGCGCGGATCGCGGGGATGCGGTTCTCGGGCTTCAGGCTCTCCGGAAGGAGGAACAGGCTGAGGATCGCGATCACGAGCGACACCGCCGCCGTGAGGAACACGGGCAGCTGCAGGCTGACTGCGGCGAGGAGGCCGCCGATGGCCGGGCCGAGCATCATGCCGATGCCCGAGAGCGCGCCGAGCAGTCCGAACCGCTGCGCCCTCTTCTCGGGCGGCGTGATGTCGGCGAGGTAGGCGAAGAGCGCCGGCATGTCGCCGGCCGTGAGGCCCTGGATGACGCGGGCGAGCACGAGCACCCAGATCGCGCCGCCGATACCGAACAGCGCCATCGAGAAGGCGGCTCCGAACGCGGCGGCGATGATGATCGGGCGGCGGCCGAACCGGTCGGAGAGGCGGCCGAGGAACGGGGCGACGAGGAAGGCGCACAGGCCGTTGATGGCCTCGAGCACTCCGACCCAGAGGGCGAGATCGTGCTCGTGGGTGACGTACTGCAGCACGACGAACGGCAGCACGGGGAGGACGACGGTCATGCCGATCACGGTGAGCATCGTCAGCACGACGAGCATGATCCAGGCGCGCGTTCCGCCGCGCGCAGACGAGTTGAGTGAAGTCACTCCGTAACTGTATCAATACCAGTTTCGGTGTCAAGCCAGTTTTGTATCGTCTTCGCGATAGGCTGTCGACATGACGACTGCCGAGCCGGTGGGCCGCCGCGAACGCAAGAAGGCCGCCACCCGCAAGAACATCTCCGACGTGGCGACGATGATGTTCCTGGAGCGCGGATTCGACAACGTCAGCATCCGGGAGGTGGCCGACGCGGCCGACGTCTCCCCCACGACCGTCTTCGCGCACTTCCCGCAGAAGGAGGCGCTCGTCTTCGACGAGGACGACGAGCAGCGCGATCGCCTCGTCGCTGCCGTGCGCGACCGGACGGACGGTGTGACGATCAGCCGAGCCATCCACGACTTCTACCGGGGCGAGATCGGCGTGAACCTCGACGAGCACGGCGAGGACGTCGCGCGCACCTTCATGCGCTTCCTCAACGAGACCCCCGCGCTGCGCGACTACGCGGCGAAGATGTGGCTGCGCCACGAGGATGCTCTCGCCGAGGCCATCGCCGACGAGCTCGGCCTCGACGCACCCACCGCCGAGCTGCGCGTCTTCGCCCGTTTCGTGCTGCAGATGCAGCTGCTCGTCACAGACAGCGATGACCAGCTCGCGACACTCGAAGCCGGCTTCGCCGTGCTCGAGGGCGGGTGGGATCCCATCGAGCAGCGGCTCGCGCAGGGGTCCTGAGGCGGTGGACGCGACGGCGGGAGTCGAACCCGCAACGCCGTCAGATATGAGCTGAGGCCCGGGACCGCCCGGATCGCCGCGATGGGGTCGACGTTACCCGGCGGTGGCGGGGCGCACCAGGATCATTCCCCGGATTTACCCCTCGTGTCGCCCCGTGACGGCACGCGACGTTCTGCGACGCCGCGCGACCTCCGACGACGTCGGCGGGTTCGGTGTACCGTCACGACCATGGCCGCCTCTCCCGCTCCTCCGACGACCGGCCAGAAGACGCACAGGTACCTGCGGCTGTCGCTCGCGCTCGTCGTCGCCGCACTGCTGATCGCCGTGTCGCTGCAGAGCGTCGTCGCGATCTGGCATCCGTTCCAGTTCGGCTGGCACCCGCTCCCGTCGATCAGTCACGCGTTCTACACGCCGATGCGCGACGTCTTCGCAGGATCGCTGATCGCGGTCTCCGTGGCCCTGCTCGCACTGTCCGGGCGGAACCGCGCGACGACCCTGCTCGACGTATGCGCGGTGTTCGCACCGCTCATCGCGATCGTGCCCACAGGGATAGCGGACTCCCGCGCGCAGGACCACCTCCCCTGTCCCTCCACGGCCGACTGCATCCCGGCCGGGGCCTTGGAGTCGGCGAAGGCGGGGATCGCGGTGTATGCGATCGTCGTCGTCGTGACGGTGATCGTGATGGCGGTGGTCCGGGCGCGCACGCGCACGCCGAACCGTTCGGCGGTGCTCGTCTCGGTGATAGCGGTGGCGACGGCGTCCGTCGTCTGGGCTCTCGCGTTCGTCCCGTCGGTGAACGAGCTCTTCCCGTTCAACTTCTGGCCGGTGCACAGCATCCACTTCGTCGTCACGCTCGTGTTCTTCGGCGTGTTCACCGCTGTGCCCCTGCTCTACGCGGGCGGGCCGCTGGAACCGGGCGAGACCCCGCCCACGCCGCGACAGCGCTCGATCTACCGCTGGATCGCCGGGCTCCTGATCGTCGACCTGCTGTTCCTCGCGGCGGCCGTGCTGTTCCGGCAGGTGTTCGGCGAGACGCCGGCCGTGCTGATCGGCGAGGTCGTGGCGCTGCTGCTGTTCGCGTGGTTCTGGCTCATGCAGACGATCCAGCGGTGGAACGACGCGAACCCGCCGTCGATCGTCGCACCGCGTCGCTGACTCCCGGGCGGCGCCGGGTCAGCGCCGGATCGAGTCGTGGAAGGGATTCGGTTCGAGGGTGAAGTCGGTCGTCGCGTCGGCCCAGGTGCCGCCGTCCGATGTCACTCGTCCGCGGCGCGCCCGACCGAGAGCCGCCGTCGCAGGCACCCCGATCGCCAACGCGGCAGCACCGCTGAGTGTGCGGTCGTGCCTCCCGAGCACGCTCGCGCGATGCCATGCCTCGTGCAGCGCTCCTCCGCGCGGCGCCGGCACGGTGCGGGCCGGCAGGCGGCCCGCACGCCGCCTCGCGACGAGCTCCTCGACCCGGCTCCACCAGGTCGACTCTGCCGGGTGGTGGAAGTAGTTGTCGCGCAACCACGCGGGGAGCGGATGCCGGAACCTGCCCGCGATGACCTCGCCGCGTCCGCCGAGCAGCCCGCTGCCGACGAACACCGTGTTGAGGAGGGTCTTGCTCACCCCGAAAGAGTCGAGGGCGATGACGGGGATGCCGAGCGCGACCGCCTCGACGGCCGCGGTCGAGCTCACGGTCACGAGACCGGCCGCGGTCGACAGGGCTGCGCCCATCGAGTCGTACGACACCACGAGGTTGTCGGGCCTGCGGTCTGGCAGCAGGTCGAGATAGGGATCGCGTTCGACGTGCGTCTCGGACTCGCCGGGCCGCGAGCGCAGCTTCACGACCACGCGACGGTCGGGGTCGGCGTCGGCGGCTCGCACGAGGGTCGCGGTGATCTCGGCGCGCTCCTCGCGGGCGGTCGGCACGAGCGCCTGCGCCGCGAAGACGATGTCGGTGGCCGGCTCGCGCTTGGCGCGGGGTTCGTGTGCACTCGGACGCTCCGCGAGCAGGGTGGTCGCCGGCCGCGCCGTGCCGGCGGCGAGCGCCCGTGCCCGGTCGAGCGCCAGCATCCGAGATCGGGGCTGCGCGAAGGGCAGCGTCGCGAGCGCCGTCGGCACGTCGACTCCGATGCGCCGCCCGAGCTCGGCGAACGCGCGCTCCTCGCGGTGGGAGTGCACGACGAGCAGGTCGGCGTGACGGCGGTAGTCGAGCGCACCGCGCTGCGCCGGGATCGCCATCCCGGGAAGCCCTGCCACCACCACGGGCCGGCGGGTGAGCCGATCGATCACGCGGCCGAGGAGCCGGACGAACGGCCCGCGGCCCGCCAGCAGCACCACGTCGGGGCGCTGCCCCTCGAGCCACGCCTGCACGGCGGCGAAACCGAGGCGTGTGACGTCGCGCTCCTGCATCCCGGTGCCGGCCAGAGCCGTGCGCTGCTGGGCGACGCTGGCGGTAAGCGGTGTGCGCACGATGAGGAGATGGCGGCGGATGCCGTCCACACCGCCCAGCAGCGACGCCGCCCACTTCACGAAGGAGTCGGCGTCGGCGATCGCGACGACGCGGAGGGAGTCCCCGCCCTTACCCGCGGCTGCGCTCATGCCGGGATGCGGCGGAGCTTCGCCATGGGAGCGCGCTCGCTCTCGAACACGCGCTTGACACCATCGCCGAGGGCCTTCTCGATCACGCGGATGTCGCGCACGAGGTGCTCCAGCCCTGTGGGCTCCAGGGATGCCGCGTGGTCGGAGCCCCACATCGTGCGGTCGAGCGTGATGTGCCTTTCGACGGCGACGGCGCCGAGCGCGACGGCGGCGAGCGAGATCTGCAGCCCGCGCTCGTGGCCCGAATAGCCCACCGGCACGCCGGCGTAGCGGTCGCGCAGCGTCGAGATCATGCGGAGGTTGGCCTCCTCGGGCTCCAGCGGGTACGTCGACGTGGCGTGCAGCAGGACGACCCGGTCGGTGCCGAGGGTGTCGAGCGCGCGGTCGATCTGCTCCATGGTCGACATGCCCGTGGAGAGGATGACCGGCCTGCCGGTCTCGCGCAGCGCGACGAGCAGCTCGGTGTCGGTGAGGCTCGCTGACGCGACCTTGTGGGCGACCACGTTCAGGTCTTCGAGGAATTCCACGCTCGGCACGTCCCACGGCGAGGCGAACCAGTCGAGACCGAGCATCGTCGCGTGGTCGCCGATCTCGACATACTCGTCACGACCGAACTCGATGCGGTGCCGGTACTCGAAGTAGGTCATGGTGCCCCACGGCGTCTCGCGCATCACGTCGCGCATGTGCTCGGGCGTCGAGATCTCGGGGGTGCGCTTCTGGAACTTCACCGCGTCGGCACCCGCCTTCGCCGCCACGTCGATCAGCCGCTTCGCGATGTCGACGTCGCCGTTGTGGTTGAGGCCGATCTCGGCGATGACGTAGGCGGGACGACCGCCTCCGATGACGTGCGATCCGATGCTGACAGTCATGGTTCCTCCGGTCGTCGAATGGCCCTCCCTCCTGAGTACGCGCCGGGGGTGAACACCGCGCGACAGGAGGGTTACCGGCTCCCGTCAGGCGGGCAACACCCGTTCGACGAGCTCGCGCACGGCGCCGCGACCGCCCCGCCGCGACAGCACGACCCGCGCCTCGGCCCGCACGCGCGGGTGCGCGTCGGCGACCGCGATGGGCCACCCGACGATGCGCATCGCCGGCAGGTCGTTGACGTCGTTCCCGAGGTAGGCGATCTCGTCGAGGTCGATCGCGTTCTCCTCCGCCCACCCGCGCAGCGCCGACTCCTTGTCGTCGATGCCGTGCAGCACGGGCACCCTGAGCTTCTCGGCCCTGGCACGCACGACCGCATTGACCTCGGTGGAGAGGATGAGCATCGGGACGCCGGCCGCGCGCAGCAGCGACACCCCCATCCCGTCCTCGCGGCTCACGCGTACCCGCTCGACCCCGTCGGCGTCGACGCTCGCGGTGTCGTCGGTGTGCACGCCGTCGAAGTCGGTGACGACCGCGCGCACGGGGATGCGCTCCGGCGTCTCGTGCAATGGGGCGAGCGCCCTGGCGATCTCGAGCTGATGCTGGTCGTCGATCTCGATCGCCGACCACTCGGGCACCTCGGCGATGCGGATGCGTCCGAAGAACCGGTGCTGCGCTTCGCGGAATCCGTCCGCGCGGAAGACGTAGAACGCGCCCGTCTCGAGGTAGTGGGGGTCGCGGTCCTGCCTCCGCGGACGGTGGCCCGCCTCGTGGTTGAGTGCGACCGCGGCGTCGTCACCCGTGCGTCCCCAGAGGAAGCCGTAGGTCTCGAAGGCCGAGAACACGCTGTCGGCACGGTCCTCGCGCACCTCGCGCACGGCCTCGGCGAGCGCCGCCGAAGGGATGAACGGCGATGTCGCCTGCAGGAAGGCGACGACGTCGACCGGCTCCCCGACGGCCTCGATCTCGTCGAGTGCGTGCAGGATCGCGCTCTCGGATGAGGCGGTGTCGCCCGAGAGCTCGTCGGGTCTCCGCACCACGAGCGCGCCCGCGGCTGCGGCCACCGCCGCGATCTCCGCGTCGTCGGTCGTGACCGCGACGAGGTCGATCCCGTCGGCGGCGAGCGCCGACCGCACCGCGCGTGCGATGAGCGGCACTCCGCCCACGCGCTGCACGTTCTTGCGGGGCACGCCCTTCGACCCGCCTCGGGCGGGGATGATCGCGACCGTGCGGCCGGTCGTCGTCGCAGGGTTTGTCATCGTCATCGTCCTCTCAGGGCGCGCCATGCCCGTCTGATGCGGCGTCGCGCGCCGAGCGCGGTGAGCCGCAGCTCCTCCACGCGCCCGATCCCACCGGCGGGGCGCAGCGCGCGGTCGGTCAGGGTCGGCGCCGGAGCCCCCGGCAGCCGCAGCTCGGCGAGTCGCTTCGGCGAGAAGTAACGGTCGCGGTCGGAGGGGCGGATGCTGCGCAGCAGCGCCTCTGCGCGCGGGCGCAGGTGCGCGGCGACCAGCGGCTGCATGGCGTAGCCGACCGCGTCGATCAGCAGCTGCAGCTGCGCGGGCTCCCGGTAGGCCGAGTCGTGGCGAGTGAGCACGTCGACGATGGTCGCCGGGATGCGGTTGCTGTTCTCGAACGGGGTGAGGCGGCGCAGCACGGCGTCCGTGCCGACCGCGTCGATGTCGCGCTCGAAGAGGGCGCGCACGGTGGGCAGGGCCGTCGAGAAGCCGGCGATCACGGCCTGCGCGTCGAGCCGCTCCGCGAGCACCTCGGCCGAGAGCGGGCCGCGGTACTCGACGAGGTCGAGCCCGTGGAGCCCGGCTCGTTCGCGCAGCGCGTCGGTCACGCGCGGCGGCGCCGAGGGGTGCGGTTTGAAGACGATGCGCTGCGGGTGCCGGTTCGCGGCGAGGTCGATCATGTCGCGCTGCAGCGCGACCTCCTCGCTGTCGGACACGAGGCCGAGAGCGGCGAGATACTGGCCGAGCACGAGCACGACCGGTCCGTCGCCGAGCGGCGGGTCCTCCCCCGGGGACGCCTCGAGCAGCGCCTGCCGGAACAGCGCGGGCGGCACGGGCACGAGCTCGGCGCCAGGAGAGCCGACGAGAGGCGTGACTCCCTCCACGACGTCGGCGTGCACGACGCGGCCGATCCGCGCTGCGATCGTGTGCGGGAGCCTGATCCGCATCGGCGAGTAGGTCATGAGCCCGTCGCCCACGATCGTGATCCTCGCCCGGGGGAACAGACTCATGAGGGTCAGCGCCGGGGCCACCTGCGGGCTCTGCACGAAGAGCTCCAGATCGTCGCCGAGATCCCACGCCCGCGTGATCAGCCGCTCGAGCACGACGAGATCGGCCGGCTCGGGGGTCCACGAACTCGGGTGCAGCGGCCCCAACAGCGCGTCGAGGTCCTCGACCCGGTCGAAGCGGGTGCGCAGACGCGCGAGCGACGGGTCGGCCCCGATGCCGACGGTGGTCTCCGGCACGCGCGACGACACGAACGGCACGAGGACGCGGTCGCCGCCGTCACCGAGCAGCCCGCCGTCGATCGCCGCCGCCGCCGTCGCGAGCGCGTACGCGCTGTGCAGCGCGAAGAGCTGGGTCATGCCGTGCGCTCCACCGCCCGCAGCAGCGGTGCGAGGACGCGGCGCCGCGGCCCGTCGAGACGGGCGAGCACGGCCTCGGTCTCGCCGGACGGGAGACGACCCAGCAGATCGCGGATGCCGGAGCGCATCTCCGCACGCAGGGCCGGCGTCATCCGCCGCGCCCGCACGAGGTGGCGGGAGCTGAGAGCGAGCACCGTCCACACCGCCTTCGGCAGGAAGCGGTCGGCTTCGGCATCCGCCTCGACGATGTCGATCAGCTCGCGCATCGCCGTGACGAAGTCGATCTGTCGACGATCGCGCACCTGGGTGAGCGAGGTCGAGACGCCCCGGCGGTAGAGCAGCGCCGGGGCGTCGACCACCGCGAACGATCTCGCCGACAGGTGCAGTCGCCAGATCCACGGGCGGTCCTCGGCGGTGAACAGGCCGGGCGTGAAACCGGCGATGCCCTCGTCGAGCACGCGGCGGTGCAGCATCCCCGCCCACGCGAACGGGTAGTCGACCATGGTGGGTTCGTTTTCGGGGAGGATCGCGTCGCGCGGCGACACCACACGCTCACGCCACGGATGCGGCGCCCGCACGAGAGCCCGCGCGCCGTCCCGGACCGTCACGTGGTCGGTGCGCACGAAGTCGCAGTCGAGATCCCGCAGACGGCGGGAGAGCACATCGAGGCGGCGCGGCTGCATCCAGTCATCGCCGTCGAGGAAGCAGAACGCCTCCCCCTCGACCTCCGCGAGACCCTGGTTGCGCGCGCTCGCCAGGCCCCGGGGGCGCGGGTTGAAGATCACCGTGGCGTGCGGCAGCCGTTCCGCGTAGGTGCGCATGATCGCGCCGGTATCGTCGCGGGAACCGTCGTCGATCGCCACGAGCTGCAGAGCCGCCGGGTCGTCGAACTGCCTGGTCAGCGTCTCGAGCGTGGTGCCGATGAACGCTCCCGCGTCTTTCGCGGGCAGGATGACGGTGACGAGCGGTGTGCGCACGGAGCTCCCGGTGGTGGACGGTCCCGGCATGGTCGCAGGCGCTCGTTGCCGGGCGGCGACGCCCAGGTGAACGGGCGGTGACCTCGTGCGACGCGCCCTGACGCATTCGCACCAGAGGGAGGGATCGGCGACGATGGGGGGATGCTCTGGCCGTTCGGAACCACCTGGCGCCCCGTGCGGCAGAAGCGTCGCGACGCGGTCGACCTGCACTGGCTGACCGCCCGCTCGTGGACCAGACGCTGGTACCCGCAGGGCATCGATCTCGGCGTGTGGCACGGACGGCGCACGCTCGCGGTCAGCTGGTTCCGCCAGCGCCTCGACGGGCACCACCTCGCTTCCCGGGTCGCCCTCGTCGATCTCGACCGCTCCCGCCACCTCGACGTGCTGCTCGCGGTCGAGGAGGACGGCGAGCTGCAGCCCGCGCCCATCCACGCCGGAGGGCTGGCGTGGTTCGACGACCGGCTGTTCGTCGCCGCCACCCGCGACGGCATCTGGGAGTTCGACCTCTCGCGGGTCCGCCGGGTGCGCGGCGCCCTCGCTCGGCGCCTGGCCGGGTCGACACGGCGCGGTCCGCGCGTCACGGCTCTCGTCGCAGTGCGCACCCGCGTGCACCCTGTCGCGCTGCGCTGTTCGTACATCGGCCGCGTGTTCGACGCCGACGGGGCGCCGCTGCCGCGCGTGCTGATCGGCGAGTACCGGAAGGACGACGACGGCCGGATCGGCGAGTTCGCGCTCCCCGACGCAGGGGAGGGACGCTTCACCGAGATCGAGCGCACAGCCCCCGGCATCCCGCGCATGCAGGGCGCCGTGCGCTGGGGCGAGCGGCACTTCGTGTCGCAGTCCGACCTGCTCCGGCCAGGCGCCCTCTGGACAGGTCGGCGCGACGCCCTCGAGCGCAGCCCCGTCCCACTGCCGGTCGGGTGCGAGGACCTCGCCCTCGACCTCGACGCCGGCTACCTGTGGACGCTCGGCGAGCACCCGTGGCGACGCGTCGTGCGCGGCATCCCGCTCTCCTCACTCGGCCTCTGAGGCCGCACTGCCGCCGGTCGCTCTCAGCCGGCTGATCGGCACCCGAACGTAGACTGTCCTGGTGAAGAAGCCTGCACCCCTCCTCGTCTACACCGTGCTGCGGCTGCTGGCGTTCCTCGTCCCGCTCGCCGTGATGTGGTTCTTCTTCCCGATCTTCCGCGAGTTCTGGTGGCTCGCCGCGATCTTCGCCGCGCTCATCGGGGCCAGCATCTCGATGATCTTCCTGCGCGCGCCGCTGTCGGACGCGTCTGCACGCATCCACGAGCGCCGTGAGGGACGTCCGGTGGCCGGGCAGGCCGATGCCGACGTCGAGGATGCCGCAATCGACGCTCGAACCGACGACACCGACCGCGCCTGACGCCGCGCCCCCGGATCGGCCTCAGCCGGCGAAGGCCCAGAACAGCGCGCCCGCGTAGAGCAGCGCCGTCAGCGACGTGAGAGCGAGAGCGATCACGAGCTCCTTCGGCTGCCGATACGTCCACACGATGAGGATCGCCGGAAGGCCCGCGAGGAGAGCGAGCAGGCCGATCCACGCGATCGGGTACAGCAGCGCGAGGAAGATCAGGATGCCGAAGGGCGCCAGCACGAACAGCGTGAACAGCATCTGGGTGGGGCGACGGCCGATCAGCACGGTGAGCGTGCGCTTGCCGACCACGCGGTCCTGATCGATGTCGCGGAGGTTGTTCGCGAGCAGCACCGCGCAGGCGAAGAGTCCGGCGGCGACGGCGCCGAGCCAGGCCTGCTGCGGCAGCTCGAACACCTGCACCCAGGTCGTGCCGAGGGTCGCCACCAGACCGAAGAACACGAAGACGAAGACCTCGCCGAGACCGAAGTAGCCGTAGGGGCGCTTGCCGCCGGTGTAGAACCAGGCGGCGACGATGCACGCGGCCCCGACCGCCAGCATCCACCACTGCTCCGTGCGGATCACGATCGCGACGCCGACGGCCGCGGCGAGCGCGAAGAAGACGAGGCCGATGATCAGCACGGTGCGAGGCTTCACGCGGCCGGAGGCGGTGAGGCGGGCGGGTCCGACCCGCACGGCATCGGTGCCGCGGATGCCGTCGCTGTAGTCGTTCGTGAAGTTCACGCCGATCTGCAGCAGCACGGCGACCGCGAGGCAGGCGAGGGCGATGACCCAGTGGAACTCCGGCCCGGTGCTGCGGGCGGCACCGGTGCCGATCACGACCGGGGCGATCGCCAGCGGAAGAGTGCGCAGCCGCGCCGCGCCGATCCAGTCGCGCGCGGTGATGGGGCCGGCCTCGACGATCGGCTTCTTCGCGGGGTTGCCGCTCGTTCCGGACCGGGTCTTCTTCTTGCGCTGGGAGGATGCTGCCACGGAGGGAATCCTACTGGCCGCGGCTTTCCCGCCCTCTCACGGATTCGGGTTCGAGTCCTTGCCGTCGAGCCACAGCGTGTCGCTCTTGTCGGCGTGCGCTCCGCCCGTGCCGACGTGCTTGTCGCTGATCTTCGGTCCCTTGAGGATGACGTGCACCATGGCCTGGGCGTGCCCATGGCCGAGGGAGTACTCCTCTTTCAGCCAGTTCAGGACGACGGTGGACTTCGTCGTCTCGTCGAACCCCTTCTCCCGCGCGAGTTCGATGAACTGACGAGGGGTGAGGCCGGTCTGGGCCTCGACCTTGTCGAGATAGGCCTGGAATGACATGCGTGCTCCTGAGCGTCGGTTGCGGTCACAGTACCGCGCCGCGACAGCCGCGCACTATCCCGCCGCGACCGTGACGATCGGCCGGTGCTCGTAGTAGGTCTGCAGCACCACGGTCGTGCGGGTGTTGACGTTCGCGGCGAGGCGGATGTCGCGCACGAGCTCCTCCAGGTCGCGCGGAGTCGCCACGCGCACGAACAGCATGTAGCTGGCGTCGCCCGCGATGGAGTGGCAGGCCTCGATCGCCGTGAGGTGCTCGAGCAGCTCCGGAGCGTCGTCGGGCTGGGCTGGGTCGAGCGGCGTGATCTCGATGAACGCCGACAGCGGAGCGCCGACCTGCTCCGGATCGAGCACGGCGCGGTATCCCGTGATGACGCCACGGGTCTCGAGGCGGCGGAGCCGGGATTGGACGGCGGACACCGACAGGCCCACCGTCTCCGACAGCTGGGCGAGCGTCGCGCGCCCTTCTCGAGAGATCTCGGCCAGGATCGCGCGATCGACAGAATCATCCATAGATGTAAGATTATCGTCAGGATTCCGTGATGACCGGAATTTTTCCGCCTGTTGCCCCGATCGGAGGTTCCATGTCCACTCCTACCCTGAACTCTCAGGCCATCGTCGGCGAGCCAGAGGTCGTGGAGGACGCGTCGACCGCCGAGCAGTCCGCCGCCTGGGCGCAGCTCAAGGAGGCGGCCATCGCGATCCGCGAGATGCAGGTGAAGGACGGCTCGATTCCGGATGCCGCGCACCACGCCGCCGCCCGCGACCTCGTCTCCGCGATCACCGCCGCCATCCGCGCGCTGGCTCCGGCCTTCCCGCACGACGCCGAGTACCTCGCGGCCTCCGTCGTCGACTTCGAGCGCTGGTCCGCCTCGGACTTCGGCACCCCCGACTTCCTGGACTCGCTGAACGCGTTCCAGCCGCAGCAGCACCGCGTCGACGGCATCCGTCATCTCGTCGTCTTCCCGATGTACACGCAGAACGGCTCGAGCGAGCGGCTCGTCGAGGCGCTCATCGTGGAGACCATCTGGCCGGAGTTCATCGCCGCCCTCGAAGCAGGCGATTACGGCAACAAGCTGTTCGTCTCGCTGCGTCTGGTCGACTTCACCCCGGGATACGACACGAACTCGGCCGTGCTCTTCCCCGAGACCGTCGCGATGCGGGAGATCCCCTCGTTCACCTGGGGCGCGATCTTCCAGGACCGCGAGGCGGCCCGGTACCGCCGCGTCACGCGTGCCGCCGCCGAGATCACGAAGCTCGACCTGCCCGAGCGCGCTGCCGCGATGCTCGACGACCAGGCCCTCACCGAGCGCGCGTTCGTGATGTGGGACATCATCCACGACCGCACCCACATGCGCGGCGACCTGCCGTTCGATCCGTTCATGATCAAGCAGCGCATGCCGTTCTTCCTCTACTCGCTCGAAGAGCTGCGGTGCGACCTGACCGCGTTCCGCGAGTCGGTGAAGATCCAGCGCAGCCTGTCGGCGCGGGTGGACGCGGGCGACGAGGTCACCGCCGCCGAGCGGGAGATGCTCGAGCACGCCGACCTCGTGCAGTACGCGGTGATCTTCGACCGGATCTTCCGCTTCGCGATCACGGGATCGCGAGTGCGCAACTACGACGGCCTCGGCGGGCAGCTGCTGTTCGCGTGGCTGCACCAGCGCGGCGTGCTGCACTGGACCGACACGGCCCTCGCGTTCGACTGGGACGCCGTGCCCGACGCGGTCGTCGCCCTCGGCGACGCGATCGACGAGCTGTACTGGCGGTCGATCGACCGCCCGAAGACCGCCCACTGGCTCGCAGCCTACGACCTCGTCCGTTCGGTGCTCACCCCGAACCCGGCGTCGCAGTGGGCGCGCGGGCTGCCTGACGAGATCCTGGCCGGTGCACCCAAGGGCTACACGGATGCCGTGCTCGACGACGAGTTCCCGCTGTCGATGTTCTTCGAGGCCCTCGACAAGAAGATGAAGCCCGTCATCGAGTCGACGGTCGGCATCCGCGGCACCGACGTCTGACTCGGAGCCCTCTGCCTGGATTCGGCGCGCTTTCTGCGGCCGAACACAGGTTCTGCGGCCATCTCGTCCCAGGATGGCCGCAGAACCTCCTCATCACCGCCGAAATCGACCGTCCGCGAAGGGAATCACATGAGCGTCGATGGCCGCACCATCGTCCTGGCCGGAGCCACGAGTGCGTCGGGCCTCGCCGTGGCGACGTCGCTCGTCGCAGCGGGTGCCCGCGTGATCGCGACCGGTCGATCGGATGACCGGCTCGCGCCGCTGCGGGAGCGGGGCGCCGAGACCGTGGTCGCGGACGCCACGTCCCTGACGGAGATGAGCGGACTCGCGTCGGGCCTGGAGGCCGTCGACGGTGTGATCCCGCTCGTGGGCGGCTGGCGCGGGGGCGGCGGCCTGGCCGGGCAGTCGGACGAGGATCTGCACGCGCTCCTTCCCGCTTTCGAGGCGGTGCGGGCCACGAGTCGCGCGTTCGAGGGACTGCTGAAGGTGTCGGACACCGGGCGCTTCGCGCTCGTGTCGTCGACGGCCGTGGCCCGCCCGCTCGCCGGGGGAGCGAACTACGTCGCGGTCAAGGCCGCGAGTGAAGCCTGGGGACGCGCGGTGGCGCAGGGGTTCACGAAGGCGGCGCGCGATGCCGGGGGGCCTCTGCGCGCCGCCTCCGTGATCTTCCGGGCGAAGGCGCTGGATGCGGACGCGCTGGCACCGGCCGTGACCGCCCTGTGGGATGCCGAGGCTGACGCCCTGAACGACCGGATCATCGAGCTCTGAGCCGCCGCACCCCGCCTCACCCGGGGATGACGTCGCCTCACCCCGGGGATGATGTCGCGGTGCCGTCGCCGTCAGAACTCGCGACGCATGACGACGCGGCGCGTGGTGGGATGGCTCACCTCGACGAAGCCCGCGGCTGTGAACGCCCCGACCGATCCGACGTTCATCTCACCCCAGGACACGGTCGACCCGCCCGTGAGCATCGGGTATCCCTCGATCACTGAGGCTCCCCGTTCGCGTGCGTGCTCGGCAGCCGCGGCGACGAGGGGGTGCGTGAGGCCGCGACCGCGGAATCCGGGTCGGACGATCAGGCAGACCACCGCCCACACCCGCTCATCGCCTGCGTCTTCGTCGCGCCCCTTCCACGGCACCGACGAGCCGCGCAGTCGCCCGTAGACGCTGCGCCGGTCGACCGCGCACCAGGCGACCGGCTCGGCATCGAGAGAGGCGATGAGGCCGATGGTCTCGGTCGCGCGCGGGTCGTCGCAGTGCGCTTCGCTGCGCAGCAGGTTTCGGCGCTCATCGACCGGCATATGCCACCAGTCGCCGTCGCCCAGCCGCTGCCGTTCGCACTGGCAGCGACCGGCGGTGCCGGTGAGGATCGTCTGCAGGTCGTCCCAGCGCGCCTCGTTCGCCGGCACGATCCGAAGGCCGGGGAAGGGCTCCGGTGCCTTGCCGTCCCCGTGTTCCCTCAGCTCAGTCCGCGCCACGGTCCCGCTCCGGAGGGACCGCGTCCTCGGCCGAGGCGCGCCCTCCCCGCGCTGACACGGGGTCGACGAGGGCTCCGGTCTCGGCCAAGCCACTGGCATCGGCCAAGTCACCGGCATCCGTAAAGCCACCGGCATCCGTCGAGCCACCGGCATCGGTCGACGCCCAGGCATCCGTGGCGTCCCCGTCCGTCGTCGTCTCCCCCGCATCAGCGGCGTGGCTCGCGTCGCCCTGGGGATCCTGCTCCGGAGCGTTCGCATAGAGGTCGGTCAGCCTGCGGTACGACTTCGTGAGGAAGGCGAGGCCGCCCACGACGACCATGATCAGTCCGGCGAAGAGGCAGATCAGGGCGATGCCGCGTGCGTCGCCTTCGCCCAGCAGCCACCCCCACTGGCGCTGACCGGCGGGCGAGTCCATGTACGGGATGATCAGGAACTCCGCGATCGGGGCGATGAGGAACGCCGTGATCGGCGCTGCCGCTGCCTCCATGGCCGCCGCGACCCCGAACACGCGCCCCTGTCGGTCGTACCTGACCACCTTCTGGATCACCGTCTGCTCGGCCGCCTCTGCGGGCGGGACGAGAGCCATGTACACCCACATGCCCAGCACGTACAGCGGCCACCACTCGCGCAGCATGAAGAGCGAGCCCAGCAGCCCCATCGCGATGACCACGAGCAGCAGCGTGCGCATGGGTTTCGCGCCGAGACCGAACTTCGCGACCAGCGCCCCGCCGATGATGAAGCCCGTCGACGAGAACGCGAGCGCGAAGCCCCACATCTGCGCGTCGAACAGCGTGAGCCCGTACGGGTCCATGAGCGCCATGTAGACGCCGCCGATGAGGTTGTTGAAGGTCGAGAAGACGATCAACGCGAAGAGCCCGGGGGCGAGCCTGATCGCCGCCACGCTTCCGCGGAAGTCGAGCGCGCTCGGCGCGTTCGGATCGGGCTGGGGCGCCCCCTCGGGGATGCGGATGAACAGCAGATGCACGAAGGTCAGAACCATGGCCACGATCGCGATGCCGAGGGTCCACCCCATGCCGAGGAATCCGATCGAGAGCCCGGAGAACACGCTCGTGACGAGGAAGGCCAGGCCCTGCACCGTGCCGACGAGCCCGTTGGCGTTGGCCCGCCGCTCCTCCGGCACCAGCAGCGTCACGGTCGTGGACAGCGCGATGTTGCGCAGCTGCTCGATCACGCCGCCGAAGAGGATCACGAGCGAGAACATCCAGAACCACGGCCCGCCGAGGTCGAGCAGGGCGGACTCCGGCTGCCAGACGTAGAGCACGCCGGCGACCAGGAACGCCGCGGCGGAGATCACGCTCGACAGCAGCATGACCGTGTGCTTGCGGTGCCGGTCGACGATGGTGCCGAAGATCATCGCGAAGAACGCGATGAACAGCATGTACGCACCGCCGATGATGCCCGTGGCCAGCACCGACTGGGTCTCGATGTAGACCCAGAACGTGAGCGCGAACCAGAGGAAGCTCGTCGTCACGTTGGCGATGAGCGTGTTGACGAGAACGTTCGCGAAGGCCCGCTGGGCGGCTGTGCGTTCCATGGCTCCGAGGGTAGGACTCCCCTCCGACATTGGGTAGGGGCATCTGCGGCGCCGATTAGGCTTGACCGGTGAGCATTCAGCATGATCCCGCGATCCGCGGCTTCGCCAGCGACAACTACTCCGGCGTCCACCCCGAGGTCCTCGCGGCCATCGCGGAGGCCAACGGCGGGCACCAGATCGCCTACGGCGAGGACGCCTACACCGAGCGTCTGCAGGAGGTCTTCCGCTCCCACTTCGGCGAGGGCGTCGAGGCCTTCCCCGTCTTCAACGGCACCGGGGCCAACGTCACAGCGCTGCAGTCGATGCTGCCGCGCTGGGGCGCCGTGATCGCGGCATCCTCCGCCCACATCAACGTCGACGAGGGCGGTGCTCCCGAGCGCATCGGCGGGTTCAAGATCCTCGCCGTGCCCACCGACGACGGCAAGCTCACCCCCGAGCTCGTCGACCGCGAGGCCTGGGGCTGGGGCGACGAGCACCGCGCGCAGCCGCTCGTGGTGTCGATCACGCAGTCGACCGAGCTGGGCACCCTGTACACGGTCGACGAGATCCGCGCCCTGGCCGACCACGCCCACGAGCGGGGAATGACGCTGCACCTCGACGGCGCCCGCATCTCGAACGCCGCGGCCGCGCTCGACCTGCCCTTGCGCGCCTTCACCCGCGACGCGGGAGTCGACGTGCTGAGCTTCGGCGGCACGAAGAACGGCGCCATGCTCGGCGAGGCCATCGCGGTGCTGAACCCCGAGGCGTCGACCGGACTCACGTACTCGCGCAAGTTCAACATGCAGCTGTCGTCGAAGATGCGCTTCGTGTCGGCACAGCTGATCGCGCTGCTCGACGGCGACCTGTGGCTGCGCAACGCCCGGCACGCGAACGCGATGGCGCAGCGCCTGCGCGGCTCCATCGAGGCGGGCATCGCCGACGGATCGATCGCCGGCGTGGCCTTCACGCAGCCGACCCAGGCGAACGGCGTCTTCGCGGCCCTGCCCGACGGCATCGCGGACAGCCTGCGGGAGAGCTTCCGCTTCTACGACTGGGATGCCGCGCGCAACGAGGTCCGATGGATGTGCGGCTTCGACACCGAGGAGGCCGACGTCGACGCGTTCGTCGCCGAGCTCGCGCGTCTCACCACCGCCTGAGCGCGGCGCAGGAGCGCGGCGCGGGTCGGGGCGGACCGGTCAGCGCAGCAGGCCGAGGTTCGCGAGCGCCTGGCGGATGAGGGTGCCGCGGCCGCCCTCCATCTCGGCGGCGACGGCGTCGGAGCCCGCCGCCTCGGGCGAGAACCAGGTCACCTCGAGCGCATCCTGACGCGGCTCGCACGTGCCCGTCACCGGCACGACGAAGGCGAGCGAGACCGCGTGCTGGCGGTCGTCGTGATAGGCGCTCACGCCGGGGATCGGGAAGTACTCGGCGACCGTGAACGGCAGCGGCTGCGGCGGCAGCAGCGGGAAGGCCATGGGTCCGAGATCGTTCTCGACGTGACGGAACAGCGCGTCCCGGATCGTCTCGCCGAACCGCACCCGACCGGAGACGATCGTGCGGGTGATCTCGCCGAGCGGAGTGGACCGGAGCAGGATGCCGATCTCGGTGACCTGACCCGATCCGTCGGTGCGTACGGGGATGGCCTCGACGTAGAGCATGGGCAGGCGACGGCGCGCCTCCTCCAGCTCGAACTCGCTCAGCCACCCCGGGTTCGCATCGGGCGCCGGGGGCTTCGCGTCGCCGAACCCGCCGATGCCGTCGTCGGGTTCTGGTTCGGGATCAGGTGTGCGGACGGCCATGTGTCCTTTCTACCAGCCGCCTCCACGGGCGGACAGTGACGACCGGCATGCAGCCGCCCGTGCCGACGTCGGACCCCGCTGGCAGGATGGAGGGGTGAGCGAGGAACTGAGGCTCGACGGCGCGCTCACGCGCTGGTCGACGGGCGAGAGAACGGATGCGCCGCTGCTCGTGCTGCTGCACGGCTACGGCGCCGACGAGCACGACCTCTTCGGGCTGGTGCCGTATCTGCCCGAGGGCATCGCCGTGGCATCCGTCGCCGCCCCGCTGGCGCCGCCGTGGCCGATGCCCGGCCGCTCCTGGTACCCGATCGAGGGTCTCGACGGCCGCAGCTCGACCGCCGTGACCGCGGCCGCGCAGGCGTTCCTGCACTGGCTCGGGTCGGAGCGGGAGGATGCCGCATCCGTCGCCCTCCTGGGCTTCTCGCAGGGCGCCGCCGTCGCTCTGCAGACTCTGCGTCTCGCGCCCGAGAAGGTCGACGCCGTGGTGGCGCTCAGCGGTTACGCCGCCCCGGGCGAGCTGCCTCGCGACGTCGAGCTCGCCGAGCTCCGGCCGCCGGTGTTCTGGGGGCGGGGGACGAACGACGACGTCATCCCCGCCGCCCTCGTCGCGCACACGGCCGAGTGGCTGCCCGCGCACTCCGAGCTGTCGGGGCGCGTGTACACGGGGCTCACGCACAGCATCTCGGAGGACGAGCTCGGCGACGTGCGCACCTTCCTCGACAAGTGGGTCGACCGCACACGGACAGCGGGCGCTTAGCGCGGGGTCGGATCCTCGCTGTCCGTCCGATCGTCGGGGTCGCCGACCGGATCGTCGGCCGGCGCGCTCCGGCGCCCCCAGGGCGCCTGGCCGATCGCGACCGAGAGCGACAGGCCGATGATCACGCCGATGCTGATCCCGAGGATCCAGTTGTCGAGGGAGACGCCGAGTGCGACCCCGATGCCCATGCCGACCGCGAGGCCGGCGCCGAGGCCGAGTCGGGTGCGCATCTCCTGAGGACTGGGTTCGCGATCTGCCATGCCTCCACGGTACGGACCTCGCTGACATCCGGCATCCCCCGTCCGAAGGACGCCGGTCGGGCCGGTGCGACACGCCCGGGGTTGCGCCGTCGCGACACGCCCGGGTATCGTCAGGGAGTCCTGTCCGCCGTGTCTGGAAGTCCTTTGATCTGAATCGTCGCCTCCGCGCTCTCTCATCCGCGCGCTGACCCGACGATCGCCGACTCCACGGCCGACCATCGCCCTCCGTCGTTCCGACGGACGCCGCTCCTCGCGGTCTCCCCTCGGGGATCCCGTTCCGGGAGCAGGGCGACCCGGTGTCAGTGCACCCCGCACTCGACAGGAGACCCCATGACCACCCCCACCCTTCATGCATCCGTCACGCTCGACCGCGTGACCTTCACCTGGCCCGACGGCTCGACGGCGCTCGACTCCGTGTCGGGCTCCTTCGGATCGGGCCGCACCGGCCTCGTCGGCCGCAACGGCGCAGGCAAGTCCACACTGCTGCGGCTGATGGCCGGAGAGCTCGAACCGACGTCCGGGACCATCTCGACGACGGGCGAGGTCGCGTACCTGCCGCAGCAGCTCACCCTCGACGTCGACCGCCGTGTAGCCGATCTGCTGGGCGTCGCGGAAGCACTCGACGCGGTGCGCGCGATCAGCGCCGGCGACGTCGACCAGGCCCGTTTCGATGCGGTCGGCGACGACTGGGACATCGAGGCGCGCGCCGAGGTGGCTCTCGCCGATGCAGGACTCGCGCCCGAGTTCCTCGACCGACGCGTCGGGGAACTGTCCGGAGGGGAGGCCGTGCTCGTCGCGATCGCCGGCATCCGTCTGCGTCGAGCGCCGATCACGCTGCTCGACGAGCCGACCAACAACCTCGACCGGGAGGCGAGGACGAGGCTCGCCGCGATGGTGCGCGCCTGGAAGGGCACGCTCATCGTCGTGAGCCACGACCTGTCGCTGCTCGAGCTCATGGACGACACGGCCGAGCTCTACGCGCAGACGCTCAGCGTGTTCGGCGGACCGTACTCCGAGTGGCGCGCCTGGTTGGACGCCGAGCAGGAGTCCGCTCGGCAGGCCGAGGCGACCGCGAAGCAGGAGTTCCGCAAGGAGAAGCGCCAGCGCATCGAGGCGGAGGTCAAGCTCGCGCACCGTGCTCGCACCGCCAAGAAGGCGGAGATCGAGAAGCGGGTGCCGAAGATCATCGCGCACGGTCGGCGGATGGCCGCCGAGGTGTCGGCCGGTCGACTCCGCACCGAGGTCGGTGCGAAGGAGGAAGCGGCCAGGGCATCGCTCGACGAGGCGGGGCGGCGCATCCGCTCCGACGCGTCGATGAAGATCGAGCTGCCGGATCCGCAGGTGTCGCGCACCCGCCGCATCGTCGAGATCGGCGACGGCGAGCGCTCCTGGGTCGTGCAGGGCCCGGAACGGGTCGCGGTGATCGGACGGAACGGCGCCGGCAAGACGACGTTGCTCGAGGATCTCGTGCACCACCGCGTGCGGGAGCCGCTGACGGCCTTACCGCTGACGGATCGCGTCGGGTACCTGCCGCAGCGGGTCGACGGGCTCGACGAGACGCGGTCGGTGTTCGAGAACATCGCGGATGCCGCACCGCACGTTCCCGAGAAGGAGCTGCGCAACCGACTGGCCCGGTTCCTGATCCGCGGAGCGACGGCCGACCGTGCGGTGGCCGCGCTGTCGGGCGGGGAACGGTTCCGCGTCGCGCTCGCGAAGCTGCTGCTCTCCGACCCCGCCCCGCACCTCGTGCTGCTCGACGAGCCGACGAACAACCTCGACATCGACACCGTCGACCAGCTCGTCGAGGCCCTGAAGGCGTACCGGGGCGCGGTGCTCGTCGTGAGTCACGACGACGCGTTCCTCGCACGGCTGGACCTCGACCTCACGCTCGAGATCACCGGGGACGGGATGCTGCAGCAGGTCGAGTGACGCGGAGCGCGACGCCCGCGCTCAGGCCCGCCGGCTCCGCATCGCCCTCGTGTGGGCGAGCGCGGGGTCGGCGGCACGGAGCGCATACTCCTCGGACTCGCGCGCCACGAGGGCGACGCGCCCCTCCGCGTCGTGGTCGATGCCCCAGCCGTAGCGCTTGCCCAGGGGAGAGGAGCGCAGGCACGGCTGCCCCTTCGCGAAGAAGGCCTCCCGCGCGGCCTCGTCGTCGGGGTCGATGCCCTGTCGCAGCGCATGGGTGGCGAAGATCACGTCGTCGGACGTGCGCCCGTACGGCTTCTCGGTGATCAGCCGGTAGTGCAGCGCGGCGATCGTGGGCGTGTCGCCCTCGGGCGGCTCCTGCGCATGGTCCGTCGGGCAGTCCTCGGCGACCTCGATGAACGTGGAGCGGTAATCGGTGGTGTGCGACGCCATGCCTACAGCATGCTCCGGGGGTCGGACAATCCGGAGGCCGATGTCGGTGGCCCGGGTGATGATGGAGGGATGAGCGACGCTTCGACGGGCTCAGCACACGACGTGCTCGACCGCTTCACCCCCGCGACCCAGGACTGGTTCCGCGGGGCGTTCAGCGCGCCCACCCCCGCGCAGGCGGGAGCGTGGGAGGCCATCTCGGCCGGCAAGCACGCCCTCGTCGTCGCTCCGACCGGTTCGGGCAAGACGCTGTCGGCGTTCCTCTGGGCGATCGACAGCGTGTTCCGCGAGCGCATCGCGACAGAGGCGGCACAGCCCCGGGGCCCGCAGCCGCAGGGCACGAAGCCGCAGGGCACGGCAGGGAAGAAGAAGGCGCCGAGGGATGCCGAGGCGTCGCGCACCCGCATCCTCTACATCTCCCCACTGAAGGCGCTCGGCGTCGACGTCGAGCGCAATCTGAGGTCGCCGCTCATCGGGATCGGGCAGTCCGCCAGACGGCTGAACATGTCCGCGCCCGCGGTGACGGTCGGCGTGCGGTCCGGCGACACCACGTCGAGCGACCGCCGCAAGCTCGTCGCCGATCCGCCCGACATCCTCATCACGACACCCGAGTCGCTGTACCTCATGCTCACGAGCCGGGCGGGCGAGACGCTGCGCGATGTGCACACGGTGATCATCGACGAGGTGCATGCGGTCGCCGCGACGAAGCGCGGCGCCCACCTCGCCGTGAGCCTCGAACGACTCGACGCGCTCCGCCAGACCCACGGCCACGACGAACCCGCCCAGCGCATCGGGCTCTCGGCGACGGTGCGGCCGATCGACGAGGTGGCGCGGTTCCTCGGCGGCGCGGCACCGGTCGAGATCGTGGCTCCCCCGGCGTCGAAGACCTTCGAGCTCGGCGTGGTCGTCCCCATGGACGACATGACGAACCCGCCTCCGCCGCCCGGCGCCGCCGCGTCCGCCGACGACGACGGCTCGGCCGAGTACACCGAGGTCACGGGGTCGATCTGGCCGCACGTCGAAGAGGCGATCGTCGACCGCATCCTGCAGAACAGCTCGACGATCGTGTTCGCCAACTCGCGGCGCCTCGCCGAGCGTCTGACGGGTCGGCTGAACGAGATCTACTCCGAGCGCATCGGCGTCCCCCTCCCCGAGGCGACCGTCCCGGCGGGCATGATGGCGCAGGCCGGTGCCACCGCGGGCGCCGACCCCGTGCTCGCCAAGGCGCACCACGGCTCCGTCTCGAAGGAGCAGCGCGCCCAGGTCGAAGAGGAGCTGAAATCCGGTGTGCTGCGCTGCGTCGTCGCCACGAGCAGCCTCGAGCTCGGCATCGACATGGGCGCGGTCGACCTCGTCATCCAGGTCGAGGCCCCGCCGTCCGCGGCCTCCGGCCTGCAGCGCGTCGGTCGAGCCGGTCACCAGGTCGGCGAGATCAGCCGCGCGGCCCTCTTCCCCAAGCACCGCGGCGACGTGCTGCACACCGCGATCGTCACGGAGCGGATGCTGGCGGGCAAGATCGAGGCCATCCAGGTGCCGCGCAACCCGCTCGACATCCTCGCGCAGCAGACCGTCGCGGCGAGCGCGCTCGGCGCCATCAGCGTCGAGGAGTGGTTCGAGACCGTCCGACGCTCCGCCCCGTTCCAGTCGCTGCCCCGGTCGGCGTACGAGGCGACGCTCGACCTGCTCGCCGGGCGCTTCCCCTCCGACGAGTTCGCCGAGCTGCGGCCGCGACTCGTGTGGGACCGCGACGCGGGAACGCTCACCGGTCGACCGGGCGCGCAGCGCATCGCCGTCACGAGCGGCGGCACGATCCCCGACCGCGGACTCTTCGGGGTCTTCGTCGCGGGCGAGAGCACCGGCGCGCGTGTCGGCGAGCTCGACGAGGAGATGGTCTACGAGTCCCGCGTCGGCGATGTGTTCACCCTCGGCACCACCAGCTGGCGGATCGCCGAGATCACGCACGACCGCGTCAACGTGATCCCCGCCTACGGCCAGCCGGGCAAGGTGCCTTTCTGGCACGGCGACGGCATCGGCCGCCCGTTCGAGCTCGGCGAGGCGCTCGGCAGGTTCTCGCGCGAAGTGTCGTCGGCGAGCCCCGAGAAGGCCGCCCAGCGACTGATCGACGCCGGACTCGACGAGCAGGCCCGCGCCAACCTCATGGCGCATCTCACCGAGCAGCGCGAGGCGACCGGCACGCTCCCCACCGACCGCACGCTCACGGTCGAGCGCGGTCACGACGAGGTCGGCGACTGGCGGGTCATCCTGCATTCGCCGTACGGCATGAAGGTGCACGCGCCGTGGGCGCTCGCGATCAACGCCCGCGTCCGCGAGCGTCTGGGGGTCGAGGGATCGGCGGTCGCGAGCGACGACGGCATCATCGTCCGGCTCCCCGACGCCGAGTCGGAGCCGCCCGGTGCCGAGCTGTTCGTGTTCGACCCCGACGAGCTCGAACAGCTCGTCACGCAGGAGGTCGGCGGCTCCGCGCTGTTCGCCTCCCGTTTCCGCGAGTGCGCGGCGCGCGCGCTGCTCATGCCGCGCACGAACCCCAACCGTCGCACGCCGCTGTGGCAGCAGCGGCAGCGGTCGGCCCAGCTGCTCGAGGTGGCACGGCGGCATCCGACCTTCCCGGTGATCCTCGAGACCCTCCGCGAAGTACTGCAGGACGTTTACGACCTGCCCTCGCTGCGCCGTCTCGCCACCTCGATCGCCGACCGCAGCATCCGTCTCGTCGAGACCCAGCCCGGCCAGCCCTCCCCCTACGCCCGCGACCTGCTGTTCGGCTACGTCGGCGCGTTCATGTACGAGGGCGACTCGCCGCTCGCCGAACGCCGCGCTGCCGCGCTGTCGGTCGACCCGGCGCTGCTCGGTGAACTGCTGGGCACGGTCGAGCTGCGCGAACTGCTCGACCCCGCCGTCATCGCGCAGTTCGAACGCGAAGCGCAGCGCCTCGACCCCGAGCGTCGCGTGCGCGGCCTCGAGGGCGTCGCCGACCTGCTGCGGATGCTCGGACCGATGGGTGCCGATGAGGTGGCCCTCCGTCTCGAACCAGCGACGGAGACAGCGACCGCGACCGCAGAGACTGCCCCCGCCGCCCCTGCGACGCGGGAGCCCGCGCACGCGACGCGGGAGGAGGCCGCCGCGCACCTCGATGCCCTCGTCACCGCGCGACGCGCGATCCCCGTGACCATCGCCGGCGCGACCCGCATCGCAGGGATCGAAGACGCCGGCAGACTGCGCGACGCCCTCGGCGCGGCGCTGCCCACCGGCATCCCCGTCGCCTTCCTCGAGCCGCTCGCCGACCCACTCGGCGACCTCGTCGCCCGGTACGCCCGCACCCACGGCCCCTTCACGACAGACGCCCTCGCCACCCGCCTCGGCATCGGAGCCGCGGTCGCCCGGCACACCCTGCAGCGGCTCGAGCACGCCGGACGTCTGACGAGCGGCTACTTCCTGCCGGAGGCCTCCGGCACCGGCACCGAGATGGAGTGGTGCGACACCGAGGTGCTGCGGCGGCTGCGCATGCGCTCGCTCGCCGCGATCCGCGGCAGCGTCGAACCGGTCTCCCCCGAGGCGTACGCGCGCTTCCTCCCGGACTGGCAGCACCTCAATCGCCCTGTGGAGGGCCTCGACGGCGTGCTCACGGTCATCGAGCAGTTCGCCGGAGTGCCGGTGCCCGCGAGCGCCTGGGAGTCCCTCGTGCTCCCCTCCCGGGTGCGCGACTACTCCCCCGCCCTGCTCGACGAGCTCACTGCGGCGGGCGAGGTGATCTGGTCGGGCCACGGCACCCTCCCGGGTCGCGACGGGTGGGTGTCGCTGCACCCCGCCGACCTCGCGCCGTTCACGCTCCCCGAGCCCGACGACGAGATCGCCGCGGATTCCCTCGAAGCCCGTGTGCTCGACGCCCTCAGCGCGGGAGGCGCGTACTTCGCCTCGCAGCTCCGCGATATGGCGGGGGCCGAGAACGAGCAGTCCGTGCTCGAAGCCCTCTGGTCGCTCACCTGGTCGGGGCGGGTCACCAACGACACGTTCGCTCCCATCCGGTCGCTGCTCGCCGGCGGCTCGCAGGCCCACCGGGTGACGCGCCGCGCCCCGCGCACCCGCGCGTACCGGGGCATGTCGCTCGCCCGCTCGACGCCGCGACCGGCATCGGTCGGCGGGCGCTGGTCACTCCTGCCGACGATCGAGACGGATGCCGCGCGCCGCGCGACCGTCACCGCGGGGCTCCTGCTCGACCGCTACGGCGTCGTGACGAGGGGCGCCGTGCAGAGCGAGGGCGTTCCCGGCGGTTTCGCCCAGACCTACCGGGTGCTGGCGGGATTCGAGGAGGCCGGTCACTGCCGCCGAGGGTACGTGATCGAGAAGCTCGGCGCCGCCCAGTTCGCAGCCTCCGCGACCGTCGACCGGCTCCGCACCTTCGCCGGCCTCGCCGACCCGCCGCCTCTCACCGCGTCGACCCTCGCGGCGACCGACCCGGCGAACCCGTACGGCGCCGCGCTCGGCTGGCCCAAGCGGGCCGACGTGTCGCACCGACCGGGTCGCAAGGCCGGCGGCCTCGTCGTTCTCGTCGACGGCTCGCTCGTGCTGTACCTCGAGCGCGGCGGCAAGACGGTCCTGTCGTTCAGCGACGACCCCGACGTGCTGCGCGCTGCCGCCGCCGACCTGGCCGCGACATCGCGCGCCCGCCGCCTCGACACCCTCACGGTCGAGAAGGTCGACGGAGACGGCGTCTACGGCACGGCGCTCGCCACCGCCCTGCAGGAGGCGGGCTTCGTCGCCACCCCGCGCGGTTACTCGCTGCGCAAGGCGATCTGAGCCGCCCTCAGCCAGGTCGCCGCGTCAGCGACGTGCCCTGCAGCGACGCCTGCACCTGGAATGACATGACGTCGGGGAGGTATCGGTCGTCCCCGGTCTCGATCGCCCGGCCGTCGGCCGCATAGCTCACCCGTCGCACCCGCAGCAGCGGACTCGACCGCCGCACGTCGAGCAGCCGTGCGTCCTCGCTCGGCGCGGCGATCGCGTCGATCGAATGCTCTCCGTGCACCATGCGCACACCGTGCTGCGACTCCAGGGCGCCGACGACAGAGGGCTCGTCCGCGGGCAGCGCCTCGATCAGGGGCGCGATCCACGGCGGATACGCCGTGCGCTCCAGCATCACGACGCGCCCGTTCAGGGTCCGCAGCCGCACGACCTCCAGCACCTCGGTCTGGCCGTTCCCGCCGCCGCCGTGCCCGCGCAGCGTGCGCAACTCCGTGGGCGTCGCAGGACGGCGCTGCTGTGCCACGACCCGTCCGCCCGGTTCCATGCCCCGGCTGCGCGCCCACTGCGCGAACGACCGCACTTCCGAGAACCTCTGGCTCAGGGCGGCCGTGCGCACCAGCCACCCCGACCCGCGGCGCGGTGCGATCGCACCCTGCCGCGCCATGAGCACGAGCGCGTTGCGCACCGTGCCGCGCGACACCGCGAAGGTCTCGGCGAGCTGGGCCTCCGCGGGCAGCATGCCGGTGGCGTCGAAGTCGCCGTCGGCGATCCGGATCGTCAGGTCGCGGGCGATCTCGCGGTACCGGTGCACGGCTCGCTCCCCTCTCGCGTCGCCGGGCTCGGGTTCCAGCGCATCAGGCGTCAGCGTAACCCCGCGTCCGCACTCCGCCCCGCGGCTCAGGGCCGAGACGTGCACACGTGCACGCACCTGTCCGGAGGGTTTCCCTCTCCGTCTCCCTGCCGTTCACCCGTCGTTCGCCGGAGCGCCCCGGCGCGGCCTCCTCCTCGCGAGCGGATGGAGTCGGCGGTCCGGTCGGGATCGACGCGACCGGAGGAGGACGATGTCGGGCGAGCAGTCTGCCGGATGGGCCGTGCTGAGCGACATGGACGGCACGCTCCTCGACACGGAGAGCACCTGGCTCCGTGTGGTCGAGCGGTTCGTGCACGATCACCCGCCGTCGGGACGCGAGAGAGCGGATGCCGAGGACCTCGTCGCGACATCCGAAGGGCTCGACCTCGTCCGCACCGCCGCGCTGCTGCGCGATCGGCTGGACCTGCGGTCCGACGTCGACGCCGTCGCGCACGCGCTCGACCGCCGAGCACTGGCGGCCTACGGAGACGAGGTCTCCTGGCTCCCCGGCGCACGGCGGCTGCTGGCGGAGCTCGCGGCGGCCGGCATCGCGCTGGCGCTCGTGACCTCGTCGCCGCGGCACTGGGTGGAGCATTTCGCGCAGCACGTCGACCTGTCGCCCTTCCGGGCGTCGATCACCGCCGACGACACCCCGCGCACGAAGCCCGCACCCGACCCCTACCTGCTCGGCGCGAGCGCCCTGGGAATGCCGCCGGAGCGCTGTCTCGTGCTCGAGGACTCGGTGGTGGGCGCCGCGGCCGCCGTCGCCGCCGGCTGCCCGACGCTCGTCGTCGGAGATCTCGAGCGCGTCGTGCCGCCGGGGGTGCACCGTGCGGCATCCCTCGCGGAGGTCGACGTGACGACCCTGCTCGCGATCGTGGGAGCGCCCGTCTCCTAGGCTGGACGCATGATCCGCGAGTTCGGCGAAGGCGTCCGCATGCTCTTCCGCGGCTTCGGCACGTGGCGGCGGCGCCCCGGACTCATGGCGCTCGGCCTCGTGCCGGCCGTCATCGCGGGGGTGCTGCTGCTCGCGGCGCTGATCCCTCTCGCGTTCTCGCTGTGGACGATCGCCGACTGGGCCACACCCTTCGCCGACGGATGGGCCGAGCCGTGGCGCGACCTGTTCCGCGGGGTCGTCGGCATCGTGCTGTTCGCGGCCGCTCTCGCCCTCGCCGGTGCAGTGTTCAGCGCGCTGGCGCTCGCGATCGGCGACCCGTTCTACCAGCGCATCTGGCGCGCGGTCGAGGCCGACCTCGGAGACCCGCCCGCGTCCGACGGCGGCGGGTTCTGGTCGGCGCTGGGCGAGGGCATCCGCCTGGTCCTGCTCGGCCTGCTCGTCGCGATCGTGGTGCTGCTGCTCGGCCTCATCCCGCTCGTCGGCGGCATCCTCGGGCCGGTCTTCGGCGTGCTGCTGTCGGGGCGCGTGCTGGCTCGCGAGCTCACCGGGCGAGCCTTCGACGCCCGCGACCTCTCCCCCGCCGACCGAGCCGCGCTGTTCCGGGGCAGCCGCGCCAGGGTCCTCGGGTTCGGCGCGGCCACCCAGCTGTGCTTCCTCGTGCCCGGCGGCGCGGTCGCGGTCATGCCGGCGGCCGTGGCCGGGGCGACGGTGCTCGCGCGCAGCCTGCTCGAGCGCACGCCGATCGCGGCGGTCGCGCACCCGCCGGCACCTCACCCGCCGACACCTCACCCGCCGGCACCTCACCCGCCGACCGGGAGCGCCTGATGCCCGAGGGCGACACCGTCTTCCGCACGGCCCGCCGTCTCGAGGAGGCCATCGTCGGCGCCGAGGTGACGCGCTTCGACCTGCGGGTCCCGCGCTTCGCGACGGTGGACCTGACCGGGCAGCCCGTCGTGGCCTCGGTCGCCCGCGGCAAGCACCTGCTGCTGCGCATCGGCGAGACCACCCTGCATTCGCATCTGCGCATGGACGGCGCCTGGCTGGTCTACCGGCAGGGCGAGAAGTGGCGGCATCCGGCGTTCAAGGTGCGCGCTATCGTGGGCACCGCCGAGCGCGACGCGGTCGGCATCGACCTCGCCGAGATCGAGGTCGTGCCGACGCGCGACGAGGAGGAGCTCGTCGGCTACCTCGGTCCGGATCCGCTCGGCACGGACTGGGATGCCGTGGAGGCCGCGCGCCGCGTGAGCGCCGACGTCCGCAGCATCCACGTCGCCCTGCTCGACCAGCGCAATGTCGCGGGATTCGGCAACGAATACGCGGCTGAACTGCTGTTCCTGCGCGGCGTGCTGCCGACGACGCCGGCCCCCGAGGTCGACGTGCCCGCGCTGCTCGCGCTGGGTGTGCGCACGATCAGGGCGAACCGCGACCGCCGCCACCGCACCTTCACGGGCGTCGATCGGCCGGGTCAGGGCACGTGGGTGTACGGGCGCGCCGGCCGCCCGTGTCGACGATGCGGCACGCCGATCAGGAAGGGCGAGCTCGGCGCCGATCCCACCCGCGAGCGCATCACGTTCTGGTGCCCCATCTGTCAGCGATGATGTCAAGCCCCCATCCATTCCGGGGAATGAATCCGAACATCCTGTGGTTGTTGATATATCCGGAGGTCTCCGGAACACGGGAGGAACAGTGGGCAAGAACTACGTCGACATCGAGAACGACCAGGGAGCGACGCTGCGATACCGCAAGCACGCGAACGGTCGGGGTCTCGTCGCGCACGGCGCGAAGGTCCATCCGAAGGCGCACATCGAAGCGGGCGCCTACATCGAACCCGGTGCCCGAGTGGGCGCGGGGGCGACCATCGCCCGCGGCGCATGGATCGAACCGGATGCCGTGATCGGCGAGGGTGCGCACATCGAAGCGCACGCGCACATCGGAGAGGGCGCGGCCGTGGGCGACCACGCGCACATCGGCGTCCGCACCGAGATCGGAGCTGGAGCACGCATCGTCCGCGGTGCTCGCATCGGCGACGACGAGACGGTGGCCGCAGGGCTGACCATCGCGACGAACCCGAAGGGTCTCTGGCTCGCCGCCTGAGCGGTGTACTTTTTGCGGCCTTGGCGAACTTTCGCGGCCTCACCGCGCGAGCGTGGCCGCAGAAGTCACTTCGTACCGCAGAACTCGCCGCCGCGGCGACGAGCGCGGCGCAGGTACCCTGGAGCGCATGGGCACCCAGGGACGACGACCGCCGCGCGGCTCCGGCAAGGGCACTCCCGCACGACGGAACAAGGCCGCCCCCGCACAGCGCTTCCCTCCGCCCAAGCCCCCGCGCAAGACCGCGAAGGTGGTCTTCGATGCGGCGGGCGAGGCTCCGGAAGAGCCGCGCACGTTCCGCCTCGGCGCGGTACCGGGAGCCACGCCCGGCAAATGGATCGACGCGTGGAAACAGCGGATGCCGCACGTGCGGCTCGAGCTCGTGCCGATCGCGGTCGCCGAGCAGCGCGCGGCTCTCGACGCCCTGGACGCGGCGATCGTGCGCCTGCCCCTCACGGATGACCGTCTGCACGTGATCCCGCTCTACGAGGAGACTCCGGTCGTCGTCGCGGCCGTCGACTCGCACCTGCAGGCCGCCGACGAGCTGACGCTGGCTGACCTGGCCGGCGAGGTCGTGATCCCGCTCTCCGACGACGCCCTCGGACCGATCGACGTGCCAGGCGCCGCCACGCCGCGCTTCTCTGCGGTGACGACCGCCGACGCGATCGCCACGGCCGCCGCCGGCACGGGCGTCGTGATCGTGCCGATGTCTCTCGCTCGCCTGCACCACCGCAAGGACGTCGACCACCGACCGCTCATCGACGGTCCGACCTCGCCGGTCGCGCTCGCATGGGTGCGCGACCGCACCACCGACGACGTCGACACCTTCATCGGCATCGTGCGAGGCCGCACGGCGAACTCCTCCCGGTGACGGCTGCGTCGGGCCACGCCCATACCGCTCGTTAGACTCGCGTGGTGGTCTCGCTTCTCTATGTCTGCGTGCGCCCCGAGCTCGGGGCAGCGGATGCCGAGCACGCCTCGTTCCGGCGGGCGCTCGGCGTCGACGTGGTCGACCGCCTCGACCTCCTCGCGGATCGCCTCGACACCGTCGATCTGAGCCGGTACCGCGGCGTCGTCGTCGGCGGATCGCCGTTCAACGTGACCGACGCGACCAAGTCGAGCGAACAGCTGCGGGTCGAGGCCGACCTCGAGACTCTGGCACGGCAGGCGATCGACGGAAGCATCGCCGCGTTCTTCACGTGCTTCAGCATCGGGGTCGTGACGAGGATGCTGGGGGGCGAGGTCACGACGTCGACGCCTGAGGCCGCGAGCGCGACCGTGATCCGCACGACCGTCGCGGGTGACTCCGATCCGGTGTTCGGGCCCAGCGCGCCCGCGCTCACGGTGTTCACGGCGCACAAGGAGAGCGCGGTCGCGCTGCCCGCCGGTGCCGTGCTGCTCGCCACGAACGAGGCATGCCCGGTGCAGGCCTACCGCGTCGGGTCGCACCTCTACACGGCGCAGTTCCACCCCGAGCCCACACCCCGTGACTTCGCAGACCGCATGACGTTCTACCGCACGACCGGATACTTCGACCCCGAGGAGTTCGACGTCGTGCAGCGGCAGGTGCTCGCGGCATCCGTCACCGAGGGCGCGGCCCTGTTGCGGCGCTTCGCGGAGACGTTCGCCCGCTGACGCAGTGACCGGCTGTCACCTCGCCAGGAGCTCGAGGCGCTCGCGGAGATATACCCTCAGCGGCATCCACCCTCCGGCGCTGCTCCAGTGCACGGACGCCACCCCGTCGACGACGGCGAGCGGACCGGATGCCCCGCCGGCGTCCACCGCCTCCACGTCGATCACCGACCACCCGACGTGCGCGACCTCGCCGTCGGCGAATCCGCCGCGCAGCGCCTCGGCGCGTCTCTCGGCCCGCTCGCGAGCCGACTCGGCCGTGTAGCCCCGCCGCCCGGGGTCGGCCGCGCGCAGCACCTCGGCCGTCGCGAGCGTGTGCGTGTCGGTGAGCAGCAGCACACCCAGGTGCCAGGCTTCGCCGATCCGGACGATGCGCCTACCGCGCCAGCGCGAGACGTGCTCCTCGCCCAAGCCCTCGCGCGGAGCGCCGACGAGCGCGGCTCGCGCCTCGGCGAGCAGCTGCGATGCGGGCGGCGCGACCTCGTCCATCCCTCCAGGGTAGGGCCGCGATTCGCCCGGGGGCCCGCAGGCACGGCAGAATCGATGCACACCCCGAGGAGTCCCCATGCCCCAGCCCGACACCGCCCGCCTGCTCATCGCCTGCGACGACCAGCCCGGCATCGTCGCCGCCGTCGCCGGCGTGCTCTCCCGCCACGGCGCGAACATCATCTCGCTCGATCAGCACTCGACCGACTCCGAGGGCGGACGCTTCTTCCAGCGCACCGTGATCCATCTGCCTGGTCTCTCCGCCGCGCGCACGGCGCTCGAAGCGAACCTCGCCGAGGTCGCCGAGCGCTTCGGCATGGAGTGGTCGCTGCACGACACGGCGCGCCGCAAGCGCGTCGCGATCTTCGTCTCGAAGTACGACCACTGCCTCATGGAGCTGCTGTGGCGCACGCAGCGCGGCCAGCTCGACATCGACATCACGATGGTCGTCTCGAACCACCCCGACCTCGCCGAGGCGGTGCGCTCGTTCGGCGTGCCGTTCGTGCACATCCCCTCGGGCGACAAGCAGGTCATGGAGGAGCGACAGCTGGAGCTGCTGCGCGGCAACGTCGACCTCGTGGTGCTCGCCCGCTACATGCAGATCCTCACCGACGACTTCATCAACCGGCTCGAGGCGCCGGTGATCAACATCCACCACTCGTTCCTGCCGGCCTTCATCGGCGCGAACCCGTACGCACGGGCCAAAGAGCGCGGCGTGAAGCTCATCGGCGCGACCGCGCACTACGCGACGGCAGACCTCGACGAGGGGCCGATCATCGAGCAGGACGTCACGCGCGTCACGCACTCCGAGTCCGCGGCCGAACTGCAGCGTCGGGGCGCCGACGTCGAGCGCCTGGTACTGGCCAGAGCCGTGCAGTGGCACGCCGAGGACCGCGTGATCGTGCACGGCCGCTCGACCGTCATCCTTTAGCCGTCGCGCGCTGTCACCGAGACGCGGTGGCGCGATCGATCACATCGATCGCGAGGCCTCGCGACGCCGCGAGCAGCCGGCGGTCGTTGGTCCAGAGCTCGGTACAACCCGCCAACTGCACCGCGGCGAAGTGCACGGCGTCCGGGTCTTGATGCCGGCGTCCGCCCGGAGTTCCGCCGCACGAACGAAGACCGCCTCGTCGAGCGGGATGCTCCGGAGATGGTCGAAGAGCGCCAGGTACCGGTCGCGCACCCTCGAGGTTCCGCTCTCGAACGGGCAGGACGCGGCACTCCTGCAGCGCCAGCGCACTCGACGCCACCGTCCCCTCGGTGTCTCCGTGCAGGCGACGTTGTGGGTCGACCTGTGCAGATCCTGGCCAGGTGCCTAGCCAGACGTGCCTCCGTTGGCCTGCGGCACTCCGGCGAGCAGTTCCCGGAAGGCCTCCGACGCCGTACGCGACTGCGCGAGCGACGCGGCCTGGCCCATCCACAGCGACTGCAGCTCGCCGAGCCCGTGCTCGTTGGCGACCGCGCGGAACCGACCCGTCAGCCAGTTCTGCATCGGGAACGGCGCGATCATGCCGCCCGCCTCGATCGCGCGCACGGCCCGGTTGCGCGCTCCGCGGGCGAGACGGCCGCTCATCGCCCTCGTGAGCACCGTGCCCTCGGCCGCAGTGATCCGGATGGCGTCGCGATGCGGATCGGTCGTCGCCGATTCCGCTGTCGCGAGGAATGCCGTGCCGACCTGCACGCCCGAGGCGCCGAGGGCGAAGGCCGCGGCGACCCCTCGTCGATCGGCGATGCCACCGGCCGCGATCACGGGAACGTCCACCGCGTCGACAACCTGAGGCACGAGCGCGATGGTGCCGACCAGCGATTCCTCGGCGGGTCTCAGGAACGACACCCGGTGACCTCCGGCCTCGAGGCCGGAGGCCACCACGGCATCCACCCCCGCTTCCGCGAGCGCGACCGCCTCGGCGACCGTGGTCGCGGTGCCGACGACGCGGATGCCTCGGCGTCGCGCCTCGTCGATCATCTCGCCCGACGGCACCCCGAACACCACGCTGAGCACGGGTGGCGCAACGTCCCAGATCGCGTCGAGCTGCTCGTCGAGCGGCGGCAGGTAGCGCTCCGGACGGCCGGGCACGTCGAGTCCCACGGCCTCGGAGAACGGTTGCAACGCCTGCGCGAAGACCGTGTGCTGCGGGTTCGGCAGGACCTCGTCTCCGGTAGGCAGCCAGATGTTCACCGCGAACGGGCGCGCGGTCGCCTCGCGCAGCTGCGCCACCGTCGCGTGGATACGGTCGCCGTCGAAGCCGTAGAGCCCGAAGCCGCCGAGGCCACCCGCCTCGCTCACCGCGGCGGTCAGCGCCACCGAGGAGAGTCCGCCAAACGGACCGAGGACGATCGGATGCTCGACGCCGAACAGGGCACGCAGATCACTCATGCTCCGAGGCTACGCCCGCAGCGGACGGGCGGCTCGCGCCCGGCATCCGTCCGATCGCCGATGCTACGCTCGCCCTGAGGGAGGCGCGCATGAGCGAGTGGTTCAGCCAGATGCTGTCGTTCGTCGCGTCCGCGCTCGGGCTCATCGCCGTCCCGGATGCGGCTGCGCTCGGCCTCGCAATCGCCGTGATCGCGCTCACCACCCTCACGATCGCCGTCGCGCTGAGCGTCGCCCCGCCGACGCCGCGCACCGCCCCGCACCCGCTGCGGGCCATCGACGTGTCGACCCTGCTCGGGCAGAGCGATCCGGATGCCGCGGGGCATCCGCGTCCGCGTGCGCCGGGAGTCGCCGCCGCCGCGTAGTCCGTCTCACGTACGGGACTGCGCGACTTCCGCCGACCCCTCCCGACCCACGAACGGACCCCCATGGACATCTTCACGTTCCCTCCCCTCGCCGCCCTGCTCGACGCCGCCTACGGCGCGCTGGCCGGCCTCGCCACCCTCGTCGAACCCTTCGCCGGAGCATCCGCGGCCGCGCTCGCGGTCGTGCTCGTCACCCTGCTCGTGCGCGCCCTGCTCATCCCGGTCGGGGTGTCGCAGGCGAAGGCCGAGCAGGTCAGGGCGCGGCTGGCCCCTCGTCTGCGCGACCTGCAGAAGCGCCACAAGAAGAACCCCGAACGGCTGCAGAAGGAGATGAAGGAGCTCTACCGCTCCGAGAACACCTCGCCGTTCGCCGGCATGCTGCCTGTGCTCGCGCAGGCGCCCGTCGTCGGCTTGATCTACACGCTGTTCCTGCGCCCGGAGATCGCCGGGCATCCGAACGACCTCCTCACGCACGACCTCTTCGGCGCGCCGTTGGGCACGAGCCTCGTGTCGGCGGTCTTCGGAGGCACGGCGACGCTCGAGACGTTCCTCGTGTTCGGCGTGCTGCTCGCGATCATCGTCGCGGTCGCCGAGGTCTCACGGCGCGTCTTCCGCCCGGTGCCGGTCGAGGGCGCGGAGGAGTCCCCGCTGAACTCTCCGGCCATGATGCGCGTCGCGGGTGCGCTGCACTACCTCACGGCGGTGTTCGCGGCGTTCGTCCCGCTCGCCGCGGCGCTCTACCTCACCGTGACGGTGGCGTGGACACTCGTGCAGCGGATCCTGCTGCGTCGCCGCTATCCACTGCCCGTGCCCGTCGCAGCCCGCTGACGGCGTCGACCCGCCCCGGTCAGCCCGGGAGCGGGTCGTCGCTCAGCAGGCCCATGAGGATGGCATCGACCCATTCGTCATCCCAGCGCAGCGCGTGCCGTGCGCGACCCTCGACGCGGAAGCCGATCTTCTCGTACGACCTCTGCGCGCCGGCATTGAAGCTGTAGACCTCGAGCGAGATCCGGTGCAGACCGACCACAGCGAAGGCCCACTCGACGACGGCGCGCCCGGCTTCGGTGCCGTACCCCTGCCCCCGGTGCTCTGACGCTGCGAGCGCGATGCGATAATTCATCGCCCGGTCGTCGACTTCGAGGTCGTTCAGCACGACCTCTCCCAGGAAGGCGCCGTCCGACGCTCGGATGATCGCGAAGTCGGCGCGGTCATCCGCAGCGGGCAGACGGTCGAGGTGAGCGCGGACCTGCTCATCCGTGAACGACTCTCGCGTGCCGGTGAGGCGCATCGCTTCGCTATCGCCGAGCGAGGTCAGTACGTCGTCGAGGTGCTGTGGCCCGAGCTGTTCGAGACGCAGACGCGGAGTGCGCAGGGTCGGCTGTTCACGGAGGCGTCGTTCGATCATCACGGTCCATCGTGACACGACGCGACACCATCAGCCGTTCTCAGTCCGGCAGCGGGATGGGAGCCGTGAAGGGGCCGTCCTCGTCGCGCCGCCGCTGACGCCGGACGCCCAGGGTGGTGCCGACGCTGGCGAGCACCACCAGGGCGACGGCCAGCATCCGCAGCGGCGTCGCCGACTGCCCCAGCACGAGCCAGCCGGCGAGGGTCGCGAACGCGGGCTCCAGGCTCAGCAGCACACCGAACACGCGCTGCGGCAGTCGGCGCAGCGCCGCGAGCTCGAAGCTGTACGGGATGACCGACGACAGCACCGCCGTGAGCGCGGCGAGCAGCAGGAGGTTCACGTCGCCGGCCACCGTGACGGCGGCGGGCACCCCGACGGGGATGAGGAGGACCGCCGCGACGACGAGCCCCATCGCGAGACCGCCGCTGCCGGGGATCACGGCCCCCACCCTGGCGCTCATGCGGATGTACATGATCCAGAACCCCGCTGCCACGAGCACGAACAGTACGCCGAGGGGGTCGAGGGGCTCGGCTCCGACCAGACCGTCGACGGCGAGCAGCGCCATGCCGACCAGGGCGACCCCGACCCAGGCTGCGTCGGCGAGCCGTCTGGTGAGGATCGCGGCCAGCACGAGCGGGCCGAGGAACTCGATGGCGACGGCCGGACCGAGCGGAATGCGGTCGATCGCCGCATAGAAGAACGCGTTCATGGCGGCGAGCGAGAACCCGAAGAGGACGGCGGCCGTCCACTGACTGCGCGTCCACCGACGCGGCCGCGGGCGCACGATGACGACGAGCAGCAGCGCGGCGATCGCGACGCGCATCGACGTGACACCCCAGGGACCGAGCACGGGGAAGAGCTGGGCGGCGACCGCGGCACCGAAGGGCAGAGACAGGCACGACCCGATGACGAGGGCCACGCCGACCAGCGGACGGGACGACGCTGACTGCTGCACCACCCAAGCCTAGGGCTCGGATCCCCAGGAGATGCTCGCGATGCGAGTCGGGATGAGACCCGGGCCACGGCGCCGTCCACCGTGGCCCGGGGGCCTGGGTCAGAGGTGCTTGCCTCCGGTGACGGGAAGCACGGCTCCCGATGTGTACGACGCGTCGCCCGATGCGAGGTACACGTAGGCGCCGGCGAGCTCGGCCGGCTGACCGGCGCGGCCGAGCGGGGTGTCGTCGCCGAACGTGTTGAGGCGCTCCTCGTCCCACCCGGTCGCCGGGATGAGCGGCGTCCAGATCGGGCCAGGCGCGACGGCGTTGACGCGGATGCCGCGTTCACCCGCCTCCTCGGCGAGCGCCTTCACGAACGCGACCTGCGCGGCCTTCGTCATGGCGTAGTCGATGAGACCGGGAGACGGCTGGTACGCCTGCACGGATGCCGTGACGATGATGCTCGATCCGGGCGCGAGGTCGGGGTAGGCGGCGCGGGCGGTGTACAGCATCCCGATCAGGTTCGTGTCGAACACGCGCCGCATGCGCTCGGTGCTGAGGCTGCCGAAGCTCTCGATGTCGTGCTGGTAGGCGGCGTTGAGCACGAGGATGTCGAGGCCGCCCAGAGCGCTCCTCGTGCGGTCGACGATCTCGGTCGCGAACGCCTCGTCGCGCACGTCGCCGGCGAGGCTCAGCCCCTGGCGGCCTTCCGCCCGCACGAGCGCGAGGGTGTCGTCGGCGTCCTGCTGCTCCTCGGGCATGTGCACGATCGCGACGTCGGCGCCCTCTCGCGCGTAGGCGATGGCGACGGCGCGGCCGATGCCGGAGTCGCCGCCGGTGATGAGCGCGCGCCGGCCGCCGAGGCGGCCATGGCCGATGTAGGTGTCCTCACCGTGGTCGGGGTCGGGGCGGGTGTGCTCGGTCAGTCCCGGCTGGTCCTGCTCCTGCCCGGGGAAGCCTTCTTCGCGGTGCTCGTTGCGGGGGTCGGTGGTGTTCTCGGCCATGGCGCTGTCGCTCCTCTCGATGGGTGTCCATCGAGAGTCTCGGCCGAGACCTGCAGGGGGCAGGGGGTTGACAACGCCCGCCCGCACCCTGGATCACGCGACGCAGATCAGGCAGGGGGCGCGGCGGCGACCTCTCCCGATGAACCGGGAACCCCGGGGCCGTCCTGCGGCTCGGGCACGAGGTAGAGGCCTCCCGGCGAGTTCGCGGTGAAGGCCAGCGCCTCGATCCACGCCCGGTTGATCGTCGGCTGGCGACTGCCGAAGTACTTGAAGACGAGGGAGCTGCCCGGCTGCATCCACACGGTCGTGCGTCCACCGCCGACGCTCGCGTCCTCGCGCCAGCTGAACGGGAACGGCTCGGCCCGACGCAGCTTCGCCGTGATCACGAGCTGCAGGTGCGTGAGCGCCCGGTCCTCGATCTCGCTCTTGACGCTGCCTTCGTAGATGAACTTTCCCATCCCGCCCTCTCCTGTCCGCATGGCACGGCCTCTCTCCACGATACGCCTGTCGCCACCGTGCGTTCCGGCGTACCGTGCCGGTATGGGACTGATCTATTACGACGGCACCGACAACCCGATCCACATCGAGGACCGCGCCCTGGCTCATCTCAAGGTCGTGATCGCGACCAAGCTCCGCCGCAACGAGAGCTTCACGCTCAGCTGGGCGCACCCGGATGGGCAGCCCCCTGGCCGCACCACGATCTGGCTGCATCCGTCGATCCCGTTGCGGTTCGTGTTCGACCACCCCGAGCCGGTCGAGCTGCGCGCGGACTGGATCGCGGCGATGGCGAACTCCGCGAACAGCAGCGGCGGCATCACGCTCCTCCACGAGGACCTCGTACCGGCGGCAGAGCTCACGGCCGCGGGCGGAGCGGCGGGAGACCACGCCGACGGAAGTCAACCCCCTGACAGCGACGGGCGCACCGCGTAGGGTCGAATTCTCGACCCGAGGAGGCCAAGACCATGAACGCACGGCACATCGACGACCGCTCCGACGAGGGCTACGCGCCCACCACCACGCACGCCGAGTTCGGCGCGGGGAACCCTCGCCTGCGCGTGACCCGCGACGACGAGCGGTCGGAGTTCGCGCTGGAGTCGGACGTCGTGCGCATCGGCTCGGCCGCCGACGCCGACCTGCGCCTCGCCGACGCCGACCCCGTGCACGCGACCATCACCCACGACGACCGTGACGAGTACGTGCTCGAGCTGCACGGCGAGGGCGAGATGAACTCGAACCCGGATGCCGACGCGACCCACCCCGGCGAGCGCAGCCAGACCCTGCGCACCGGCGCCCGCTTCACGGTGGGCCCGTGGACCCTGGTGTATGCGCGCGACGAGTTCGCCGATCACGGGCGCCCGTACGGCGGACGCCTCGGCGGAGAGTACTCCGACCAGCCGCTGCAGCCGCCGCGCCCCGACTACTCCGACGAGGCGACCATCGAGTCCGATGCCCAGACGCACGAGGACTCCGCCGACCAGGTCTGACCTCTCGACGGTGACGTTGTCAATCCCCACTCGCCCGCCGGGACGGCGCCTCTAACGTCGGGATCACGCCTCGAGCGCATCAGCGCCCGGGGCGCGATCGACCGAGGAGGAGCAGGACCATGACCACCGTGCGAGACATCACGACACCCGAGGCCCGTGTCACCGGGGCCCGCCGCACCGAGGGCTTCGCGCAGTGAGCGCGGTCGACGAGGCGCTGCAGCGACTGGGCGAGCTCGCCGCCGAACGAGGACTCCGCGTCGCGGTGGTCGAATCCCTCACCTCCGGGCGCCTGGCCAGCACAGTCGGTGCCGCGGAAGGGGCGGGCGACTGGTTCGCGGGCGGTGTCGTCGCGTACCTCACCGACGTCAAGGAGCGGGTGCTGGGCCTGACCCCCGGCACCGATCCCGTCTCGGCGACCTGCGCGGAGCAGCTCGCCGTGGGCGCGAGACAGCTGTTCGACGCCGACCTCAGCATCTCGACGACGGGGGTCGGCGGGCCGGGGCCCGACGGCGGGCACCCGGCCGGCACCGTCTTTCTCGGCTGGGCGACGCCGGAGGGCATCGGACATCGGATGCTGGCGCTCACCGGCGAGCCGGAGGAGATCCTCGACGAGACGGTCGAGACCGCCGTGCGTCTGCTCGCCTTCCACGCCGAGGGTCTTCGCGCGGCAGGACCGCGTCGCGGAGCCGCCGTCGAGTGAGCCGTGTCAGCGCCCGGGGACGAGGCCGATACGCAGCGGAGCCCCCGGTCCCGATGCCGCGGCGAGCGCCTCATCGACTCCGGTGAGCGGACGCACCTCGCCCACGGCGTCCGCGAAGGGATAGGCGCGCCCGCGTCCGGCCAGGAAGGCGACGGCCTCGACGAGGTCGTCGCCGGTGTAGTTGTGCACACCGGCGACGGTGACGAGCCGGCGCACGATGCTCTCGGCGTCGAACGCCACGGGGTCGGCGGGGAAGACGCTGCCGACCAGCACGACCGTGCCTCCCGTCGCGACTCCGGCGAGCGCGTCGACGACGGCATGCCCCCACGCCTCGATCACGACCTCGGGCTCACTCTCCAGACGCGTGGCGCCGAAGCGTGCGGCGAGCGCTCGACGCGCAGGGTTCGGATCGAGCACCTCGACGACGGCTCCCTGCTCGACCGCGATCGCCGCGGCGGTCAGTCCGACGAGACCCGCGCCGTGGATGCGCACCGCCGCGCCGTCGAGGTCGTGGTCGCGGGCGGCCCTCGCCACCGCCGCCCAGGCCGTCGCGGTGGCGCACGATGCGGGCGCGAGCACCGACGCCGGCAGCGACTCCGGCGCACGGACGATCGCCGTGCCGCCGCGCACCTGCACGTGGCTCGCGAAGCCGCCGGTGAGATCGCCGTGCACGCCGACGCGGTCGTGACCGTACTTGGTGAGCGTGCGGCACTTCTGCGTGAGGCCGCGCGCGCAGCGGTCGCACGCGCCGCACGAGACGGTCACCGACCACACGACGCGGTCGCCGATGCGCAGCGGGGCCCCGTCGACCGTGGTCGCTCCGGAGTCGCCGGTCGCGATCACGCGGCCGACGCTCTCGTGCCCGAGCACGAGCGGCACCGGCGCGGAACGGCGCCCCTGCACGGTGTGCACGTCGGAGCCGCAGATGGTCGAGAGCTCGACGGCGACGAGCACGTCGTCGTCGCCGAGGGCCACGCCGGGCACGGCGATGGTCTCGTGCGGGTGCCCCTCGCCGATCCAGACCATGGCCGTGGCGGCAGGTCGGAGCGCGATGTCGCGGCGATGGCCGGGAGGACGGATCAGCAGCGTGCCCATGTCGTCCCCCTCACGGGGTGGCGGTGACGGCGCCGAGGAGACCGTGCTCGGCGAGCGATCCGCGCAGAGCCGTGACGTCGGACAGCACGGCATCCGCCCCGGCGGCGGTCAGCGCCCGCACGTCGTGGGCACCGGTGAGCACGCCGGCGACGAAGCCCGCGCCGGCTCGGCGTCCGGACTGGACGTCGCTGACCGTGTCGCCCGCGACGGCGACGGCGGCGACCGAGGAGGTCCCCGTGCGCAGCAGGGCCGTGAGCACGAGGTCGGGCGCGGGACGCCCCCTGCCCGCATCCACCGGGGAGAGGGCGAGGTCGACCAGTCCGCGCCAGCCGAGACCGTCGATCAGCGCGTCGCGGGTGACGGGCGCGAAGCCGGTCGTCAGCGCGACCGCCAGGCCGGCATCCTTGAGGCCCTGGATCGCATCGGCCGCGCCCGCGATCGGGGTGACGCCCTGCTCGGCCACGATCTCGGCGTACGCCTCCTCGAACGCGGCGGTCGCGCGGTGGGCGGCTGCCACGTCACCGTCGGCGAGATAGGTGAAGACGTCGATCTTCGACTGCCCCATGGTGTCGCGCACATATGCGAGAGCGTCGTCCCACGGCATCCGGTCGGCGACGCCGGTGCGCTCGGCCGCGCGCTGGAACGCGCTCTCGACGACGCCGTCGTCGCGCACCGTGGTGCCGGCCATGTCGAGCACGACGACTTCGACGGGCACGGCCTCGGGTGTCGGGGATTCGAACGGAGCGGTCATGGTGTTCCTTCCATCGCTGGTGCCCACCCGAAGGCGGCGGTGAGATTCTCTTCGGCGAGCCCCAGCCCCGTCGTCATGCCGATTCCCGTCGTCGCGGCGAGCACGAGCACCCCCTCGGTGCTCGTGTCGACGAGGAAGTCGCCCGGTGCCTTCGCGTAGACCCCCTGCCACCGCTCGAGCACGCGGGGAGCCGGCATCTCGAACAGCTCCTCCGCCTCGGCCAGGAAGGCGGTGAACGCCGCCTCCGGCTGGAAGGGAGCCGGCGCGGTGGCCGTGGCGTGCGAGTCGCCGAGGATGAGCGTGCCGTCCGGCAGCTGCGTGTACATCTGGTTGAGGTCGAGGGCGGCGAGCTCGGGGCGCTCGGAGTGCAGACGGTCGCGCAGCACGGCCGCGGCCGGCCCCTCGGCGAAGCGCCCGTACCGGACCAGCGACCAGCCCGTCAGCAGCGGTGCGACGAGCGGGCGGTCGAGATGGACGGCCGCGCGCATCATGTCGAGGGCGCAGCGTTCGACGCCGTGGCTCTCGGCGACCTCGGGGAGCAGCTGGTCGATGTCGTGATTGGCGGCGACCACGATCGCGTCCGCCGCGATCGCGCCCCGCGTCGTCCTGACCTCGCCGGCCGACAGGCCGGTCGCTGCGGTGCGGAAGCGGAAGTCCACTCCCGACGCGGCGAGGTGGTGCACGATCGCCGGAGCGGCCGCCCGCGGGTCGGTCTGCAGGTCCGTCTCGATGTGCGCACCGCCGACGAGACCCCCGGCTCGGAGCGGGGCGAGCCGACGCAGCTCGTCGGCATCCAGCATCCGGATGCCGCCATCCTCCGCCGCGTTCTCGAGCACCGCCATCTCGTCGCTGTGCCGTGCGGCGACGAGCGTGCCCGACTCCCGCAGCCAGAAACCGGCGTCGCGGGCGAGGCGCAGCCAGAGCTCGCGCGATGCGTCGGCGTAGCGGCGGGCCTCTCCGGACTGCGCGCCGATGCAGAGGTGGCCGAAGTTGCGGATCGTCGCGCCGACCGGAGCGTCGCTGCGGTCGACGACGATCACGCGGAGTCCGCGCCGGACCGCGGCGTACGCGGCGCCGAGACCGACGATGCCCGATCCGATCACGAGCAGGTCGGCCGTGTCGTGAGCGCCGGTCATCGGAACACCTTCCGCATCCACATCGCGAGCCCTTCGACGACGAGCACCGTGACGAGGATCATGAGCACGATGGCCGTGACGGTCTCGTAGCGCGACCCCTGACTCGCGTTGAGCAGGTAGTAGCCCACTCCCCCGCCGCCGACGATGCCGAGGATGGTCGCCGCACGGATGTTCGTGTCGAGCATGTAGAAGCTGTGCCCGATCAGAGCCTGCATCCCCTGCGGGACGGTCGCCGAGGCATAGGTCTGCAGTCGCGTGGCTCCGACGGCGCGCAGCGCCCGCTCTGGTCCGCCGTCGACCTCCTCGAACGAGTCGGCGATGAGCTTGCCGAGCAGCCCGATGCCTCCGATCGCGAGGGCGATCACACCGGCCTGCGCACCGAGCCCCGTGATGACGACGAGCACGATCGCGAGGATGAGCTCGGGGATGCCGCGGATGCCGACGAGCAGCAGACGAGCCGCACCGCGGATGCCGGAGCTCGGCGCCACATTGCGCGCGGCGAGAGAGCCGAGCAGCAGCGAGGGGAGGAGCGTGAGCACGGTCGCCGCGAGCGCGATCGCCACGGTGTCGCGCATCGCGAGGAGCATGGCGGATGCGTCGTAGCTGCCGAAGGACGGCGGCCAGAACCTCGCGGCGACGTCGGGCAGCTTCGCCCAGAACGTGAAGAGGTCCATCCAGGTGATCTGACTGACCACGACGCTGCCGACGATGACGAGCACCGCGACGACCATGCCGGCGGTGTTGCGTGCGCGCTCGGCGGTCCACGGTCGGCGCACCGCGGTCTGCGGCGAGGCGGCCCACGCCGGTCGTGCGGGGACGGGCGCCACGGCATCCGCATCCCGCAGCCGCGGGTGGATGATGCGGTCGATCCATGAGCGGGTGTGCTTCCGGTTGCCGAGCATCGCGCCGCGCACCATGCTCGACACGATCTCCATGACGATGCAGAGCACGAAGATCACGAGCGCGATGCCGAGACCCTTGCCGTAGTTGAGGGCTTTGAACGCGTAGGACATCTCGAGTCCCAGCCCCGCGACGCCCACGTAACCGAGCACGACGCTTCCCCGCAGGTTGATGTCGTTGCGGTGCAGTACGGTGGCGACCCAGCTCGGCAGGACCTGCGGCAGGATGCCGGCGACGAACTCCTGCATCCTCGATCCGCCGGCCGCGCGGATCGCGAGGCGCGGCCCCTCGTCGATCTGCTCGATCGCATCGGCGAACATCTTCGAGATCATGCCGATCGAGTGGATACCGATGGCGAGGATGCCCGGGAGCGTGCCGAGCGAGAACATGAGCACGAACGCCATCGCGAGCACCACGTCTGGCAGGGCGCGGGTGAGCACGCCCACGAAGCGCGCGGCGGCGCGCCACCCTGTACCCGGGGTCGTGTTGGAGGCCGCCAGGTAGGCGATCGGCACCGACAGCACAGCGGCGAGCAGCGTTCCGACGAGCACGAGGCCGACGGTGAGGGCGATGAGCCAGACGAGGTCGCCGAACTCCGGGAACGACAGACTGCCGACGCGGGCCATGAAGTTCTCGGCGTTGCCCCAGCTCTGCACCATCGCGGGGATCGAGATGCCCACCTCGTTCACCGCGAGGATGCCGAGCACGACCAGTGCGATCAGGGTGAGGCCGGCCGCGATGCGCTCGGGCGAGACGGGGCGGCGCGGGGCGCGGTCGGCGATGCCCCGGTTCCCGGCACCGCTCGCGGTGTTCGAACCCTCCCGCGTCGCTGAGCCTGCCGACGGACCGGCGATCGTCATGGCGTCGTCACCCTCTCCGCGGGCGTGAGCGCCGCATCCGCGAGCTCGTCCTGCACGGCGCGCAGCTCGGCGGTGGTCGTCGCGACCCTGCCGTAGATCTCCATGACCTCCGCCTTCGTGAGCGCGGTGGTCGGGGTGTCGAGCACGATCTCGCCGTGCCGCAGGCCGACGATGCGGTCGGCCCACGAGATCGCCAGGTCGACCTGGTGCAGGCTGCAGACGACGGTGAGGCCCTCGTCGGCGGCGATCTGGCGGATCAGCGCCATGACCTGCTCGCTGGACTCAGGATCGAGCGAGGCGACGGGCTCGTCTGCAAGCAGGATGTCGGGCTTCTGCATGAGCGCCCGAGCGATCGCGACGCGCTGCTGCTGTCCGCCCGAGAGCGTGTCGCTGCGCTGGTAGGCGCGGTCGAGCAGTCCCACGCGGTCGAGGTGCTCGAGGGCGCGCAGCTTCGATGCCCTCGAATACCCCCACAGCCCGAGCCGCGGGCCGCGCACCGTCGAGAGCGAGCCGGTGAGCACGTTCTCGAGCACGGTGAGCGAGGGCACGAGCTCGAACTGCTGGAAGATGAACCCGACGCGGCGGCGCAGTGCGCGCAGCGCTGCGCCGCTGAGCGAGGGGACCGCTGCGCCCAGCACCTCGACCGTCCCCGAGGTGGGGATCTCGAGGCCGTCGAGGTGGCGGAGCAGGGTCGACTTGCCCGAACCCGACAGGCCGAGCAGCACGACGATCTCGCCGCGCGCGACCTGCAGCGAGGCGCCGCGCAGGGCCGTGGTCGAGCCGAAGGTCTTCGTCACGCCGTCGAGGCGGATCAGGGCATCGGATGCCGTGTTCATGACTGTTCTCCTGAGTCGGGTCGTCGAGATCGTCGAGCGGGCGGAGTCCGCCGGCCCGTCGAGCGAGCGGAGCGAGACGACACGCGGTGGCCTGACCGCGCCCGCGTCGCCTCGATCAGGCCGGGTCAGCCCTGGCACTGCTCCGCTTCGGTCTCGGTGCAGATGTCGCGGATGAGGTCGTAGTACGCGTCGTCGACCGGCTTGGTGGCGTAGAAGACGCTGCGGAACGAGTCGGTGTCCGCTCCGTCGATCCCGGCGGCGATGATGTCGTCGATGGTGATCTCGCCGAGTCCGCCGATGAGCTTCTGGGAGACGTCGTCGGGCAGCGTCGAGGAGTAGACGAGCGGAGCGCCGGGGACCATGGTCTCGTCGACGACCTTCACGGCATCCGACTTCTCGACCTCGGAGTCCTCCGCGAAGCCGACCTCGCACTCGACGCCCTCGCCGACCTTCTGCACGCTCACGTCGTGCTTGCCCGCGAAGACGGGCGTGATGTCGGTCTTCGGGTCGATGCCCGCCTCGAGCAGGTTGTACGAGGGGAACAGGTAGCCCGACGTCGACGACGGGTCGACGAAGCAGACCTTCTCGCCCGAGAAGTCCTCGATGCTCGAGATGTCGCTGTCGGCGGGGACGATGGCCTGCGAGTAGTAGCCCGGCTCCTGCCCCTCCTCGGTCACGATGGACGAGATCGGGGTGAGCTTCGCGCCGTTGTTCGTGGCGGTGACGTAGGTGAAGCCCGAGAACGATGCGACGTCGACCTTGCCGGCGACGGCCGCTTCAATCAGCGCGGCGTAGTCGGTCGACTCGTGGTATTCGACGGTCTTGCCGGTGATCTCGGCGATGTAGTCCATGAGGGGCTGGTAGTTCGTCTCGGTGTCGACCGAGTCGGGCACGACGCCGAAGACGAGCGTGTTCTCGTCGACCGCGAACCCGCTGCCCGCCTGCGCGGAGTCGGCGTCGGTTCCGGTCGCCTCGGCGGCGCCGGAACACCCGGCGAGGCCGAGCGCGAGGACCGCCGCACCGGCGAGAACGGAGAGAGCGCGAAGCTTCATGAGGACCTTTCAGAGGTGGGAGGGAGTGATCCACGAGCAACTCTGACAGGGCGGATGCCGAGGTATGTACCTAACTCAGAAGAGTTCAGAGGTCGTTCACCGACCATTTCCCCGGATGAACTCCCACGGAACAGCACCTCAGCGCGCGGTCTGGTCAAGTAGTATGCCTATGTGGCTGAAGCTGTGTACACCCAGATCGCCGATGAGCTGAGGGAGCAGATCGTCTCCGGCGCCCTCCGCCCCGGAGACGACGTGCCGACCGAGGCAGAGCTCGCCGAGAGGTGGCGCACGTCTCGCGGACCGATCCGCAACGCGCTGGCCCGCCTGCGCACCGAGGGGCTGATCGAGACCGGCCGCGGACGACCGGCGCGCGTGGTCGCCGTCAAAGCCAATCAGGCGGTCGACGTGTCGGTGCCGTTCACGCGCTGGGCGCGCGACCTGGGCGTGACGCCCGGGGCGGAGACGCAGGAGCTCAGTCTCCGGCGCGCGGGTGAGCGCGCCGAGCTGCTCGGCGTCGCGCCCGACGACACGATCGTCAGCGTCGTACGACTGAGGCTGCTGGATGGACGTCCGACCATGCTCGAGCGTCTCTTCTATACGGAGGTCCCTGGTCGACGCCTGTTCGAGGTCGACACCGACGAGGTCTCGATCACGGAGTACCTGGCGTCGATCGGGCATCCCATCGTCGGCTTGGAGCACCAGATCGACGCGGTGGCGGCCGATGCTCAGGATGCTGCGCTGCTGCGCGTCGCGCAGGGAACGCCGATCCTGCGGCTCAGCCGGATCTCGCGGGACGCTGACGGGCGGATCTTCGAAGCATCGGAAGACAGGTATCTGAGCGAAGTCGTGCGTTTCACCGTGGCTGCGTCCGGCATCTCGACCGATGGGCATTACATGCGCGCGGTCGGCGGCTGACGCGGGAGTTCCGGGGCGACGGGCTTCTCGTTAAGAAGCTGATCGCGAGCGCGATGGGGATCAGATTCCAAGGATCGCGCTCGCGATCACAGCGCTGGGGATGCGCTATTTCTGGGGTATTACCAAGGTAAGCGGCAGGATGCACCATGGAACACCGTCGAACGTCGAGATCTTGCTTAGACTTTCGTCTAGTTCTCAGACGGAGTTGTTCCCGAGGGGCGGCTCGTTCCTGCGACTCTACCTGGTGCGCGGTGGATTCGGTGGAGCCGGTGCGGGCTCCTCCGATGCGCGCACGGCCTGACGTGCGATGGGCAGGCGCGCGGCGACGACCCATCGGCCGTCGACCTCGCCCGCGTCGAACTCGCCGCTGGCGCCGAGTACTCGCTCGGCCATGCGTCCGATCCCCGTGCGGCTCGATGACAGCTCGCGGCGAGGGGTGGCCGAGAGGGGGCTGCTGATGGTGAGCGCGGCGGACTCATCTGTGACGTCGAGAAGGATCTCGATCTCGCCCTGGCCCGCGTACTTGAGCGCGTTGGTGGCGGACTCGCGCATGATGCGCGCGAAGATGATCTCCGCTGCGCGCGGGATGCGTTCGTCTGCGGGGTCTCCGCCGAGGCGCACGGAGTGACCGGCGGATTCCAGTTCCTCTTTCGCCTCGGTGATCGAGGCCGCGAGGTCGCCCGCGGGCATGCCCGACGAGCGCGGTCCGTCGTCTGCGAGGTCGATGACGAAGCGGAGGTCGGTCATCGCCTTGCGCGCGGCGATGCGGATCGCCTCCTGGGACGACTCGCTCGCCTTGTCGTCGTCGAGCATCTGCACATGCAAAGACACCACCGTGAGGTGGTGCGCGATGCTGTCGTGGAGCTCGCCGGCGATCCAACGCCGCTCGGCGAGCACTGCCTGACGTTCTTGTTCGGCCTTCTCGGCCAGTTCGATCTCGAGCTTGCGCCCTCGGGCGAAAGCCAGGCGCAGTGCGTAACCGACCGCGCCGGAGACGGCAGCCCCGATGAGGAAGATGCCGACGCTGATGTTGGCCGGGCCTTCTGAATCCGCCGTCACGACGATTGCGGTCGCAACGAGGAAGAGCCCGGCATAGGAGAAGATCAGGGCGTTCCACCCCAGACGCATGATCAGTCCCGCCGCGAAGGCGGCGGCGATCAGGACCTGGGACTCACTGCCCGTGAGGAACGAGAGCGCGAACACGAGTGCGAGCGCGCATGTCGCATAGAGAGGCGACCAGAGATACAAGGCGAGCGACAGTGTCGTGGCGACTCCGATTGCGGCGACGAACGGGTCCACCCCCGGAGGGACGAAGTACCCGATCACATCGACGGTCAGGATCGTCACGAGGATCGCGAGAACGAAGAAGCGTTCTACCGCGATCAGCTTCTCACCCCGTCCGAGTCGTAGCGCGCGTGTTCCGCGGTCCCTTCTCGGACGATAAGCCATGCTTCAGTATCTCCTATTCGCCAGGTAGATTAGCGAGTAAAGCCAAAGAACTTACCAACACCCTGCCAGAAAGTCATAGTTGTTCACCTCCAAAGTTGGTCTTTTGTGAAGTCGTGAACTCATCTTCTCGGGGTTCGAAACGGCGCACATCTGTCTTTCGGCTAGAGCTCGCTAGCCAAACGTCTAGTTCTTCGCTCTACGGCGCGCCGCAGGTAGGCTCTCTTCATGCCGGAAATCCGCGTTGTGATCGTCGATGACGACCCCCTGGTGCGCTCTGCGCTCTCCCACTTCGTGTCGCGCGACCCCGAGATCACTGTGATCGCCGAGGCCGAGACCGGCGTCGAAGGTATTGCGACGGTGGAACGGGAGAAACCGGACGTCGTGATGATGGACGTCCAGATGCCGGAGATGGACGGCATCGAGGCGACGTCTGTGATCGCGGAGCGCTGGCCGGAGGTGCGGGTGCTCGCCGTGACGACGCTCGATGGCAGTGACACCGTTCTGCCGATGCTGAGTGCGGGGGCGTCCGGGTACATGCTGAAGGATTCGAGTGCGGCCAGCATCGTCGCTGCGGTGCGCGAGGTGTACAGCGGTGCCAGTTCGCTGTCGCCGCGGATCGCGTCGCTGCTGATCAAGCACGTGCGCGATACGGAGCCGGCGCGCGGCGACGGCACGCTCGAGGAGTTGACGGAGCGTGAGCGTGAGGTGCTGGAGCGGCTGGCACAGGGCATGTCGAATGCGGAGATCGCGCGCTCGCTGATCGTGTCTGAAGGCACGGTGAAGGCGCATCTGGGCCGCATCATGTCGAAGTGGCACGTGCGCGATCGCGTGCAGATCCTCGTGACCGCCGCTCAGGCGGGTCTCGTCGAGTTCCGCTGAGGCCGCGCGGGGTGGCTGGGTTCCATCACGTCGAACTGTGGGTCGCTGATCTGGCAGAGGCTCGCGCCGAGTGGGGATGGCTGCTGGAGCGCGTGGGCTTCGAGCGCGTGAGCTCGTGGCCCGAGGGCGAGTCGTGGGAGGCGGGTAGCGCATATCTGACGCTGACCACGTCTCCGAATCTGTCCGGTGCGCAGCATGACCGTCGGGCACCGGGCGTGAATCATGTCGCGTTCTCGGTCGACGACGGGTCCGAGGTCGATGCGGTCATGGTCGATGCGTCCGCGCACGGATGGCGTCCGCTGTATCAGGAGCGCTATCCGCATGCGGGCGGCCCCGACCACTACGCCGGCTGGCTGGCGAACAGCGCCGGGTTCAAGGCCGAGATCGTTGCGACGAGGGCGACTCCCGCCGACGGCTGATCGCGGTCGGTGCTCCTCCGACAGTCGCGGTCGCAGTCACAGCGGCAGTCACGCTCGCGGTCCCGCTCGCGGTCCGGCTCGCGCCGCAGGTCACCGGTCGTGTCACGTCGAGGTGGCGTCGATGACGTCGGGGGTGTTGCCACTCACCCCGTGCGTGGCCACCCGTCATCGACGCCGGTGAGACCTCGGCCGGTCCTGATCGAGAG
>NZ_JAVAYD010000028.1:0-955 GCF_041954735.1 Microbacterium sp. LS_15 | reverse complement strand
GCTGTGAAATCCCGAGGCTCAACCTCGGGCCTGCAGTGGGTACGGGCAGACTAGAGTGCGGTAGGGGAGATTGGAATTCCTGGTGTAGCGGTGGAATGCGCAGATATCAGGAGGAACACCGATGGCGAAGGCAGATCTCTGGGCCGTAACTGACGCTGAGGAGCGAAAGGGTGGGGAGCAAACAGGCTTAGATACCCTGGTAGTCCACCCCGTAAACGTTGGGAACTAGTTGTGGGGTCCATTCCACGGATTCCGTGACGCAGCTAACGCATTAAGTTCCCCGCCTGGGGAGTACGGCCGCAAGGCTAAAACTCAAAGGAATTGACGGGGACCCGCACAAGCGGCGGAGCATGCGGATTAATTCGATGCAACGCGAAGAACCTTACCAAGGCTTGACATATACGAGAACGGGCCAGAAATGGTCAACTCTTTGGACACTCGTAAACAGGTGGTGCATGGTTGTCGTCAGCTCGTGTCGTGAGATGTTGGGTTAAGTCCCGCAACGAGCGCAACCCTCGTTCTATGTTGCCAGCACGTAATGGTGGGAACTCATGGGATACTGCCGGGGTCAACTCGGAGGAAGGTGGGGATGACGTCAAATCATCATGCCCCTTATGTCTTGGGCTTCACGCATGCTACAATGGCCGGTACAAAGGGCTGCAATACCGCGAGGTGGAGCGAATCCCAAAAAGCCGGTCCCAGTTCGGATTGAGGTCTGCAACTCGACCTCATGAAGTCGGAGTCGCTAGTAATCGCAGATCAGCAACGCTGCGGTGAATACGTTCCCGGGTCTTGTACACACCGCCCGTCAAGTCATGAAAGTCGGTAACACCTGAAGCCGGTGGCCTAACCCTTGTGGAGGGAGCCGTCGAAGGTGGGATCGGTAATTAGGACTAAGTCGTAACAAGGTAGCCGTACCGGAAGGTGCGGCTGGATCACCTCCTTTCTAAGGAGC
>NZ_JAVAYD010000027.1:0-3692 GCF_041954735.1 Microbacterium sp. LS_15 | reverse complement strand
TCGCTGGGAGCTCATGGGTGGAACATTTGACATGCCGTCAGCGCAGCTGACTCCAGTTAGTACGGTCTTCGGATCTGGAACGGTGGGGGATGCAAGCAGGCGGCTGCACGCTGTTGGGTCCTGAGGGACCGGATGCGGATCTTTCGGGATTCGGTCTGTACCTCTGGGCCTCTTGTTGTTTCCCCGGTTCGGGGAAGTGGGAAGGGGTACCGCCCGTACTTTGAGAACTACACAGTGGACGCGAGCATCTTGCAACAACTTTCGGGTTGTTGCGCAAGATGATCTTAAAGATCATTAGTCAATTTCTGATCCCGCCTTCGGGTGGGGTCGAGTTTTTGATTCGAACTCATGTGATTTCAAGTCTTTAAGAGCAAACGGTGGATGCCTTGGCATCTGGAGCCGAAGAAGGACGTAGCAATCTGCGATAAGCCTCGGGGAACTGATAAGCAAGTTTTGATCCGAGGGTGTCCGAATGGGGAAACCCCGCTGGGCGGCGTGCCGACCTAGTGACTCCCGCCTGAATATATAGGGCGGGTAGAGGGAACGTGGGGAAGTGAAACATCTCAGTACCCACAGGAAGAGAAAGCAACCGCGATTCCGTTAGTAGTGGCGAGCGAAACCGGATCAGGCTAAACCGAGCGTGTGTGATATCCGGCAGGAGTTGCACGTTCGGGGTTGTGGGACTTTTCAGTCATCTCTGCCGAGGTGGCGGCGTTACAAGAAGGTATAGACGAACGGTCTTGAAAGGCCGGTCATAGAGGGTGCCAACCCCGTAGTCGAAATGCCTTGCTTGGCGCGAAGAGTATCCCAAGTAGCACGGGGCCCGTGAAATCCCGTGTGAATCTGTCAGGACCACCTGATAAGCCTAAATACTCCCAGATGACCGATAGCGGACAAGTACCGTGAGGGAAAGGTGAAAAGTACCCCGGGAGGGGAGTGAAATAGTACCTGAAACCGTTTGCTTACAAACCGTTGGAGCACCCCTGGTAGGTGTGACAGCGTGCCTTTTGAAGAATGAGCCTGCGAGTTAGCGATATGTGGCGAGGTTAACCCGTGTGGGGTAGCCGTAGCGAAAGCGAGTCTGAATAGGGCGATTCAGTCGCATGTCCTAGACCCGAAGCGAAGTGATCTATCCATGGCCAGGCTGAAGCGACGGTAAGACGTCGTGGAGGGCCGAACCCACTTAGGTTGAAAACTGAGGGGATGAGCTGTGGATAGGGGTGAAAGGCCAATCAAACTTCGTGATAGCTGGTTCTCTCCGAAATGCATTTAGGTGCAGCGTTGCGTGTTTCTTGCCGGAGGTAGAGCTACTGGATGGCCGATGGGCCCTACAAGGTTACTGACGTCAGCCAAACTCCGAATGCCGGTAAGTGAGAGCGCAGCAGTGAGACTGTGGGGGATAAGCTTCATAGTCGAGAGGGAAACAACCCAGACCACCAACTAAGGTCCCAAAGCGCGTGCTAAGTGGGAAAGGATGTGGAGTTGCTCTGACAACCAGGAGGTTGGCTTAGAAGCAGCCACCCTTGAAAGAGTGCGTAATAGCTCACTGGTCAAGTGATTCCGCGCCGACAATGTAACGGGGCTCAAGCACGCCACCGAAGTTGTGGCATTGACATTATTGGTAGGCCTTCGTGGTCCAGCCGTGTTGATGGGTAGGAGAGCGTCGTGTGGCCAGCGAAGCGGCGGGGTAACCCAGCCGTGGAGGCTACACGAGTGAGAATGCAGGCATGAGTAGCGAAAGACGTGTGAGAAACACGTCCTCCGAAAGACCAAGGGTTCCAGGGTCAAGCTAATCTTCCCTGGGTAAGTCGGGACCTAAGGCGAGGCCGACAGGCGTAGTCGATGGACAACGGGTTGATATTCCCGTACCGGCGAAGAACCGCCCAAACTAATCCAGTAGTGCTAAGTGTCTGAATCCCACTGACTGATCCCTTCGGGGTGACGCTGTGGGCCTAGCGCACGACCCCATGCTGGTGCGGTTAGCGTATTAACAGGTGTGACGCAGGAAGGTAGTCCAAGCCAGGCGATGGTTGTCCTGGTGCAAGTGCGTAGGCCGAGTCATAGGCAAATCCGTGACTCATACAGGCTGAGACACGATGCGGATAAAAAGTGGATGATCCTATGCTGCCAAGAAAAGCATCGACGCGAGGTTCTAGCTGCCCGTACCCCAAACCGACTCAGGTGGTCAGGTAGAGAATACCAAGGAGATCGAGAGAATCGTGGTTAAGGAACTCGGCAAAATGCCCCCGTAACTTCGGGAGAAGGGGGGCCATCCACTTATACGGACTTGCTCCGGAAAGGGTGTGGTGGCCGCAGAGACTAGTGGGTAGCGACTGTTTACTAAAAACACAGGTCCGTGCCAAGTCGCAAGACGATGTATACGGACTGACGCCTGCCCGGTGCTGGAAGGTTAAGAGGACCGGTTAGCCGCAAGGCGAAGCTGAGAATTTAAGCCCCAGTAAACGGCGGTGGTAACTATAACCATCCTAAGGTAGCGAAATTCCTTGTCGGGTAAGTTCCGACCTGCACGAATGGCGTAACGACTTCCCAACTGTCTCAACCGCGAACTCGGCGAAATTGCATTACGAGTAAAGATGCTCGTTACGCGCAGCAGGACGGAAAGACCCCGTGACCTTTACTACAGCTTGGTATTGGTGTTCGGTGTGGCTTGTGTAGGATAGGTGGGAGACTGTGAAGCATGGACGCCAGTTCATGTGGAGTCATTGTTGAAATACCACTCTGGTCACTCTGGATATCTAACTTCGAACCGTAATCCGGTTCAGGGACAGTGCCTGGTGGGTAGTTTAACTGGGGCGGTTGCCTCCCAAAAAGTAACGGAGGCGCCCAAAGGTTCCCTCAACCTGGTTGGCAATCAGGTGTCGAGTGTAAGTGCACAAGGGAGCTTGACTGTGAGACTGACAGGTCGAGCAGGGACGAAAGTCGGGACTAGTGATCCGGCAGTGGCTTGTGGAAGCGCTGTCGCTCAACGGATAAAAGGTACCTCGGGGATAACAGGCTGATCTTGCCCAAGAGTCCATATCGACGGCATGGTTTGGCACCTCGATGTCGGCTCGTCGCATCCTGGGGCTGGAGTAGGTCCCAAGGGTTGGGCTGTTCGCCCATTAAAGCGGTACGCGAGCTGGGTTTAGAACGTCGTGAGACAGTTCGGTCCCTATCCGCTGCGCGCGTAGGAAGTTTGAGAGGATCTGACCCTAGTACGAGAGGACCGGGTTGGACGAACCTCTGGTGTGTCAGTTGTTCCGCCAGGAGCACCGCTGATTAGCTACGTTCGGGATGGATAACCGCTGAAAGCATCTAAGCGGGAAGCCGGCCTCAAGATGAGACTTCCATACCTTCGGGTGAGAGGCTCCCAGCCAGACTACTGGGTTGATAGGCCAGATGTGGAAGCACGGTAACGTGTGCAGCTGACTGGTACTAATAAGCCGATGACTTGATAACACACCGTTCGTTGGTGCTTGCGTCCACTGAGTGGTTCTCGATGTACGGTCGAGAACCGCATAACTAGACTTTGTCGTTATGCAACGATTGAAACATCAATAGTGTTTCGGCGGCCATAGCGTGAGGGAAACGCCCGGTTACATTCCGAACCCGGAAGCTAAGCCTCACAGCGCCGATGGTACTGCAGGGGGGACCCTGTGGGAGAGTAGGACACCGCCGGACTCCTTTTAGAC
>NZ_JAVAYD010000026.1:0-12230 GCF_041954735.1 Microbacterium sp. LS_15 | reverse complement strand
GAGTCGCCGGGCCGCAGACCCGCGGCATCCGTCAGCGACAGGTCGACGGCGCCCAGGTCGGTGAGCACGCGCACCCCTGACACGGTCGGCTCGAGGCGCGTCACGACGGCCCGCCACGAGTTCGGGGCACCGTCCTCCGCAGCCACGCGCACATCGCCTGGGCGGAAGACGGCGGCGAGCGCGACCCCGTCGGTCGCGGCGAGCGCCTGCGACCCGGCATCCGCAGCGCGCAGGCGGGCGTCGCCGCGCACCCACCCGCCGTCGCCGCTGAGGCCCCCGATCCGGTTGACCCCGGCGATCGACGCGACGAACCCGGATGCCGGAGCCGCGAGCACCTCGCGCACCGCACCCTCCTGTGTCACCTGTCCCGCCTCGAGCACGACGAGCCGGTCGGCGAGAGCGACCGCGTCGGCGGCGTCATGGGTCACCGCGACGGTGGTGGTGCCGTCGAGCTGATCGCGCAGCATCCGCCTGATGTCGCCGGCGGTCTCGGGGTCGAGGGCGACGAGGGGTTCGTCCAGCAGCACGACCCGGGGTTCCGCGGCGAGGGCCCGTGCGACGGCGACCCGCTGGGCCTCGCCGCCCGAGAGCTCCTGGGATCGGCGGTCGCCCGCACCGGGGAGTCCGACGCGGGCGAGCCAGTCGTCGGCGTCGCGCCGGGCGGCATCCGCCGGGGTGCCGGCCGCGCGGGGTCCGAAGGCGACGTTCTCGCGCACGCTCAGGTGCGGGAAGAGCCGGGGGTTCTGTCCGAGCAGCACGATGCCGCGCCGCATCGGCTCGGTGCGCACCCGCGGCGCCGAGACCCTGTCGACCATGCGTCCGTCGACGGCGATCTCACCCGCCTCGAGCGTCGCGAGACCGGCGAGCGCGTGCAGCAGCGTCGACTTGCCCGCCCCGCTCGGGCCCATCACGGCGACGGTCTCCCCCGCGGCGACCCGCACCTCGACGTCGACGGCGAAGTGCTCCCTGGTCACGACGATGCGGGCGCGCAGTCCGGCATCCGTCGCGCTCACCGAGCGGCCCCCGGTCGCCAGCCGCGCACGAGGAGCAGCACCGCGACGGCGGCGGCGAGCAGCAGCAGCGCGAGCGCGACGGCCGTGCCCTGCGAGACGCCCGCACCGTTGAACGCCGTGTAGATCGCGAGGGGCATGGTCTGCGTGACGCCCGGCCGGTTCCCGGCGAACAGCGCCGTGGCCCCGAACTCCCCGATCGCGCGGGCGAAGCACAGCACGACGCCCGCGACGATCCCCGGCGCGGCGAGGGGGAGCGTGATGCGTCGCAGGATCGTCCACCGGCTCGCGCCGAGCGCGGCGGCGGTGCGCTCGTACTCGACGCCCGAGGTGCGCACGGCGCCTTCGACGGCGAGCACGAGGAACGGCAGCGCCACGAAGGTCTGCGCGAGCACGACGGCCGGGGTGCTGAACGAGAGACCGAGGCCGCCGAACCATCCGGCCCGGCCGAACAGGTAGAGGAGCGCCACTCCGCCGACCATGGGCGGCAGCACGAGGGGCACGGTGACCGCCGCCCGCAGCACGGCGGCGACGCGCGGCCCCGACCGGGCGATCGTCAGCGCGAGGGGGACCCCCACGATCACGCAGATCAGGGTCGCGAGCAGCCCCGTGCCGAGCGAGAGGACGAGGGCCGACCGCGCCGCCTCCGACGTCACATCGGCGATGAAGGTCGACCACTGCACGCGGGCGACCAGCGCCGCGAGCGGCAGGATCAGGAAGGCCAGGCCGACGAGCGCCGGCACGACGATCGCACGCGGCGCGTAGCCGCGCGCGGCACTGCTCACGGCGCTCCGAATCCGTGATCCGCGAGGATCTTCTGCCCGGCGTCCGACAGCACGAAGGCGACGAAGGCCTCGGCGGCGACGCTGTTCGGGGCCCCGTCGAGCGCCGCGATCGGGTAGTGATTCACGACGTCGCCCGCCCCGTCGGGCACGATGACCTCGACGTCGTCACGCCCGACCACGTCGGTCGCGTAGACGAGTCCGGCATCCGCCTCTCCGGCGGCGACCTTCGTCAGCACGGCGGTGACGTTCTGCTCGAGGCTCGCGGGTTCGACGGCCACACCGGCGTTCGACAGGAGGGTGGTGGATGCCGCGCCGCACGGCACCTCCGGAGCGCACAGCACCGTCGTGACATCGGCGAGGTCGGCGAGCGTCTCGACAGCGGCGGGGTTGCCCGCGGGCACGGCGATCACGAGCGTGTTCGAGGCGAAGAGCGTCGGGTCGATCGCGAGATCGGAGAGCTTGTCCATGTTCGCCTCGTCGGCGGACGCGAACACATCGCCCGGCGCCCCTTCCTGCAACTGGGTGACGAGCGTCGACGAGCCGTCGTAGACGGGACTGAACGTCACACCGGGATTCTCGTCGGTGAAGGCGGCGCCGATCTCGTCGAACGCGGCCTTCAGCGAGGCGGCGGCGTAGACCGCGAGGTCGCCGCTCACCGTGGCGCTGTCCGAGGAGGCGGACCCGTCGGGAGCGGGCTCGGGCCCGGATGACGGCGACGAGCAGCCGGCGAGGGCGACGGCGGCCAGCACCAGCACGGCCGCGGAGCGGAGGATCGAGCGGTTCACGTCAGCCCTTCGGCACTTCGACGACGACCTGGGTCGCCTTGACGGACGCGGTGGCCAGGGAGCCGGCCTCGAGCTGGAGCTCACGGGCCGCCTCGGCGGACATGAGCGAGACGACGCGGTGCGGACCCGACTGCAGGTCGATCTGCGCCATCAGTCCGTCGATCTGCACGCGGGTGACGATGCCGACGAAGCGGTTGCGAGCGCTCGACAGCGCCCCGCCCGGGTCGGTCGCCTCGTCGGCGAGGGCGATCGCGCGCGCGGCGAGTGCATCGCCGGGGATCTCGGCGGGCGCGGCGTCGGTCGTCGGAAGGAGGCCCTGATCGACCCAGCGGCGCACGGTGTCATCACTGACCCCCAGCAACTGGGCGGCTCGGGCGATCCGGAAGCTCTGCATGACTCGCACTCTACCGCTTCTGCGGACGATATGAGCCGGATCATCCGCAGGAGCGGTTGCGACGCGCATTCAGTCTCGGTCATTGCGGCGCTGAGACCCCTCGGGGCATCGAGACCACCGACACGCACGTCGGGGGCGGGATGTCTCGACGGCGTGGACAGGTCTCGGCGCGTCAGTCCCGCGGCGCTTAGCCTGGTCCCATGCAGCCGCTCGTCGCCCCCACCCCATCCCTCGATCCGGCGGAGCTCGTCCGCACGGCCCGCCATGCCGTGCTCTCGGGTATCGGCGAGGAAGGGCAGCGGCGGCTCGCGGCATCCCGAGTCGTGGTGGTCGGCGCGGGCGGGGTGGGATCCCCCGTGCTCCTCGCGCTGGCAGCGGCCGGGGTTGGCACGATCACCGTGATCGACGACGACGTCGTCGAGCTCACGAACCTGCAGCGGCAGCTCGCGCACCGCGCGGAAGACGTCGGCACCGCGAAGACGGTGTCCGCCGAGCGGGCGATCACGGCCCTGTCGCCCGGCGCGGTGGTGGTGCCGAAGACGATCCGGCTCGACGCCGCCAACGCGACCGGCCTGTTCGAGGGCGCCGACGTGGTGGTCGACACGAGCGACTCCTTCGGCACGCGGCGCGACGTGGCCGCCGCGGCAGAGGCTCTCGGCATCCCCCTGGTCTGGGGAGCCGTGCAGGAGTGGCACGCGCAGGCCACCGTGTTCTGGTCGGCTCCGCCCGCCGGTCACGCGCCGGTCGTGCTCGCCGACCTCTTCCCGATCGGCACCGAGGGCGAACCGCCGAGCTGCGCCCAGGTCGGGGTGCTCGGGGCGCTGTGCGTGCAGGTCGGCGGGATCCTCGCCGGCGAGGTCGTGAAGCTCGTCACCGGCGCCGGCGAACCGCTGCTCGGCCGCCTCGCCGTGATCGACGCGCTCGCCGCCCGACAGCACGAGATCGCGATCCGTCCGGCGGTGACCGCATGAGCGCCCGCCGCACGGTCGAGGAACAGCTCGCACGGGTGCTCGACGCCGTGCGGACGCTCGACGTCGAGCGGGTCGCGCTGCAGGATGCCGCCGGTCGCACCCTCGCTGCCGATGCCACCGCCGCCCACGACATCCCGCTGTTCGACAACTCCGCGATGGACGGGTTCGCCGTGCGCGCGGAGGACGTGTCCGGCGCATCGGCGGACACACCGGTGACGCTGCGGGTGATCGCCGACCTGCCGGCCGGCGTGGCGGACGACCCCGCACTCGGCGCCGGCGAGGCCGCGCGGATCATGACCGGGTCTCCGGCGCCGACCGCCGCCGACGCGATCGTGCCCTTCGAGGACACCGCGGGCGGACTCGCCGATTCCCTGGGCGAGGTGCAGGTGCTGCGCGCACCGGCACCGGGTGCGTTCGTGCGGCGCCGCGGCGCCGACCTGCGCGCGGGCGACACCGTGGTCCACGCGGGCGAGCGCCTGGGTGCCTTCCAGCTCGCCGCGGCCGTCGCGGCCGGCATCGACCGGGTCGCCGTGACACGCGCTCCGCGCGTCGCCGTCGTCTCGACCGGCAGCGAGCTGCTCGCCCCCGGCGAGACTCCCACGCGCGGGCGGATCCCGGATTCCAACGGCCCTCTGCTGCGGCAGCTCGTGGCGGATGCCGACGCCGACGTCGTCCTCGTGGCGCGTGTCGCCGACGAGGCGGATGCCGTCGCCGCTGTCACCGCCGATGCCGTCTCGCGCGGGGCCGACGTCATCGTCTTCACGGGCGGCGTGAGCGCGGGGGCGTACGAGCCGGTGCGCGGCGCCTTCGACGGCCGCGGCGAGGTGGAGTTCGCGAGCGTCGCCATGCAGCCGGGCAAACCGCAGGCGTTCGGCGCCCTCGGGTCGGGGACGCTCGTCTTCGGCCTCCCCGGCAACCCGGTGAGCGTGGCCGTGTCGTTCGAGGTCTTCGTGCGGCCGGCGCTACTGGCACTGCAGGGGCGCGCCGAGATCCACCGTCCGCACGCGTCGTTCACCGCCGGCGCCGACTGGACCACACCGCCGGGACGCCGTCAGTACCTGCCCGCCGTGGTCGACCTCGCGACCCGCACCGTTCGGCCGGCGACCGCAGGCGGATCCGGCTCGCACCTCGCCGGGGGCCTCGCCCGCGCACACGCCTTCGCGATCGTGCCCGCAGAGGTCGAGCGCGTCGCCGTGGGCGACCCGATCGATGTCATGCTGGTCGGATGAGCTTCCCGCATCTCGACGCGTCAGGGCGCGCGCACATGGTCGACGTGACCGGCAAGCAGCCGACGGTCCGCACCGCCACCGCTCGCGGCTTCGTGCGCTGCAGCCCCGAGGTCGTCACCGCGCTGCGCGACGGCACCGCACCGAAGGGCGACGTGCTCGCGGTCGCCCGCATCGCCGGCATCCAGGCGGCGAAGTCGACGCCCTCGCTCCTGCCCCTCGCCCACGTGATCGGCGTGCACCGCGCGAGCGTCGAGCTCGACATCGTCGACGACGGGGTGCACGTCGAGGCGACGGTCGGGACCGCCGACCGCACCGGCGTCGAGATGGAGGCGCTGACCGCGGTGTCGGTCGCCGCCCTCGCCGTCGTCGACATGATCAAGGGGCTCGACCGATCGGTCGTGATCGAAGACGTGCGCATCGTGGCGAAGTCGGGCGGTCGTTCCGGCGACTGGGTGCGCGAGGGAGAGGCACGATGACCCGCGTGCGCTACTTCGCCGCGGCCGCCGAAGCCGCGGGGACGGATGCCGAGGAGCGGTCGGAGCAGACGCTGGACGAGCTCCGCGCCGCCGTCGTCGCCGACCACCCGGCTCTCGGCGGGATTCTGCCGCGGTGCGCCGTGCTCGTCGACGGCGTGCGCAGCGACGACGACCGCGCGCTCGGCGACGCGCTGCTCGTCGACGTGCTGCCGCCCTTCGCGGGAGGCTGAGCGCGTCGCGCGCGCTTCGTCTCGGTCGCGACGCGGTGCACAGCGAGCTGAGATCACCCGTCTCCGGCCGCCGACGGCGACCCACCCCCTTACTTGCGAGCCTCCCCCGTCGGCGCGGTGCACAGCGGGGTGGCTCGCGTACGAAGGGGTGCTTCGGCGGGAAGGCCCCGAACGGGAGGGGACGTCAGCCGCCGATGCCCTTCCAGAGCGTCGAGCCGTCGGACTCCAGCTGGCGCTTCCACACCGGCAGGTCGCGCTTGATGTCCTCGATCACCGCACGGCACACCTCGAACGCCTCGGCGCGGTGCTCGGCGGCGACCGCGATGATCACCGCGGCATCCCCGACGTCGAGACGGCCGATCCGGTGACTCACGGCGACGTCGACGCGCGCCGCCCCCACGGCATCCGCTCCCGCCTTCTCGGCGATCGACCGCAGCACGGCCTCGGCGTCGGGGTGGGCGCTGTACTCGAGGCCGACGACGGGGGTGTCGGCGTCGGGGTCGTTGTCGCGCACACGGCCGATGAAGGTCGTGACGCCGCCGAGCGCCGGATGCTCGACCGCGCGCAGATGCGCGTCGACATCGAGCGGCTGCTCGGAGATCGCTGCCAGCTGGACTGTGTTCATCAGTGGTCCCCTCCGTCGACCTGATCCACGATGTGCCGGGCGACACCCAGCACGATCGCCACCCCGGATGCGACGGCACGCGTCGAGCCGGGAAGATTCACGACGAGGGCGCCTGCCGGGTCGACGACGCCGGCGAGGCCGCGCGACAGCACCGACAGCGGGGTGTCGGCGAGCCCGCTGCGGCGGAGCTCCTCGGCGATGCCGGGCAGCTCCCTGGTGATGACCTGCCGCGTCCCCTCGGGGGTCAGGTCGCGCGGGGCGACACCGGTGCCGCCCGTGGTCACGATGAGCCGCACGCCCCGTGCGACGGCGCGACGCAGCGCGTCGGCGACCGACTCCGCTCCGTCGGCGATGATCTCGGCATCCGGGCAGTGCCACCCGGCATCCCGCAGCAGGCCGACGGCGATCGGACCGCCTCGGTCCTCGCGCTCCCCTGCGAACGACCGATCAGACACGGTGATCACATACGCGGGGAGCGACGTCATGGCTCCACCCTAGGGGCAGGCCATCGGCCGCGCACGGATCAGGCGACGCGGATCAGCGACCGCTGCCAGCCGGTCGACCCGTCGGGGGCGATGGGCGCGCGGTCCTCGATCTGCAGGTCGCCGTTCTTGTTCACGGCGCGCACGGCCACATAGTGGGTTCCGGGGGTCGCGTCCCACTCGAGGAACCACTGCACCCAGGTGTTCTCGTTCACGGGCGCCGAGAGGGTCGCGGGTGTCCAGTCGCCGTTGTCGATGCTGACCTCGACGCGCTCGATGCCCACCGTCTGAGCCCAGGCGACACCGGCTATCGCGATCCTGCCCGCGTCGACCGCCGAGCCCAGTTTGGGGGTGTCGATGCGCGACGAGAACTTGATCGGCGCCTCCGCGCTGTATCCGCGAGGGGTCCAGTAGGCCTCGTCCTTCTCGAACGTCGTGACCTTGAGCTCGGTGACCCACTTCGTCGCCGACACGTAGCCGTAGAGGCCGGGCACGACCATCCGCACGGGGAAGCCGTGCTCGGGCGGCAGCGGCTCGCCGTTCATGGCCACCGCGAAGATCGCGTCGAGGTTGTCGTCGGTCAGGGCCGACAGCGGCGTGCTGGCCGTGTAGCCGTCGACGCTCTTCGAGAGCACCATGTCGGCATCCCCCTTCACGCCCGCCTTCTTCAGCACGTCGCGCACCGGCACGCCGAGCCACTTGGCGTTTCCGACGAGCTCGCCGCCGACCTCGTTCGACACGCAGGTCAGGGTGATGACGTACTCGTCGAGGCCCATGTCGAGCAGGTCCTGGAAGCTGATCTCGACCCGCTCGTCGACCATGCCGTCGATCACGAGTCGCCAGGTGTCGGGGTCGACCGTGGGCACGGTCAGGGCCGTGTCGACGCGGTAGAAGTCCTTGTTCGGGGTGAACAGGGGGCTGATGCCCTTGATGTCGAGCTCAGCGCCGTCCGGGATCGTGACGGTCGAGTTCGGCTTGGGCAGCTTGAGGTTGTCGCGGATCGCCTCGACCGAGGTCACCGCCGTGCTCACCGCGCGCGAGGCGACGCCGACGACGACGGCGGATGCTCCGGCGATGCCGGCGAGCAGGAAGAACTGGCGACGACCCATCGCCTTCGGCGCCTCTTCACCGTCGGCGGGAACGGCCGCGGCCTTCCAGGTGCGCAGGCGCCGCGACAGCATCACGAGGATGACCGCGCCGGCGGCGGCTCCGAGCAGCGGGGGCAGGAAGCCGAGGGGGCTGACACCGGCGCGCGTCACGACCGCGGCGGTCGAGAGGGCACCGGCGATCACGATGACGACCACGCCGAGCGGCGGACGCACGTACTCGAGGATGCCGCCGACCGCCGATGCGATGACGACGGCCAGACCGAGGCCCGCGACCAGGGCGATCTTGTCGTATTCGCCGAAGGTCGCGATCGCGAACTCCTTGAACGGCTGCGGCACGATGTCGATGACGAATCCGCCGACCGCGAGCACGGGGCTCGCCGACCGCGCGAGGATCAGGGCGAACAGCTCGGCGACCGCGAGGAACACCGCCCCGCTGACGAGTCCTGCCAGGGCGGCCCAGACGAAGAACCGCTTGCCTCCCTGCGTGCTGCGCTGCGCCATGATGCACTCCTCCACCGTGTGTCTCACTCTCTTCGGAGCGGACGCGGGATCGGATGCCGCGGCGACTTCTGCGGCCACGACGAGCGTTCTGCGGCCTCGAGCCGCGCTGTTGGCCGCACAAGCGTCACGAGGCCGCAGAAGTTGCACGGCCGTCCGACCGACCGACGGACAGGCCGACCCGCGGGGTCAGACCTGCACGACGTGCGGGGGCGGAGACGGGGGAAGCTCCCGCTGAGGGACGCCGTGCGCCTCGCGGTGCAGACGCTCCATGCGGCTGTCGAGCTCGGCGGCGGCCTCCGCGGCATCCGTCAGACTGTCGACGAGGTGCGACGGCACCTGGTTCGAGAACTTGTAGTAGATCTTATGCTCGAGGCTGGCCCAGAAGTCCATGGCGATGGTGCGGAACTGCACCTCGACGGGCACCGACAGAGCGCCGGTCGAGAGGAAGACGGGCACCTCGATGATCGCGTGCAGGCTCTTGTAGCCGTTGTCCTTCGGCTGGGCGATGTAGTCCTTGACCGTGCGCACCGTGACGTCGTCCTGCGCGGTGAGCAGGTCGAAGAGGCGGTAGACGTCGGCGACGAAGCTGCAGGTGACGCGCACTCCGGCGATGTCGGTGATCTCGGCGCGGATGCGCTCGAAGTCGGGCTCCTCGATGCCCTTGCGGGCGATCTTCTCGACGATGCTGTCCGGCGTCTTCAGGCGGCTCTTGACGTGCTCGATCGGGTTGTACGAGTGGTGGTGCGTGAACTCGTCGCGGAGGATGCCGATCTTCGTCTCGACCTCCCGCATCCCGAACTCGTACTCCCGCAGGAAACGCTGGAACTCGTCACGGAGCTCCCGAGTCTGCTGTATCGCGTCATCGGTGACCTGGAGGGACGTCATGGCTCCGACGTTACGCGTCCGTGATCGGAAAGGGCTGTGGATCTTCCCTGACGCGTGTCGCACCCCGCTTGACCCCGTCTCGGCACCGGGCTAGAACGGAGCACATGACGAGCCAGGGCGAGAAGTGGACAGAGGCGTACATCGAGGCGTGGCGGTCGAATGACCCTGAGCAGATCGGCGCGCTCTTCACCGACGACGCCCGCTATCTGACGAGTCCCGACGCCGAGCCGCGCGTGGGACGTGACGCGATCGTCGCCGGATGGCTCGACGACCTCGACGACCCCGGATCCTGGTCGTTCGACTGGTGGATCGTCCGCGAGGATGCTGGATTCCTCGCCGTCGAGGGCCGCACGAAGTACCCGGCGGAGCGTGACTACCTCAACCTCTGGATCGTGCGACTGGATGCCGACGGCAGGGCGACCGAGTTCACCGAGTGGTACATGCCCCGTCCGCACCAGGACTGACACCGCGACGGGCGTGAGGATTCCGTTAGGGAGGCACGACGCGCCGTAGGGATTCCGTGAGGATCACGTGAGGGAAGCGTCAGCGGGCGTAAAGTCGCCGGACGTGTCAGATGAATCACGCGAGACCACGGATGCTCCTCCGCTCGCCAAGCGCATCCTCATCGGCGAACCGCTGACGAGCCAGCAGGTCGACGATCAGCTGCTGCCCAAGAAGATGGCGCTGCCGATCTTCGCGTCGGATGCACTGAGCTCCGTGGCCTACGCGCCGCAGGAACTGGTGATGATCCTGCTCATCGGCGGTCTGACGTTCCTCTCCTTCACGCCGCTGGTCGCCACGGCGGTCGTGGTGCTGCTCATCGTGGTGGTGCTGAGCTACCGCCAGCTCATCAAGGCCTACCCGTCGGGTGGCGGCGACTACGAGGTCGCGTCGAAGAACCTCGGCGAGATCCCCGGCGTGATCGTGGCATCCGCTCTGCTCGTCGACTACATCCTCACCGTCGCGGTGTCTGTCGCGTCCGGTGTCGACAACATCATCTCGGCCGTGCCGGGGCTCGACCCGTTCCGCGTCGAGCTCGCGGTCGGCTTCGTGATCCTCATCATCATCGTGAACCTGCGCGGAGTCCGCGAGGCGTCACTCGTGTTCGCGATCCCGACGTACGTGTTCATCGGGTCGGTCGGCTTCATGATCGTGACGGGTCTCATCCGCACGTTCCTCGGCGATGCGCCCGTGGCGTCGAGCGCCGAGTTCGCCGTGCACTCCGAAGACCTCGGCCAGGCGGCCGTGATCCTTCTGATCCTGCGCGCCTTCTCGAGCGGATGCTCCGCCCTCACCGGCGTCGAGGCCGTTTCGAACGGCGTGCCCGCGTTCCGCACCCCGAAGATCCGCAACGCCCAGACCACCCTCGTGCTCATGGGTTCGATCGCGGCATGCCTGTTCGCCGGACTCACGGCGCTCGCACTGATCGCCGGCGTGCACTACGCCGAGAACCCCTGCGACCTGGTCGGCTTCGACTGCTCGAACCCGCAGCCGAGCCTCATGGCGCAGATCGCCTCCGCGACGTTCGGCGGCGGCAGCATCCTGTTCTTCATCATCCAGGCGGCGACCGCGTGCGTGCTGCTGCTCGCCGCGAACACCGCGTTCAACGGGTTCCCGCTGCTCGGCTCGGTGCTCGCGCGCGACGGCTACGCGCCGAAATCGCTGAACACCCGCGGCGACCGACTCGTGTTCTCGAACGGCATGATCGTGCTCGGCATCGCCGCGATCGCCGTGCTCGTCGTGTTCCAGGCGCGGCTGACGACCCTCATCCAGCTCTACATCATCGGCGTCTTCGTGTCGTTCTCGCTCGGACAGATCGGCATGGTCAGACACTGGCGGCGCGTCCTGCGCGGGCCGGCGGAGGACGCCAAGGATGCCGGGATCGACGGCGCCTCGGCATCCGATCGCCGCTCGGCGAAGGTCGGGCTCGTGATCAACACGGCCGGCGCGATCCTCACGGTGCTCGTGCTGGTGATCGTGACGATCACGAAGTTCACGCACGGCGCGTATCTCGTGTTCTTCGCGATCCCGATCCTCGCGTTCCTGATGATGGGTGTGAAGCGGTACTACCGCGACGTCGAGCACGAGATCGCGATCGACGACACGACGAAGTTCGGGGCGACGGGCGACCTCGCCATCGTGCTCGTCAACCGTCTGCAGAAGCCCGTCGCGAAGGCCGTCGACTACGCGGTGGCCGCCAAGCACGACAAGACGATCGGACTGCACGTCGCCGTGGCATCCGATGACGTGGCCGAGCTGCAGCGCGAATGGCGCGACCACCTCGTGCCGATCCCGCTCGTGATCGTCGAGTCGCCCTACCGCGCCTTCGCGCAGCCGGTGGCGCAGTTCATCAAGCAGTACCGCGCGAAGCACGGCGCGTCGGTCGTGACCGTGTACCTGCCGCAGTACATCGTGGGGCACTGGTGGGAGACGTTCCTGCACAACCGTCGCGCCCGCCGCATGGCCAATCAGCTCATGCTCGTGCACGGCGTGACGATCACGCTCGTGCCGTGGCTGCTCGACTCGTCGGAGCTCATCTACGGACGCCGGTCGCGTCCGCTGCCCGGCCAGGAGCGCGCCGGCCGCCCCGTGGTCGTGAGCGGTCGCCGGGCGCACCGGCCGGAGGGCCCGCCCGAGGCGTGAGCCGGGGCGCGCCTCGCTCCCGCCCTCCTGCGCCGCCCGCCTGCCTGCGCCGCCGCGACCCACCACGCGCGTCGAGACCCACCATCCGCGACGTCTTTCGTGGTG
>NZ_JAVAYD010000025.1:0-16826 GCF_041954735.1 Microbacterium sp. LS_15 | reverse complement strand
GAGGAGTTCCCACAGGTGGTGCCGACCGGGGAGGGGGAAGCGGGCGAGGATGCCGTCAGCCGGCGACCCCCACGGAACTGCTCTCCCCCATGGCGGCGCTCGCCGCAGCATCCGTCCCGGCGTCGCGCGCGTCGAGGCGCGCCCGCTGCTCGACCGCGAAGACCGCGCTCAGCAGTGTCGAGTACGGGATCCACTCGACCGGCGGCTTCGACCAGTCGTTGCCGGGGCGCAGGTGTCCGTCCACGAGGCCGTTCGTCCACAGCGCGTCGGTGCCCGCTCGCAGGAACTCCTCGAGCGCGGCCTTCTCGTCGGCGTATCGCTCGTCATCGGCGAGAGCCGCGATCAGCTCGCCGAGGTAGCGGTAGAACACGCCCTTGAACAGCCCCTCGTCACCGCCGTCGCCCTCGTCGGGGAAGACGGTCCCGTCGCTGAGCTCGCGCACCGCGGTCATGGCCGTCTGCACCGCGCGGTCGAGGTAGGCGCGGTCGCCGGTGGCGGCGTGCAGCTCGACGGCGGCCCCGACGTACAGGCCCTGGTTGTACGTGAACCGCCACTGCGTGTCGACCCGGCCGTCCTCCTCCCGGTTGACGCCGTCTTCGACGAACCCATCGGCCCCGACGAGGGTGGCGGTCAGCCAGTCGAACGCGCGAAGGGCGTACCCGAGATAGTCGCGCGTACGATCCAGACGACTGAGCCGGACGCCGAGGATGACGAGCGGCCCGTTCGCGGGCGTGTTCTTGTAGTACAGCTGCTGCTTCCGCCAGGCCAGACTCTCGCCGAGTGTGTCGTTCCAGCCCTCCGCGATGACGTGGTCCCAGATCGCGATCGCCTCGTCGAGGAAGCGCTGCTCGCCGGTCGCCCGGTGCACGCGCTCCAGCGCGAGGGCGAACCACAGCATGTCGTCGAAGTAGTCGTTGAACAGCTGGCCGCCGTTGCGCGCGACGATATTGTCGCGGGCGGCGATCGCGCGGTCGGTCCACTCGGGGTCACCGGTGCGCAGCCACGCGTCGACCCGGGCGTCGATCACGTGGGCCAGCCACCAGTAGTTGAAGACCTCGGTGTCGCCGCGGTCGTGCGGGTGGCTGTTCGCGAGGAACCGGATGCCGTCGGCACCGAACCAGTGGTCGATGCTGTGCTGGGCGGTGTCGGCTCGCGCCGACCAGGTGGTGTCGTTCATGTGTCCTTCTCGTCGGGTGGGTTTCGAATCGCTCACCTGGCAACCGGCGGGCCGCCGACGTTGCAAAGTGCGCGATTCGAAAGGCGGAGGCCGGTCAGCGGTTCTGCTCGAGGATTTGGTCGCCCTGCTCCTGGGCCTCCTTGAGCGCCTGCTCGGCCGAGATCTCGCCGGAGAGGAAGCGCTCGAGCGCGGGCACGAGGGCCTTGCCCTCGACGTCGGAGAAGCCCTGCACGTTCGGGCGGGTCTGCGCGTAGTTCATGGCCTCGATGAAGGCGGCGTAGTGCTCGTCCTCGGTGAAGTAGGGGTCGTTCGCCGCCTCGATGTTGGCGGGGATCCAGCCGGCGATCTCACCGAACGCGACGCCGTTCTCGGCCTCGGTGGTCCACCACTTCATGAACTCCCACGCGCCTTCGGCGTTCTTCGCGCCCTCGGGGATGACGAGTCCGAAGCCGCCCATGTAGGCGCCCTTGTCGCCGTTCGGTCCGGCCGGCGGCTGCACGACGCCGTACTCGAGGCCGTCGACCTTGTCGAGCGTCGACAGCGCCCACGGTCCGTCGAGCTTCATGGCGGTCTTGCTCTCGGCGAAGGAGTCGCCGGTGTCGCCGAAGCCCTGCTCGTACACGTCGGCGTCGAGCAGGCTCTGCCAGAACTCCAGCACCTCGAGGCCCTCGGGGCTGTTGAACGCGGTCTTGGTCTCGTCGTCGTTGAGCAGCTGGCCGCCGGCCTGGGCGAGGTACATGTTGAACAGCCCGGGGTCGCTGAGGTCGAGTCCGGCCTGGGTGAGCGTTCCGCCGTCCTTGACGGTCAGGGCCTCGGCGGCGGTCTTCAGCTCGTCCCAGTTCGTGGGCGGCGTGACACCGGCATCCTCCAGCAGCGTCTTGTTGAACAGCAGCGACCGGTTGTCGACGAGCAGGGGGAGGCCGTAGAGCTCTCCGTCGACCTCCATCTCGCCGAGGGCGGGCTCGTAGAAGACGCTCGTGTCGACGGCATCCTCCTTCACGAAGTCGTCGATCGACGCGAGCGCGCCCTTGGGGGCGTAGAGCGAGGTCTGATAGCGGTCCCAGAGCACGACGTCGGGCACCTGACCGCCCGCGAGGGCGGTGAGTAGCTTCTCCTCGACGAGCTCCTGCGGCACGTACGAGACCTCGTACTCGTCCTGCGACTCGTTGAAGCGGGCGGCCTGCTCTTCGAGCTGGTCGACCTGGTCGCCCGACCAGGATCCCCACATGACGACGGGTTCGGGTCCGCCGTCGGCGCTGCCGCCGCCGGAGTCGCCGGAGGCGCAGCCCGCGACGGTGACGGCGAGGGTCGCCGTCGCGACGACGGCCAGGGCTCGCAGGTTCTTCTTCATCGAATTCTCCTCGGTGGATGGTGGTGCTGTGGTGGGTGGGTGGAGTGGAAAGGGGTTATTTGGTGCCGACGTGCGCGACGCCCTCGATGATCCAGCGCTGCGCGAAGAGGAAGACGAGCAGCACGGGGAGACTGGCGATCACGGTGCCGGCCATGAGCGGGCCATAGGCGGTCTCGTAGTTGTTGACGAACGAGGCGAGGCCGACCTGGACGGTCATCATGTCCTGGCTGTTGAGCACGATCAGCGGCCAGAGGAAGTTGTTCCAACCGGCCTGGAAGCTGATGATGCCGAGCACGGCGAGTCCGGCCTTCGCGAGCGGGAAGTAGATGACCGCGAAGATGCGGAACTCGCTGGCGCCGTCGATGCGGGCGGCCTCGCCGAGCTCGTCGGGCAGCGTCTCGAAGAACTGCTTCATGAAGAACACCGCGAACGCGCCCGCGGCGCCGGGGATGATCACGGCCCAGTAGGTGTTGATGAGGCCGAGTCCGCCCTGTCCGAGAACGTCGTTGCCTCCGGCGAACGGGATGCCGCGCAGGATGAGGAACGACGGGATCATCGTGATGATGCCCGGGATCATGAGCGACGACAGGAAGACGCCGAAGACGGCGGCGCGGCCCCTGAACCGCAGCTTGGCGAGTGCGTATCCGCCGAGGGCGCCGAAGAAGATGTTCGTCGCTGCGCCGCCGAGTCCGAGAACGAGCGAGTTGACGAAGTACCGACCGAACGGCACCTCGTCGAACACCTGCAGGTAGTTCTCGATCGTGGCGTTCGCGGGGATGAGGTTGAGTGCGCCGGAGAGGATCTCGCTCGCGGGCTTCAGCGACGTCGAGATCGTCCAGACGAGCGGTGCGACCGTGATGACGCTGATGAGGATGACGCCGACGTACCAGCCGATCGTCGCGAGGCGCTGCCGCGGGGTCTTGCGCCGCGAGGTCGGGACCGGGGCGAGGGTGGTGCCCGCGGCGATCGAGGTGGCGACGGTGCGGGGTCCGCTGAGGGTGTTCGTCATCACGCGTCCCTCCTGTTCGTGAGCCTGGCGTTGACCAGGGAGAAGACGAGGATGATGAGGAACAGCACGAACGACAGGGCGGAGGCGTAGCCCATCTCGAGCGCCCCGAAGCCCTTGTTGTAGATGTAGTAGACCATCGTGACGGTCGAGTTGCCCGGGCCGCCCTTGGTGAGCACGTACGCCTGGTCGAAGACCTGGAACGCCCCGATGATCAGCAGCGTCGACACGAGGAACGTCGTGCGGGTGAGCGACGGCAGCGTCACGTAGCGGAACTGCTGCCACGCGTTCGCGCCGTCGAGTCGCGCCGCCTCGTAGAGTTCGCCCGGCACGCCCTGCAGCCCGCCGAGGAAGATGATCATGTTGGCGCCGAAGCCGGCCCACACGCTCATCATGACGATCGCGATCATGGCCCACTGCGACTCGTAGAGCCATGCGGGTCCGTCGATGCCGAACCAGCTGAGCGCCACGTTGAGCAGACCGTTCTGCGGGTTCAGCATCCAGAACCAGATCGTCGCCGTCGCGACCGTCGAGGCGACGACCGGGATGTAGAAGAGCGTGCGGAACAGCCGCACCGCGCGGTGGCGGCGGTTGAGCAGCAGGGCGGTGCCGAGTGCGACGATGAGCCCCGCCGGCACGTAGAGCAGCGTGTAGTAGGCGGTGTTGCGCAGGGCGATCCAGAAGAACGGGTCGACGGCGATGTCGAGGTAGTTCTGGATGCCGAGCCATTCGACGTCGCCGACGATCGCGTAGTCGGTGAGGCTCAGCACGAGGGCCATGACGATCGGCAGCGCCATGAACACGACGAACAGCACGCCGGGCACGAGCAGGAACAGCCAGGCGTTCCCCGTCATCTGCCGCGCTGAGGGGTTGCGCGATCTGCGCGGCTTCGCGGGGCGGCTCGGCGTCGTCGGCGGCTGCGAGGAGACGGATGCCGGTGCGGCGGTGATCTGCGCGCTCATGCCGACCGCGCCTCGGTCAGGGACTGGCGGGTCAGGGACTCGCGGTCGAGCGGCTCGCGCTTCAGCGTGCGCAAGCCGGTGATGTCGAGCACGAGCTCGCAGAACATCGCGTTGGCCCACGAGAACCACTCGCGCGTGAACACCGACGGGTCGGTCGCGAGGAACGATTCGTGCATGAGGCCGGTCCCGGCATCCGTCTCCAGGAGCAGCCGCAGGATGCGCTGCTTCTCACCGGGGTCGTCGGTCGTGAGCGCTTCGATGCACAGCCCGATCGGCCAGATGTGCCCGGCCGGGGTGTGCGGGCTGCCGAGGCCGCGCGCCTCGTCGCCCCAGGGCAGGGTGCCCGAGACGAAGGTGGGGTTGGCGTCGCTGAGGATCCACGAGCGGGTCGAGAGGTAGAGGGGATCGTCGGTTCCGCTCCAGCCGATCAGCGGCAGGGAGAGCAGGCTCGGCACGTTGGCGTCGTCGAGGAGCAGGATGCCGCCGCGGCCGTCGACCTCGTAGGCATACACCCGTCCGTGGTCGGGGGTGTCGACGACTCCGTGCTCCGCGATGCCCCGCTCGATGTCGGCGCGGAGGGCGCGGGCGCTCGCCGCGAGCTCGGCGTCGTCGAGCACGGCGGTCGCGATGGCCTCGATGTGCTGCAGCTCGACGGCGGCGAACATGTTGCCCGGCACGTTGTAGCCGTGCTCGCAGGCGTCGTCGCTGGGGCGGAACGCCGACCAGGTCATGCCGGTCGGCGCGGTCTCGCTGCCGAGGCCGTCGCGCACGAGGGTGTCGGTCGGCGGGCAGTCGAAGCGCTGGAAGCGGTAGGTCGACCGGGCCTCGTGGTCCTGCTCCGTGCGCCACAGTGCGATGATGGCGCGGGCCGCCCTGGCGAACGGTTCACCCAGGTGGTCGGTGCGGCCGGTCAGCGTCCACAGGTCGTGGGCGAGCTGCACGGGGTAGCAGAGCGAGTCGACCTCGTATTTGCGCTCCCACACCCACGGCGACTGCTCGGTGAGGTCGCTCTGGTGTCCGCTGCCGTCGGCTGCCGCGTTGAACGCGTTCGCGTACGGGTCGAGCAGCACGTAGTCGATCTGCCGCCGCGACACCGCCGCGATCATGTCGCTGATCGCCTGGTCCTCGGCCGCGAAGTGCAGGTAGGGGCCGAGCTGCGCGGTCGAGTCGCGGAGCCACATCGCCGGGATGTCGCCCGTCAGCATGAACAGCGTGCCGTCGGGCATCTCGCGCAGGGTCGTGCCGAGCGTGTTCTCGAAGCAGCGCTCGAACATCGCCGCGGTGGCCTCGTCGGTGCGGGCGCGCACGCGCTCCGCGACGGAGTGGATGAAGGCCGAATGGGTCTGAGCCACGATGCTCCTCGGTCGATCTCGGGTCGCCCCGCTCTGGGCGACATCGTCACTGTAGCCCGAAAAACGCATTAAAGCTATTTATATCTATAAATATATGGAGCGGCTGAGGTTCTATACCTATTGCTCTCTCCTCCCCGCCCCCATGGCCCCGCTTGACCTGCACCGTGGTTCAGGTCGGAGGATGAACCCATGGAAGAGATCGCACTGCCTCGTCTCGATGTGGTCGTGCCCGAGGAGGGCCTGACGATCGGCGAGGTCGCCCGGGCGACGGGGCTGCCGGTGTCGACCCTGCGTTTCTATGAGCGCCGCGGGTTGATGCTCGATCCGACGCCGCGCGATCCGGGCAATCGGCGTCGCTACGACGAGAGCGACCTCGCGTGGATCGGCGGCCTGCTCATGCTGCGGGCGACCGGCATGCCCGTCTCCGCGATGCGGGAGCTCGCGGAGCTGTCACGGCGTGCCGGCACGGAGGGCGACAGGCTCCGCATCCTGCAGGCGCATCGAGAGCTGGTGCTCGCGCGGTGGGAGGAGACGCGGCGGCACCTCGCCGCGCTCGACAGGAAGATCGACGCGTATCGCCGCGCGATTGCAGGCGGCGAGCCCTCGGCTCGCACGGAAGGACGGCACGGATGAAGCACTCGGCACTCGGCGACGGACTCACGGTCTCGTCGATCGGACTCGGCGCGATGGGGATGAGCGCCTTCTACGGTCCTACCGATGAGGGGGAGGCGGTCGCCACCCTGCAGCACGCCGTCGACATCGGGGTCACCTTCATCGACACGGCCGAGGCGTACGGGCCGTTCGAGAACGAGAAGCTCATCGGGCGTGCGCTCGGTGCGCGACGCGACGAGATCACCCTCGCGACGAAGGCGTCGTCGGAGACCGATGACGACGGCACGGTGCACGGGCGCAACGGGAGCCCCGCGTACATCCGTCGTGCGTGCGAGCGGTCGTTGCGGCATCTGGGCACCGACGTGATCGACCTCTACTACCTGCACCGGGTCGATCCGAACGTGCCCATCGAAGAGAGCGTCGGCGCGCTCGCGGAGCTCGTGCGCGAGGGCAAGGTGCGGCACATCGGGTTGTCGGAGGCATCGGCCCCGACGCTGCGTCGTGCGCACGCCGTGCATCCGATCGCTGCCGTGCAGTCGGAGTTCTCGCTGTTCGCCCGCGACATGCTGCGCAACGACGAGAAGGCCACGGCCGACGAGCTCGGCATCGGCGTGGTCGCGTTCTCGCCTCTGGGGCGGGGGACGCTGACCGACAGCATCCGCTCGCTCGACGAACTGGATGCCGGGGACGCGCGCCGTCGCCTGCCACGGTTCCAGCCGGAGGCGTTCGCGGCGAACCGTCGCCTCGTCGAACGCGTCGAGGCGGTCGCCCGCGACAAGGGGGCGACGGTCGCGCAGATCGCGCTCGCGTGGGTGCTGTCGGAGGGGCTCGTGCCGATTCCCGGGACGCGGCGCCGCGCTCGGCTCGACGAGAACGCGGCTGCGGCCGACATCGTGCTCACACCGGAGGAACGGATGCGGTTGGCGGAGGCTCTTCCCGAGGACGAGGTCGTCGGTTCCCGCGACGGAATCGATGCCCCCGCCGGCACCGACCGCTGATCCCCGGGTCGTTGAGCGGGCGAAGCGATACGATACGCGGCTCCCTCCGCAGAACCCGCCGATCCCTCCCACCTCTCCGCGAAACGCGCCACCCCCTTTGGTCGCAGCCCGCGGGCGTGTGAGGATGACGACATCCCTGCTCGGCGATGGAAGGAACCCTCATGCAGCTCGCGATGATCGGACTCGGACGGATGGGCGCGAACATCGTGCGCCGCCTGATGCGCGACGGACATGAGTGCGTCGTCTACGACGTCAACGCGGATGCCGTGCAGGCACTGGTCGCGGAGGGTGCCGTCGGGGCGGACAGCATGGCCGACCTCGCGTCGAAGCTCGAGGCTCCGCGCGCGGTCTGGATGATGGTGCCCGCGTCGCTGACCGGCTCGGTGGCCGATGAGGTCGCGGCCGTTCTCGACGAGGGCGACATCCTCATCGACGGGGGCAACTCGAACTACCGCGACGACGTCCGTCGGGCGAAGGCGCTGACGGAGCGCGGCATCCACTACGTCGACGTGGGCACGAGCGGCGGCGTCTTCGGACTCGACCGCGGCTACTGCCTCATGGTCGGCGGGCCGGACGAGGCCGTGCAGCGCATCGAGCCGATCCTGAAGACGATCGCGCCGGGCGAGGGCGAGATCGAGCGCACCCCCGGGCGCACCGGCGAGCTCGGACCGGAGGAGCTCGGCTACCTGCACTGCGGCCCGTCGGGCGCGGGGCACTTCGTGAAGATGGTTCACAACGGCATCGAGTACGGCATCATGGCGTCGATCGCCGAGGGCCTGAACCTGCTGCACAACGCCGATGCCGGGGTGCGCGAGGCCGAGCACTCCGCCGAGATCGCGCCGCTGGAGGAGCCGGAGTACTACCAGTTCCCCATCGACACCGCGAAGGTCTCGGAGCTGTGGCGCCGCGGATCGGTGATCTCGTCGTGGCTGCTCGACCTGACGGCGGCGGCGCTCGCCGAGAACCCGACGCTCGACGGGCTCGCGGGTCGCGTCTCCGACTCGGGCGAGGGCCGCTGGACGGTCAAGGCCGCGGTCGACGTGGGCGTTCCGGTGCCGGTGCTCGCAGCATCCCTCTTCGAGCGCTTCGCGTCGCGCGACGAAGACCGGTTCGCGAACCAGGTGCTCTCGGCGATGCGTCTGCAGTTCGGCGGCCACAAGGAGCTCCCGGCCGGCGACGTGCTCGAGGCCGGCTCCCGCAAGGCCGAATCCAACTGACCGGCGGCGGCGCCGCCGCGGGTCGTTGAGCGAGCGAAGCGAGACGAAACGCGCTACATTCCTCGGATCGCCACACTCCGGCATCCCGATGCTTCTCTACCCGAAAGAGACCCGATGAACGAACCCCGCGCGTACCGCATCCGCACGGCCACGCCCGACGATGCCCCGCGCATCGCCGAGCTGCTGCACGCCTTCAACACCGAGTTCGACACCGCGACCCCGGGGGTCGAGGTGCTCACTCGGCGGCTGCGGACCCTGCTCTCCGGTCCGTCGACGTTCGCGGTGCTCGGCGGGGAGCCGGCGATCGGCGTCGCGCTGGTGACGGTGCGTCCGAACGTGTGGTCGGATGGCCCGGTCGCTCTGCTCGACGAGATGTACGTGTCGCCGGAGGAGCGCGGCGGAGGCATCGGCGGCGAGATCCTGCGGGTGATGGTCGAGGCGTGCCAGCGGTTGGGCGTCGCGGAGATCGAGATCAACGTCGACGAGTCGGATGCCGACACGATGCGCTTCTACGAGGCCCACGGCTTCACCGGCGCCGACCCGGCGACCGGCGAGCGGGCCTTCTACTACTCCCGCACGCTCTGATCCGTCACCGCCCGCCAGCACTCCAGCCCACCCAGTCCGGCCGGTCGACGATGCAGAAGCGGTTGCCCTCCGGATCCTGCATGGTCACGTAGTCCGCGTCGTCGGGACGCCCTTCCCACGGCACGACGGTCGCGCCGAGTGAGGAGAGACGCTCGACCTCGGCATCCTGGTCCTCGGCGTAGATGTCGAGGTGGATGCGGGGCGGCAGCACCCGCTCGGAGCGGTGCGCGTCGAGCGCGATGCAGGGGGCGTCGGCGTCGCGCGGTTTCAACACGACCCAGTCGTCGGTCGCGGGGTCGCGTTCGACGTAGTCGAGGGCGGCCTTCCAGAACTCGGCCTGTGCGGGGAGGTCGTCCACACGGATCACGATCGACACGATCTTCAACATGCCGGTCACGCTAAAGCGCCGGACGGATGCCGCGACAGGCCCTTGCGACGCGAGCGATCACCGCTTCCGCACGTGGAGGCGCAGAGCCCCGGCGGCGAGGGCCGCGGCATCCGGCGTCCCGAACGTGTCGTGGAAGTCGGGGTTCGTCTCGTACTGGTCGGCCATGCCGAGCACCATCGCCGTCGCGTTCTCGGCGTCGCCGGCGTGCGTGGGCGTGCCGGGGATCTCGGCGAACCAGTCCAGGTGCGAGGCGGCATGCCTCTGCACCTCGGGCGACTCCGGGCCGAGACCTTGCTCGTCCAGCTCGCGCCACCGCCCGACGAGTGCATCGGTGCGGGCTTTCCAGTCGCGCTGCTGTCGCACCGACTTGCCGTGCCACCAGCGGTTCGAGGCGTCGAAGGCTTCGCGGCCCCAGCGCTGCACGACCTCGTCTTCGTAGTCGTCGTTGAAGCCCTGCAGCATGATGTCCATGCGCGGTTCGCGTCCCTGAGTGCGCATCTCGATGGTGTGCTCGACCGACGCGATGCGGCGGGCGACGGCATCGTGCTCGGTCTGCAGCTGCGCGAGGTGTGCGCGCAGAGCGGCGACCTCGGCCGCGGGTGTCTCGGCGGCATCGAGGACTGACGAGATCTCGGCGAGCGGCATGCCCGCGTCGCGCAGGAGCAGGATGCGTTGCAGCCGCGCCACCGCTACGGGGCCGTAATACCGGTAGCTGTTCGAGCCGATCCGGTCGGGCGACAGCAGTCCGATGCGGTCGTAGTGGCGCAGGGTGCGCCCGCTGATGCCCGCGCGCTCGGTGAGCTCGGAGACGGTCCACTCCATGCGTGCTCCCTTCAGTCGTCGGTGATCGCAGCCAGTCCGAGGTGCGGAAGGGCGACCGACAGGATGCCGGATGACGGCGCATGAACGGATTCCGCCGCCGTGCGTCCGCTCACCTCACGGTACGCCTCGACGAGGCGGGCGCCCGCGGCGTAGCCGGCGCCGGTGGGGAGTCCGACGGGTTCGCCGCCGAACAGACGCGCTGTCGCGTCGCCGAGCACCCACGCCGCGAAGTCCTGCATGCCGGTGACGCCGAAACCGGAAGTGACCTTCGCGAGCACGCGATCGTCGGCGCGGGTCTCGGGTGAGACGAAGTGCGTGTAGCCGGAGGGGCCGTACAGTTCGGTGGCGAAGACGTCGGCGAGTCCCTCCGAGAGCACGTGCTCTCCGACGGTGACCGTGGTCGGATCCCAGACGACGCCGCCGGGGGAGTAGCGCACGGTGTGGTGCAGCTCGTGCACGGCGATGGCCTCGAGTCGGTCGAGCACGCGCGAAGTCGGCCACAGCGTGAGGGTGATGTACCCGCTGATGCCGCCGAACCCGGACAGCCCCTGCACCTCATCGACGAAGTGCGCGTTGGTCGGATCTCCGAGGACCAGCAGCACGGTCAGGTCAGGGATGAGGATGCCGGGATTCGCGCGCTCCAGTGCCTCGATGCCGGTGTGCAGCGCGGTCTCGATGCGTTGCCATGCGTCGGCGTCGACGAGCGCGTCGAGTCCCGCGCGAAGCGCATCCGACGGATGCTCGGCGTCGAACCCGAAACTCTGCCGATGCACGTCGGCGAGATCGAGCCCACCGGGGACGAAGTGGTACATGCCCGCCATCGGCGCCCACATCTCGCGGACGAGTTCGGCGCGGTCGGCCGGGTCGGCGTCGAGGATGCGGGTGGTCGCGGAGGCGCTGTCGATCAGGGTGACGGTCATGTCATCCGACGGTAAACGTTGCCCTCGCGTCAAGGTCAACCGCCCGGTCGCCCCCGGATCGTTGAGCGAGTGGAGCCCGCCGGGTCGTTGAGCGAGCGAAGCGAGACGAAACGCGGCTCCCTCCGTCTATCGCGTGAACGTCACCGTGCCGTCGGCATCCTTCGTCAGTGTTCCGGTGTACACCGCGGGCTCGGGGTAGGTGACGCCGTCGGCGCGCACGGTGAAGCCCTTCGAGTACTCGACCCGCCCGTCACTGACCACCGGTCCCGTGGCCGGGGTGCGGAACCACTCGACGGTCGACGGGTCGACCAGCGGCTTGCCGTACGCGAGCACTTCGGGCGGGCAGGACGGTCCGGCCATCCGCTCGGCCACGCAGGCGTCGGTGAGGGCGTCGATCTGCGCGTCCGCCGCCTCGATCACGTCGGGCTCCACCCATGCGCTGACCGACAGGTTCCAGTGGGTGACCGTCGCGTTCGAGGGGAAGTCCGATGCCGGGTCCGCGTCGTCCATCGGCCACGGCAGCGTGAACTCGTTGGTGCCGTCATCGCCGAGCTGCGTCGTGCCGGTCGGGTCGTCGTACGCGATGTCGTACAGGGCGGGCAGCAGGTACAGGTCGTGCGTGTCATCGGGCTGCATCGCGTAGTCGAGCTCGCCGTTCACGACGATGCGCCCGGGGGAGGCGACGTTGATGATCGAGAACTTCTCATCGCGCCACGAGATCGTGCGCTCGCCGTCGTCGTTCTTCACCTGGAAGGTCGCGCTCGCCGGATTCTCGGGGTCGTCCAGCACGAACTCCATGGTCGCCGTCACGGTGTATTCGTCGGACCCCTTCGTCTTCACGACCTTCGCCTCGGAGGGGAGGGCAGCGGATGCCACGTAGAAGTCCTCGTCGAGGAACTCGGCCGGGAAGTCGATCGACGTCATCGCCGCGGCATCCGTCGTCTCGCCGGCTTCGAGGTGGCCGAAGAACTCCTCGAGCAGGGCGACGCTCTCGGTGGTGTCGCCGTCGCCGGTCACGTTTCCCGACGGACTGCACCCGGCCAGTGCGACGACCGCGAGGGTGGAGAGGGCGAGGGTACGGGTCGCGCGCAGGCGCAGAGACGTCATGTGGACTCCGGTCGTCGGTCGCGCGACTCCCCCGCGCGGGCTCGTGGCTCCACGCTATCGGGACCGGTCGTCGAGCGAGCGGAGCGAGACGGAACGCGGTGATCTCTTCGGGTCGTTGAGTGAGCGAAGCGAGACGAAACGCGGTTCCCTTCACGAGGCGTACTCTGTACCGCATCCGATCCCGTACTTTGCGCATCAAGGGAGCAGCGCCATGAGACCACTGCGGTATGCGATCAACGTGACCCTCGATGGCTGCGTCCATCACGAGGCCGGGGTCGCGCCCGATGACGAGCTGATGCGTTTCTGGACCGATCAGATGGACAACTCGGATGCCGAGCTCTACGGTCGCGTCACGTTCGAGATGATGCGGGAGGCGTGGAAGCGTCCGGATGACGGCGTCTGGCCCGACTGGATGGACGCGGGCGAGCAGGAGTTCGCCGACACCCTCGATCGTGCGAAGAAGTATGTCGTCTCGAACACCCTCGACGAGGTCGACTGGAATGCAGAACTCGTGCAGGGCGACCTCGCCGAGGCCGTGCGGCGTCTGAAGGAGCAGCCGGGCAAGGGTCTGTCGGTCGGCGGTGTCGCACTGTCGCGGTCGCTCGCCGACCTCGGTCTGATCGACGAGTACATCTTCGTCGTGCATCCGATCGTCGCCGGTCACGGCCCGTATCTGTTCGAGGGCTTGCGCGAGCGTATCGGGCTCGAGCTCGTGGAACGGCGCGAGTTCCGGTCGGGTGCGGTTGCCCAGGTCTACCGGCGGGCGGAGGAAAGCGGCGAGTAGCGGATCGGCCTACTAGTCGCAGGCGATCCCGTCGCCGTCGCGGTCGAGGTCGTAGATGTCCGAGCCGACGACCCGCACAGGGCCCTGCACGTACGCAGGGCCGTTCCCGCTCCCGCCGGCGCAGTCGACATCACTCGCGATCGGCACGCACGCACCTGTGTAGTTGGGGTCGCACCCTCCGCCGCCCTGCTGCACGAGCGGAACGGGTGCGGCGACGGGCGCCGGCGCCTTGCTGCCGATCGCCGTGACCTCATTGACCGGAGCTGTCTGTACGGCCTCGCTCACCGTCTCGCGCAGCACCTCGACTCCGTCGACGAGCGTCACCTTGTAGGTGATGACCTTGACGCCATCGACGCCTGCCGTCACCAGAGCGGTCGTGCCCTGATCGCGGAGAGGGTCGTCCACGACGGTCGCTGCGAAGGGGATGGCGACCTCTTCGGTCACCGTCTCGAAAGTCGTCTCCGGAGTGGGCGTGGGAGTCGGAGTGGATGCCGGCGACGAGTTCGCCGCACTCGTCGTGGCGCCGCAGCCCACGAGTCCGACGCTTCCGATGATGAGGGCGGCCATGATCACCCCGATCTCGCGCCATGCTCTGCGCCGTCCGCGCGACGTCGTGCTCTGCCCCATGGTGCCGTCCCCTCGACCGACGCGACGAATCGCGGACACTGCTGTGTGCCTGGGATCTGTATACCGGTCAGATCAGGCTGAAGACAAGCACCGATTTATCGGGTGACCTGCGACGTTGCCGGCCGCTACGCTTCCCCCATGAGCGAATCGGAGCCGACCCCGTCGCTGATCCAGCAGCGCTTCGCACTTCGTCGAGATAGGAACTACGCAGTCTGGACGATCGTTTCCTCGATCATCGCGGCCGTTCTGCAGATGACGCTCGTCGTCGAGGGGAGAGGTGGCTGGCTTCTGTGGTTCGGCGTCGCCGCCGTTGTCGTCTTCATCGGCGGCGCAGTCTTCGGCGCTGTCAAGCTCGTCGCCGCTCGGCGAGCGACGCGCGTCTTCGAGGACCGCTACGGCCGTGACGCCGGCATCCAGGACTGACGCGGGATCTGCTCAGCGACCGGATGCTTCTCGTCGCCGCTGGAGCATCAGACCGAGCTGCCAGGCGAGCGCGCACAGCCCCCACACCGCTGAGACGGTCCCGATCACGGCCGCGCCGAGAGCCAGCGCGGGGAATCCGCCTCCGGTCCCGGCGGCGTCCGCCGCGACGCCCGCGGCGAGCAGCTCGGACGCACCCCACCACAGCAGGATGCCGCCGCCGACGAGCGCGAGGATGCTGGCGACGACCCACTGGCGGGCTGAGGCCGAATCGTGTGCTCGTCGCTGCGCAGTCATGCGTCCCAGCTAACACCGCGGATGACGTCATGGCAGCATTCCACGCGACGTCGCGCCCGGCATCCCTCAGTAGCCTTGTCCTCATGCCTCGTCCTCGTAGTGAAGCCGCGCGCCGCTCCGTGCTCGACGCGATGCGCACGGCCGTCGTCGCCGGCGCGTATGAGGCTGTGACGATCGAGGGACTCGCGGAGACGGCGGGAGTCGCCAAGCAGACGATCTACCGCTGGTGGCCGTCGAAGGCGGCGATCCTCGGTGAGGCGCTGCTCGAGGGCGACCTGCCCGGAGCTGATGTCGAGGTGCCGATCACCGACGACGTCCGCGCCGATCTGCACGCGTGGTTCGCGGCGATGTCGGCGGGACTCGGCAGCCCCGAGGGAACGGCCCTCGCGCGGGCGCTCATCGCGGTGACGGCCACCGACCACGAGCTCGGGCTCGCGCTGAACGAGCGTCTGGCGGGTCCGATCCGGTCGTGGGTCGCGGAGCGGATCTCCCGCGGACAGTCGGCGGGCGACATCCGCCCGGACCTGGATGCCGACGCCATCGCCGATCAGCTCATCGCGATGGCGTCGTACGCGGCGCTCATCGGGCAGCCGCTCAGCGACGCCCGCATCGACGAGACGGTCACGCGACTGCTCCGCGGCATCGCGCGCTGACCGGCGCAGACTCCTAGAGCGGGTCGGCCAGCACCTCGTCGAGCACGCGCCGGCTGTCATCACCGCCGGGTCCGGGTTCGCCGGCAAGAGTCACCAGCGCTTTCCACAGCGCCCATCCTCGGGCGCGCTGCCACGTCGCGTCATCGAGGCTGACCGCGTCACGGAACGCTCCCCGTGCTTCTCCGTCGAAGTACGTCCACGCCATGACGAGGTCGCAGGCAGGATCACCGACCCCGCAGGTGCCGAAGTCGATCATCGCCGACAGGCGGCCGTCGACGACGAGCAGGTTGCCGACGGCGACGTCACCGTGGAACCAGACCGGAGCAGAGTCCCACACGCTGGAGGTCGCGGCGAGCCACACGCTCCGGCAGTGCTCGCCATCCACGTCGTTGGGCATCTGCTCGAGCGCGGCGTGAACCTCATCGCTGTAGACGCTCGGATGGGCGCCGCGGTAGAACGAGTGTCGTCCGGCCGCAGTGCCCGCGTCGACGGGAAGGGATCTCAGATCGCGCAGCAGACTCCCGAGATCGATGGCGAGCTGCACGCGGTCGATCCCGGATGCTGCGTCGACGGTCTCGCCGGGCAGCCACCGGCGGATGGACCAGGGGAAGGGATACCCCCGGCCGGGTTTCCCGAGCGCTAGGACGGAGGGAACAGAAACGGGGAGCCTGCCGTCGAGGAATTCGAGCGCACGACTCTCCTTCTCCACGGCCGCAACATACGGCTCCGCACGGGGAAGCCGTGCCGACATATCGTCGCCCAGGCGGAACGTCCTGTTGTCCCACCCCTGACGCACCACCGCACGAACCGGTAGGTGCGCCCAATCAGGGAACTGCTCGGCGATGAGCTCAGCCACCAGGCGCTCACCGATCTCGACGGGTTGACCCATTCCTCGATGCTCCCAGACGGCGTGCCCGGATGCCCGCATCGTCGTCGCTATGGTGGCAGGGTGAGCCTGGCGATGAAAGCGGTACTGAGGGCGGGCATCCCGCTGGTGATCATGACCGCGATCGGAGTGGCGCTCCTGTTCCAGGACAAGGCTGCCGACGGGCGTGCGACCCTCGCGGTCGGGGTCATCGTCGCGGCGGTCGCCGGCGCATCCGTGATCTACGACATCGCCGGGTGGAGCCTGCGGAAGCAGTCGCTCGTGCACCTCGCGCTCATGTTCGTGACCGTGCTGCCCGCGCTGCTGCTCAGCGGATGGTTCCCGCTCGACAGCGCCTGGGACTACGTCGCGGTCATCGGTGCGTTCATCGCGGGCGGGGCGATCCTCTGGGCGCTCGGTTACCTCGTCTTCGGCAGGCTCGTCCCGCGCATGACTGCGGCCAGGAAGAAGGATGCGGATGCTGCGGGGCGTCGCGATCCGTCCGGTCTCTGAGCAGAGCCGACCGAGTCGCCGCACCCCCGGGGCGTTAACCAAATCCGACGAGGTCGCCCCACCCCCTCCGGGTCGTTGACCGAAGACGACGAAGTCGTCTGAGACGATACGCGGCGAGCCGACGAAGCCGCCCCACCCCCGCCGGCCGTTGCTTGCTCTTATACACATCT
>NZ_JAVAYD010000024.1:0-23344 GCF_041954735.1 Microbacterium sp. LS_15 | reverse complement strand
ACATTGCCGCATATTGACCATGTCTCTACTTGACGATCACATGCTGTTTTTGTCTAAGTCCTCGGGGGACAACGTCGATCTCCCCGTAAGGGGTCGTCGGCAGCGTCAGAGGTGTATAAGAGCCAGGGGCGGGGCCGCGCGGCGGGATTGTCAAGACCCGTGCGGCGCGCGCGCCGCCCCCGTAGCCTCGCAACGACACGACCCGAGAGGACCGAACATGGGCACCGAGAACGACGCCGACGGTATCGACACCGACCGCACGGACATCAGCTCCGAGCCGTCGCCCGGCGCGGAGGAGAACGACGTCCTCGGTACCGAGGACAACAAGAGCGAGCCGCCGCGGGTGCTCCCGTCCGACGGCGACGACGACGGCCGGCACAGCAGCGACGTCGAGGCCGAGCGGGACTGATCCGCCCTCAGTCCTCGTCGACGAGTTCGCCGCGGATGCGTCGCAGGTCCTCCATCAGAGACCCGATGAGGATCCAGTGCGCCGATGACGGCGGGCGGATGACGAGGGGCGCCGTCAGCGCGGGGATCGTCGAGGTGAGGGCCTCGGGTTCCCGCGCGACGTCGGCGATCTGCACCGCGAGGCGCACGTCGTGCCCCGCCCTCCGCAGTTGATCGGCGATCGCGACGACCGCGGGCTCCTCGCCGATCGAATCGTCGTAGTGGTCGAAGTAGGCGCGCGTCATGCCGATCGTCTGCGTGACGATCGGGGTCAGCTTGTCGAGCAGCGCCCGCATCTCGGCGAGGTCGGACCGGTGCGTCGACCGGCGCGGGTTGAGCGTCAGCGACTCCTCGCCGGCCGCGATCGACGCCTCTGCCGCATCGCGCATCGGGCGCAGCAGCCGCACCTCGAGCATGAGCTCCTGCAGTTGCGCGGGCGACTGCGGTTCGGGAAGCGCATCGGCGAGACGGTCGAGGCTCGCAGCCAGCTCGCCGCCGAGCAGTCCCAGATCGCGCTTCGCGGGCGCCACCATCACCGGCGGCACGATGAGCGTGTTCACGACGATGCCGATGACGACGCCGATGAGGGTCTCGAAAATCCGCGCGAGCGCGTAGTCGGGGGTCGACCCGAGGGCCAGCACGAGCATCGCCGAGATCGCGACCTGATTGCCCGTGCCCGGTGTGGCGCGCAGCGCCCACGCGATGAGCATGGCGACGACGATGGCGAGCAGCACGATCCAGCTGGGCGAGCCGAGCAGCAGGCCGAGCGCGACGGCGATCACCACGCCGACGATCACGCCGATGCTGCGCTCGAGCGCCTTCGACAGCGACTGGTTGATGCTCGGCTGCACGACGAGCAGCGCGGCGATCGCGGCGAACACGGGCAGCTGCCCAGGCACGACCCACCCCGCGAGCAACCAGGCCGCGATCGTCGCGGCGGCGGACTTGACCACCTGCAGCAACGGGGAGCGCTTCGAGGCGCGGATCGCGGCGGGGATGCGCATGCCTCCACGCTACTCGCGGCAGCCTCGCCATCCGTCCCCCTTGCGCTCTCGCCCCGCACCCTGTCAACCCCTTCGCATCCGAGCGCCGAAGGGCGTCGAATAGAGCAACGAACACAAGTCGAATCAGTGAGGAGCATCACATGGCGCAGATCATCGAGACCATCGACGTGCACGTCCCCGTCGACGTCGCCTACAACCAGTGGACCCAGTTCGAGAGCTTCCCGGAGTTCCTCGACGAGGTCGAGTCGATCGTGCAGATCGACGACACGCACAACCGCTGGAAGGTGAACGTGGGCGGCGCGACGCGCGAGTTCGACGCCGAGATCACCGAGCAGCACCCCGACGAGCGCGTCGCGTGGAAGAGCACGGGCGGCGACACCGAGCACGCCGGCGTCGTGACGTTCCACAAGCTCGAGGACCTGACGACCCGCGTGACCGTGCAGATCGACTGGGAGCCGGAGGGCCTCCTCGAGAAGGTCGGTTCGCTCGTCGGCGCCGGATCGCACGCCGTGAAGAAGGACCTCAAGAACTTCAAGGAGTTCATCGAGAAGCGCGGAGCCGAGACCGGCTCCTGGCGCGGCGACGTGGACGCCTGACACTCGCAGTCCCTCGACGAGGCCCGGAGGCAGCAGTCGCTGCCTCCGGGCCTCGTCGCGTGCGAGGACTCGCGACCTCCGCGGCCTCCGCCGACGTCTAGGGATCGGATGCCGCGAAGATAGGGCATCCTCCCGATGCCGAGGGGTCGCCTCAGAGCGGAGTGTAGGGACATCCCAACCGAGGAGATGTCATGTACGAGCACCCGTACCTCAGCTATCAGGTCACCGAGTTCGACCGGCAGGAGCTGGAGCGCGCCGTCGAGCGTCGCCGCTTCCTCGGCGAGCACGCCGACCAGATCGTCCCCCGGCCGGCTGGTCCGCTGCGCCGGTGGGTGAGGCGGATGCTGCGCGGCTCCGCCGCATCGCGCGAGGGCGCGAAGGATGCCGCGACCGGCCGTCGCACGACGCCCTGCGAACCCGCACCGGCCCGGTGAGGCCGACCGATCCTCTGCCGAGGGCGGAGGCCGTGCCGGATGTCGGAGGGGAGTGGCACGATGAGTGCATGCCCTCGTCCGCTCCGAGCACCGCGATGGTCGGCCGCGAGGCCGAGACGCAGGTCGTGCGTGCGGTCTTCGAGCGGTCGGTGGAGGGCACGCCGGTCGCCCTGCTCGTCGAGGGGGAGGCGGGCATCGGCAAGTCGCGGCTGCTGCGTGAGTTCGCCGCCGATGTCGCGAACCGCGCCGACGTGCACATCGGGTGGTGCCTCGACCTCGGGGCGTCGCGCACGCCGTTCGGGCCGCTCGTCGGCATCCTGCGCTCGATCGTGTCGCAGCTGGGCGCCGAGAGAGTGCGCGCACAGCTCGGCGTCGGGGCCGAGGCGCTCGGGATGCTGCTGCCCGAGCTGAATCCCACCGAGCGCAGCCAGACGAGCCCCGATCGGGTGCGCGATGCGATCGCCGCGCTCATCGAGGCCGCCGCCGACCGCAACCCGCAGGTGCTGATCGTCGAAGACCTGCACTGGGCCGACGATTCGACGCTCGCGATCCTGGCCTTCTTGATGCGCTCCCTGACGCGAGGGCGCATCATGCTGCTCCTCTCATGCCGCAGCGACGACGTGCGCCGGGGTGATGCGGTGAGCTCGTTCATCGGCGAGTCCACGCGCGCGCGGCTGCTCGACCGCGTGCAGGTGGATCGTCTCGACGCCGATGCGGTGCGCGAGCTCGCCGAGGCGATCATCGGTCAGCCGCTCAGCGACACCGCGCTCGAGCGCATCCGATCACGCGCCGAGGGGGTGCCGTTCTTCATCGAGGAGATCGCGGGATGCTCCGCGGGCCCGCTGCCCGGCACGCTGCGCGACCTGCTGCTCGCCCGGTTCGACCGTCTCGGCGACGACGCGCGCCGCGTGGTGCAGGTCGCCTCGGGTGCCGATCGCGCGCTGAGCCATCCGACGGTCTCCGCGCTCGCGGGGCTCGCCGACGGGAGGCTCGACGAGGCGATCCGCGAGGCGACGCAGAGCGGCATCCTGGTCGTGGTCGACGACGAGTACCGCTTCCGCCATGCGCTGCTGCGCGAGGCCGTGCACGACGACCTGCTCCCGGGCGAGCGCGCCCGACTGCATCGCTCGTACGCCGAGCTCATGGAGCAGCGGGGTGCCGGCGCGGCGAGCGGCGAGCCGGCTGCTCTCGCATACCACTGGCAGCTCGCGCAGGACCCCCGCCGAGCGCTGGCGGCGGCGATGACGGCGATGACCGATGCCAAGGCGCGGTTCGCGTTCGCGAGTGCCGCGCGGTTCGGTGAGCTCGTGCTCGACCTGTGGGCCCAGGTGCCCGACGCCGAGATGGTCGTCGACGTCCCGCGCCTGGAGTTCCTGCGCTCGCTGGGCTCGGTGCTGCGCAACGCCGGCGACGGGGAGCGGGCGCTCGCCGTGGTGAACCTCGCGCTGTCCGAGGTCGACCCCGCGGCCGTCGACCCGCGCACCCACGCGCGCCTGCTGCGCGACAAGGCGTACTACACCATGAACCTCGGGCGGAACGGCTCGGTGCCGCTGCTGCAGGACTCGCTCTCCGTGCTCGACGGACGCGTCGACGACGATCGGCTGCATGCCTCGATCCTCAATCAGCTCGGCAGCCGGTACATGGTCGCGGGACGCCTCTCCGACGCGATCGACATCGCGACGGAGGCGGAGGACCGCGGCGAGGCGGCGGGCTCGGACGAGGAGACGTCGATCGCGGCGAACATCCGCGCGGCCTCGCTCGCGCATCTGGGCAGGGTCGCCGAGGCGCACGAGCAGTACGCGCTCGCGCTCGCCCGCGCGAACACGACCAACGCGGAGCTGCGCTACCGCGTCAACTACTCCGACCTGCTCGGGCTGCTCGGGCGTTACCGCGACGCGGTCCGTGTGGCCGAGGAGGGGATGGAGCGGGCCCGAGAGTACGGCGTCGAGCGCACCACCGGTGCGATCATGACGCAGAACATGGCGGTGCCCCTGCTCGAGATGGGCGAGATCGAGCGCGTCGAGGGGATGCTGGCGCGCGAGCTCGCACAGGCCACCCTGCGCATCTTCCACGCCTACTCGACCATGACGCGTGTGCGTGTGCTGTCGTGGCGCGGCCGCGACGTCGAGGCCGCCGAGATCGTGCGCGAGTGGCACCCGGTGTTCGCCGAGGCCGGCGTCGACGAACGGCAGATCTGGTACGACGAGATCATGATGCGCCTCTCGGTCGCCGAGAGCGGAGGAGACCTGCGGGCCGCGCTCGACGAGGTCCGTGCCATGCTCCGCGACGACGGCCCGAGGCTGCTGCACGAACGTCGCCTGATGCTCGAAGCGGGGTGGCTCATCGCCGAGCTCCGGGTGACCGGCGAGGCGGTCGACGACGCGGTGTCCGAGGTGCGGGAGGCCTGGCTCAGCCAGCCCGAGCAGCTCCTCGACGACGCGTGGTGGGGCATCCTCTCGGCGTTCCTCGACCCGTCGATCCCCGCGCTGCGGTCTGCCGTCGACCTCGCCGACGGCGACGATGTGCCGGTCACGTTCCGCGTCATGACCCGTCTCGCACTCGCGCGGATGCTGGTCGACACCGCAGACCGGGCGGCCGCGGCATCCGTCCTCGACGAGGCGCGACGCACGGCCGAGACCCTCGGACACGTGCCCCTCGGGCGGGCGGTCGCCGAGTTCGCGCACGCCGCCGGGCTCCGCGCTGCCGATTCCCGGCATGTCGGGGACGTCGGGTCGGGCGACGCCGAGCCGCTCACCGCGCGCGAGCTCCAGGTGCTCGAGCTCATCGCCGAGGGGCTCAGCAACCGTCAGATCGCCGAGCGCCTGTTCATCAGCGTGAAGACGGTGAGCGTGCACGTGTCGGCGGTGCTCCGCAAGCTCGGGGTGGCGAGTCGGACGGAGGCGGCGGTCCTCCACCGCGAGAACACCCCGACCGTTCGTCAGCCCGCCGTGATACGTTGACGGGGTGTGCGCGCCGGATGATCTGGTGCGGCACAGGTCGCTTCAGCGGCCGTATCAACAGAAAGTAGAAAACACATGGCCACTGGCACTGTGAAATGGTTCAACGCGGAGAAGGGCTTCGGCTTCATCGCTCCTGATGACGGTTCGGAAGACCTCTTCGCTCACTACTCGGCTATCGCCGGCTCCGGTTTCAAGGAGCTCCGCGAGAACCAGAAGGTCGAATTCGACGCTGAGCGTGGCCCCAAGGGCATGCAGGCGGCGAACATCCGCGCTCTCTGAGCGCGCGCTGACTTCCTGAAGCCGGTCGGATCCCTCACGGATCCGGCCGGCTTTCTGCATCCCTCCTCTGCGTCCCGCATCGCGCCCCCCGCACCGGGTCCGCCACTCCGAGATGAGGGTCGCCTTACTTTCTGTTAGATTAGGCCAGGCTTACCAAAGCCTTGGCGCCCCTCCGTGCGCCGTACCCTCCATCTCCAACCGAAGGGAACGCCTGTGCGCACCTCCCGTCTCCTCGCCGCGGGTGTCGCCGCGGCGCTCGCCGTGGGCCTCGCCGCCTGCTCGACGCCGTCCGGCGGCGACTCCGACTCCGGCGGGAGCAACCCGGCCGACGACTCGGCCTTCCCGGTCACGATCGAGCACGTCTACGGCGAGACCACGATCACCGAGAAGCCCGAGCGCGTCGCGACCGTGGCGTGGGCCAACCACGAGGTGCCGCTCGCCCTCGGCATCGTGCCGGTCGGCATGAGCAAGGCGACGTGGGGCGACGACGACGACAACGGCATCCTGCCGTGGGTCGAGGAGAAGCTCGACGAGCTCGGCGGCGAGACCCCGGTGCTGTTCGACGAGTCCGACGGCATCGACTTCGAGGCCGTCGCCGACACGCAGCCCGACGTGATCCTCGCGTCCTACTCCGCCATCACGAAAGAGGAGTACGACACCCTCTCCAAGATCGCGCCGGTCGTCGCGTACCCCGACATCCCCTGGGGCACGACGGTCGACGAGATGATCGAGATGAACTCGAAGGCCCTCGGGCTCGAGGACGAGGGCGATGCGCTCGTCGAGAAGCTGCACGCCGACGCCGAGGCTGCGCTCGACGCGCAGGGCGACCTCAAGGACAAGAAGGCGATGTTCTTCTTCGTCGACCCGACCGACCTCAGCCAGATCGGCTACTACACGCCGATCGACCCGCGCGTCGGCTACCTGAACGAGCTCGGGATGCCGCTCTCCTCGCTGCTCGAGGCGGATGCCGACACCGACCAGTTCTACCTGCAGGTCAGCGCGGAGGACGCGGCGAAGTTCGACGACGTCGACCTCATCATCACGTACGGCGACGACTCGACGCTCGCCCTCCTGCAGGCCGACCCGCTCCTGTCGAAGATCCCCGCGATCGCCGAGGGCCGCGTCGCCGTGCTGCCCGACTCCACCCCCCTCGCGGCATCGGCCAACCCGACGCCGCTCTCCATCCCGTGGGGCATCGACGCCTACTTCGAGGCCCTGGCTGCGCCGCTCGCGCAGTGATCGTCCGCACCATCCCGCTCTGATCCCGTGACCGCCGTCGCCGCTCCCGCGCCGGGCATCGCAGACCTGCGACGCCCGGCGTGGGTGCGTACCCTCTGGCTGCTGGCCGGGGCGGGCGTGCTGCTCGTGCTGTGCGCGCTGTCGGTCAGCTTCGGGGTGCGGGCGGTCACGCTCGACGACATCGGGGCGGCGCTCTCGGGGCACGCCGACACGATCGCCGAGGCGGCTGTCGTCAAGCGCATCCCGCGCACGGTCCTCGCGCTCCTCGTCGGAGCGGCTCTCGCACTGTCGGGCGCGACCATGCAGGCGGTGACCCGCAACCCGGTCGCCGACCCGGGCATCCTCGGGGTGTCGAACGGTGCGTCCTTCGCCGTGGTGCTGGGTCTCGCGTTCCTCGGTCTCACGAACCCGTACGGACAGATGGCCCTCGCCATCACGGGTGCGGCGCTCGCGGCCGCGTTCGTGTACACCGTCGGCTCGCTCGGCCGTGGCGGGGCGACCCCGCTCAAGCTCGCCCTCGCGGGGGCGGCGACCTCGGCCGCCTTCGCCTCCCTCATCAGCGCCGTCATGCTGCCGCGCGTCGACCTGCTGCAGGCCTTCCAGGCGTGGCAGATCGGCGGGGTCGGCGGTGCGGAGTGGCCGCGCATCGCGCTGACCGCGCCTGTTCTCGCGCTCGGCGCCCTCATCTGCCTGGCGAGTGCGCGGGGCATGAACTCGCTCGCGCTCGGCGACGACATGGCCAAGGGGCTCGGCGAGCACGTGTTCCGCACCCGGCTCGTGTCGGCGCTCGGTGCCGTGATCCTCGCCGGTGCGGCCACGGCGATCGCCGGTCCGATCGGGTTCATCGGCCTCGTCATCCCGCACGTGTGCCGGATGCTGATCGGCACCGACCACCGCTGGCTGCTGCCGTTCTCGGCGACCGCGGGGGCCGCGCTGCTGCTCGCGAGCGACATCGTCGGCCGGGTCGTCTCGCCGTCGTCGGAGGAGATCCAGGTGGGCATCATCACCGCGGTCATCGGAGCGCCGTTCTTCATCTGGATCGTGCGCCGGCAGAAGGTGCGTGAGCTGTGAGCACCATGGATCGCACCGCGCCGGCCCAGGCCGTCGCCCACGACCGCATCGCCGCGATCGTCGCAGGACGCCAGGCCCGCCACCGGCGCCATGCGGTCGCCACGATCGTGCTCGGCGTGCTGCTGCTCGTGCTGTTCACGGTCGCGCTCATGGTGGGCAACACGTTCTACCCGCTCGACGCCGTTGTACGGGTCATCCTCGGCGAGACCGTGCCCGGGGCCTCGTTCACGGTCGGGGAGCTGCGGCTGCCTCGCGCCGTGCTGGCCATCCTCGCGGGCATTGCGTTCGGCATGGCCGGGGTCTCGTTCCAGACGCTGCTGCGCAACCCGCTCGCCTCGCCCGACATCATCGGCATCTCGAACGGTGCGGGCGCCGCCGCGGTGATCGGCATCATCGTGCTGGGCCTCGACGGACCGCTCGTCTCGCTCCTGGCCCTCGGCGGAGCGCTGGTCACCGCCGCAGCCATCTACCTGCTGTCGATCCGCGGCGGCTTCGCTGGCACCCGGCTGATCCTCATCGGAATCGGCGTCTCGCTGATGCTGCAGAGCGTCATCTCGTACGTGCTGTCGCGGGCCGCGTCGTGGGACATCCAGACCGCGATGCAGTGGCTCACCGGCAGCCTGAACAGCGCCTCCTGGGAGCGCGTCGCCCCGCTCGCGATCGCGGTACTCGTGATCGTGCCGCTGCTGCTCGCGCAGGGCCGGGCGCTCGGCGCGATGCAGCTCGGCGACGACTCGGCATCCGGGCTCGGGGTGCGGGTGGACACGACGCGCGTGCTCTGCATCCTCGGGGCCGTGGCGCTGCTCGCGTTCGCCACCGCCGCCACCGGGCCGATCGCGTTCGTCGCGTTCATGGCCGGTCCGATCGCCGCGCGCATCACCGGACCCGGAGCGAACCTGCTGCTGCCGAGCGCGTTCGTCGGCGCCGTGCTCGTTCTCGGCAGCGACCTGCTCGGCCAGTTCGCCTTCGGTGAGCGCTACCCGGTCGGCGTCATCACCGGCGTGCTCGGCGCCCCGTACCTCATCTATCTGCTCGTCCGCACCAATCGCTCGGGAGGCTCTCTGTGACCGAGGCGCATACCCTGACGGCGGAGTCCGTCACCCTCGCCTACGGCGACCGCACGGTCATCGACGGCCTCGATCTGCAGATCGCGCCGGGCCGGATCACCACGATCGTCGGGGCGAACGGATGCGGCAAGTCGACGCTGCTCCGCTCGCTCGCGCGCCTGCTCTCACCCTCGGCGGGGCAGATCGTGCTCGACGGCACCTCGGTGCACACGCGCCCCACGAAGGAGGTCGCGCGCATCCTCGGACTGCTGCCGCAGTCGCCGGTGGCGCCGGAGGGCATCGCGGTGGCCGACCTGGTGGGCCGGGGCCGGCACCCGCACCAGAAGATGCTGTCGCGCTGGAGCACCCACGACTACGAGGTCGTCGCCGACGCGCTCGCCGTCACCGGAACCACCGACCTCGCCGATCGCAGTGTCGACGAGCTGTCCGGCGGGCAGCGTCAGCGGGTGTGGATCGCGATGGCGCTCGCGCAGGAGACCGACATCCTGCTGCTCGACGAGCCGACCACGTTCCTCGACGTCGCGCACCAGGTCGAGGTGCTCGACCTGCTCACGGACCTCAGCGTCTCGCGCGGCACGACCATCGTGATGGTGCTGCACGACCTGAACCTCGCCGCCCGCTACTCCGACGAGCTCGTCGCCATGAAGGACGGACGCGTGCACGTCACCGGCACGCCGCAGGAGGTCGTGACGGCAGAGCACGTCGAAGAGGTCTTCGGCCTCGCGAATCAGATCACCACCGACCCGGTTTCTGGAAAGCCGATGGTCACACCGATCGGGAGGCACCATGTCCGCTGAGACCACCACCGAGCGTCCCACCTATGTGCTGGCGCGCGCCGAGGTGCGCGCGGTCGACCGCGTCTCGCCGAACTTCGTGCGGGTCACGTTCGGCGGCGACGAGCTGTTCGAGTTCGGAACGCCCGGCGACGTGTTCGACTCCCGCATCAAGCTCGTGTTCCCGCCGGCGTCCGGCGTGCTGCCGGCCCTCGATCGCGAGACCGACAACTGGTGGGCCTCGTACCTCGCGGTGCCCGAGGACGAGCGCGGCTCGATGCGCACGTACTCGGTGCGCGAGCTGCGCGTGACGGATGCCGGCACCGAGGTCGACGTCGACTTCGTGCTGCACCTCGCACCCGGCCTCTCGGGACCCGCGTCGCGCTGGGCCGACGCCGCCGCCGTCGGACAGGAGCTGTACGTGGTCGGGCCGCGGCGCGGCCTGCCGTCGTCCGCGCACGGGGGAGCGGAGTTCGAACCGGGTACCGCGGCATCCGTCGTGCTGGCCGGCGACGAGACCGCCGCGCCAGCGATCGCCCGCATCCTGGAAGACGCTCCGCGCGATCTGCGCGGCTGCGCGTTCATCGAGGTGCCGTCGGCAGACGACGTGCTCTCGATCGCCGCTCCCGCGGGCGTCGAGGTGCGGTGGCTGCCCCGTGCGGACGAGCAGGCCCACGGACTGCAGCTGATCCCCGCCGTGCTCGAATACCTCGGCGACGCGGATGCCGCAGACGACGTCGACGTGACCGACATCGAGTCCGAGGACCTGCTCTGGGAGACCCCCGACTACTCGGGGCTCGGCGAGGACATCGCGGTGGCGGATGCCCCGGCGGAGCGCTACTTCTGGATCGCCGGCGAGAGCGGGGTCGTCACCACCCTGCGCCGTCACCTCGTGAAGGATCTCGGCATCGATCGCGGGCAGGTGGCCTTCATGGGTTACTGGCGTCGCGGTGTCGCGATGCGCGGCTGATTCCGCGGAATTCCGCCGAGGGTCCCGGAGCGAGACGAAGCGCGGTGACCGTCGTCCGACACCCACCGCGCTTCGTCTCACCGCTGCGCGCTTCCGCGGGTCACTTCGCGAGGAAGCCCTTCAGGGCGGCGTTGACCTCGTCGGCGTGGGTCCAGAGAAGCCCGTGCGGGGCGCCCTCGACCTCGACGTACTCGGCCTCCGGCACCGCCTGGTGGAACCGACGCGCGGTGGCGTCGATGGGGAGGATGTTGTCCTTCGTGCCGTGCAGGATCAGGGTGGGCTTTCCGGCGGCGCGCACAGCCTCGACGTCGCCGCGGAAGTCCTCGATCCACGACGGCACCACGGCGTAGGCGGCGACGGGGGCGCTGCCGACCGCGACGTTCCAGCTGCCGGTGACGGCGTCCTGGCTGATTCGCGAGCCGAGGTTCTCGTCGAGGTTGTAGAAGTCGTTGTAGAACTGGGTGAACCACGCGAAGCGGTCGCCCTTGGCGGCGGCGGCGATCCCGTCGAACACGTCCTGCGGCACGCCATCGGGGTTGTCGTCGCGCTGCACGAGGAAGGGCTCGAGCGAGGCGAGGAACGCGAGCTTGGCGACGCGCTCGTGGCCGTACTTCGCGACGTAGCGGGCGAGCTCACCCGTGCCCATCGAGAAGCCGACGAGCACGACGTCGCGCAGGTCGAGCGTCTCGAGCACGGTGTTCAGGTCTGCGGCGAAGGTGTCGTAGTCGTAGCCGGAGCCGACCTTCGACGACTGGCCGAACCCGCGGCGGTCGTAGGTGATGACGCGGTAGCCCTGGTCGAGCAGTTCGCGGGTCTGGCGCTCCCAGCTGTGGCCGTCGAGCGGGTACCCGTGGATCAGGACGACGGGCTGACCCGAACCCTGGTCCTCGTAGTAGAGCTCGATGGGAGTGCTGTTCTCGTTTCCGACGGTGATGTAACCCATGATCCTGATCCTTTCGGTTCCGGTGAGAACGATCGTTCTCGCTCGATAGGACCAACATAGAGAACGTTCGTTCTCATGTCAAGTAAACTCTTGGGTATGACCGAAGAAGAGGCGCGCGAACGCATCCTCTCCGCCGCGGAGGAGCTGTACTACCGCAAGGGATACGCGGCCGTGGGCATGGACGAGCTCCGTGCCGCGTCCGGCGTGTCGCTGCGCCGGCTCTATGCGCTCTTCCCGGCGAAGGCCGACATCGTCACGGCTGTGCTCGACCGCAAGCACGGGGAGTGGGAGTCGGGACTGACCGGGGCGGTGGCGGATGCCGGAGACGATCCGCGCGATCGCCTGCTCGCCGTCTACGGGTACCTCGAGGACTGGTTCTGCACCGACAGCTTCCGCGGATGCGCGTTCATCAACGCGTTCGGCGAGCTGGGTGGCACGAACCCCGAGGTCGCGGCGCTCGTGCGCGACCACAAGGCCTCGTTCCAGCAGTACATGGCCGGCCTCGTCACAGACGCCGGCGCCCCGGCATCCCTCGCAGCGCAGCTGTCGATCCTGGCGGAGGGCGCCCAGAGCACGGCCGCGATCTCGGGCGACTCGTCCGTGGCGGCCCAGGCGCGCGGCGCGGCAGTGGTGCTGATCGACGCGTCCGTCTCGCGGTCATTTAGCTAGCCAGGCTAGACGTTAGCCAAGCGAGAGTCAAGGGTCTGGGCGGCTCGGACCCGGACGCGTAGCGTGCGGGGCATGGAATCCCGGACGAACGACATCCTCCGCCAGGCCGCGATCATCGCTGCGGCGACCTTCATGCTGATCGCCGCCGCCGTCGGATCCGGCGCGTTCGGCGGCACGTCGGTCGACGAGCTGCAGGACGGCGCGCTGTCGGCATCCGGGTCGTACCTCGCGCCCGCCGGACCCGCGTTCTCGATCTGGTCCCTCATCTATCTCGGTCTGATCGCGTACGCGGTGTGGCAGGCGCTCCCCGCGCAGCGGACCGACGAGCGTCAGCGCACGGTCGGCTGGTGGATCGCCGCGACCATGGTGCTCAACGGCCTCTGGCTCGTGACGGCGCAGTTCCTCACGCTTCCGCTCACCGTCATCGTGATCGCCCTGATGCTCGCCGCTCTCGCCCGCGTCATGGTGCTGCTGAATCGGCGCAGCGCACGCACGATCCCCGAACGGATCGTCGTCGACGGAGCCAACGGCCTGCACTTCGGGTGGGTCACGATCGCGACCGTCGCCAACACCGCGGCCTGGTTCACGCAGATCGCCCCGGCCGACTGGGCTGAGCAGGCGGAGGTCTGGGCCGTCGCCGTGCTGGCCGTCGTCCTCGTGATCGGCGTCGCGAGCGCGCTCGTGCTGAAGCGCATCGCTCCGGCGCTGGCCACCGCCTGGGGGCTCTCGTGGCTCGCGGTCGGACGCCTCACCGGCGAGCCCGACAGCACCGTCACCGCCGTCGCGGGGATCGTGGTCGCCGTGGCGCTCGTCGTCGCGGGCGTGGTCGGGGTCCTGCAGCGCCGCCGCACGGCATCCGTCTCCCGTTGACCCGCTCGCGCACGAACCTTTTGCGGCCATGGGCAACTTCTGCGGCCACTGTGCTCCCGCACGGCCGCAGAAGGCGCCGAAGGCCGCAGAAGTTGCGGGGGGCGGGGGGAGGACGCTCAGAGCGCCCTCAGAGCACGAGCCGGTAGCCCATTCCCGACTCGGTCAACAGGTGCTCCGGCGACCCGGGTTCGCGCTCGAGCTTCTTGCGCAGCTGCGACATGTACAGGCGCAGGTACCCGGAGTCGGAGACCTGCTCGCTGCCCCAGATCTCCTTCAGCAGGTCCTGGCGGGTGACGAGGGCGCCGGGATGCCGGGCGAGGTGCTCCAGCATCCGCCACTCGGTCGGCGTGAGGTGCACGCGCGAGCCGGAGCGGGTGACGGTCTTCGTCGCGAGGTCGACGACGACGTCCCCGAATCCCACGGTGGACTCCCCGGCCGGCGCCGCCCGCCGCGACAGGGCGCGCAGGCGGGCGAGCAGCTCGTCGACCTGGAACGGCTTGGTGACGAAGTCGTCGGCCCCGGCATCCAGCGCCTCGACCTTGTCGGCGGAGCCCGTGCGCCCGGAGACGACGATGATGGGCACGCTCGTCCATCCGCGCAGCGCCTGGATGACCTCGATGCCGTCGAGTCGCGGCATGCCCAGGTCGAGCATGATCAGGTCGGGGTGGGTCTGCGCGGCCGTCGCGACGGCCGCGGCACCGTCGGCGGCGACGACCACCTCGTACCCGTGCGCGGCGAGCGTGATGCGCAGCGCGCGCACCATCTGCGGATCGTCGTCGGCGATGAGGAGCTTCACTCCGCCCCCTCCGTGTCGGCGCCGGCGAGCGGCAGCGAGATGACCATGGTGAGCCCACCGCCGGGGGTGTCCTCGGGTGTCAGGCTACCGCCCATGCCTTCGGCGAACCCGCGCGACAGGGCGAGGCCGAGCCCGAGGCCGGTGGTGTTGTCGGTGTCTCCGAGCCGCTGGAACGGCTGGAAGATCTGGTCGCGCTTCTCGGCGGGAACCCCGGCGCCGCGGTCGATCACGCGGATCTCCGCGTGATCGCCGATCGCGCTCGTCGACACGATGACGCGGCTGTCGTCGGGCGCGTGCCGGTGCGCGTTGGCGATCACGTTCACGAGCACCCGCTGCAGCAGCACGGGGTCGGCGGACACCGCGGGCAGGTCGGCGTCGAGGGCGAGCTCGACGTCGGCGGGACCGAGTGCGAGCTCGTCGACCGCGGCGAGCACGGGCCCGGCGACGTCGAGCCGCATGGTCGAGACGGCGAGCACGCCGGCCTGCACCCGGCTCACGTCGAGCAGGTCGGTCACCAGCGACGACAGGGTCGCCAGGCTCTCGTCGGCGGTCGCCAGCAGCTCCTCCCGATCGGATGCCGAGAGGCCGTGCGCCCCGCGGAGTCCGCCGATCGCGGCGACCGCCGACGCGAGAGGGCGCCGCAGGTCGTGGCTCACCGCCGACAGCAGAGCCGTGCGCACCTGGTCGGTCTCGGCGAGGGCGGCCGCCTCGCGGGCGGTGGCGCGCAGGTCGGTGTGCTCGATCGCGGCGGCGAGCTGCGCGACGATCGCGTCGAGCAGCCGGCGGGCCGGGGTGTCGAGGGGTTCGCCGCTGAGCTCGAGGATCGCGGGCGACGCTCCGTCGACGGCGACCGTCGTGACGCGGCCGTCTGGTACGGGTTCGCCGTCGCTCGCCAGCACCTCCCCGTCGGGGGTGAGCAGGCGCACCCCGGCGAGGCCGAACGCCTCGCGGGTGCGGCTGACGAGCGCGATCAGGGCGTTGTCGCCGCGCAGCACGTTGCCGGCGACCGCGGCGAGCAGCTCCGCCTCGGCGGCGGCGCGCTGTGCGGTGCGGGCGCGACGAGCGGCCTGGTCGACGATGATGCTCACGAGCACCGCGATCACGACGTACAGGGCGAGCGCCAGCACGTGCAGCGGGTGGGCGATCGTGATCGTGAAGAGGGGCGCCACGAACAGGAAGTCGAGGGTGACCCCCGACAGCACGGCCGCGAAGACCGCGGGCCGCACACCGCCGACGAGAGCGACCACGACGACGAGCAGCTGATAGGCGAGCACCTCGGCCGTGATCGACTCCGGGCTGCGGAACGTGAACATGACCCACGACAGCAGCGGTCCGAAGACGAGCGCGACCGCGAAGCCCAGGACCTGCCGCCGCCAGCCCAGCGCGCCGCCCGTGATGCGGGGGAGCCGCACGCGGTTGCCGGCCGCGGCGTGCGTGACGATGTGCACGTCGATGTCGCCCGAGCGGCGGATGACCTCCGAGCCGATGCCCGGTCCCGTCAGTGCTGCCGCGAGCCGTCCGCGGCGGCTGACGCCGATCACCAGCTGCGTCGCGTCGGCACCCTGCGCGAACTCGACGAGCGTGGCGGGGATGTCGTCGCCGATGATCTGGTGGAAGCTGCCCCCGAGCGATTCGACCAGCGACCGCTGCGCGGCCAGGGCGCCGGGGGTCTCGTCGCGGAGTCCGTCCTGGGCGGCGACGTGCACGGCGAGCAGTTCGCCGCCGGCCGACCTCGCGGCGATGCGGGCGCCGCGGCGCAGCAGGGTCTCGCCCTCCGGGCCGCCGGTGAGGGCCACGACCACGCGCTCGCGCGCCTGCCACGTGCCCTCGATGCCGTGATCGGCCCGGTAGCTGCGCAGCGCCGAGTCGACCTCGTCGGCGAGCCACAGCAGAGCCAGCTCGCGCAGTGCGGTGAGGTTGCCGAGACGGAAGTAGTTCGACAGCGCGGCGTCGATGCGCTCCGCCGGATACACGAGTCCCGCCGAGAGGCGGTCTCGCAGCGACTGGGGCGCCAGGTCGACGACCTCGATCTCGTCGGCCGCGCGCACCACGGCATCCGGGATCGTCTCCTGCTGAGCGACGCCGGTGATCTTCTCGACGACGGCGTTCAGCGAGTCGATGTGCTGCACGTTCACGGTCGTGACGACGTCGATCCCGGCATCGAGCAGCACCTTCACGTCCTGCCACCGCTTCGCGTTCGCCGAGCCGGGGGTGTTCGTGTGCGCGAGCTCGTCGACGAGCGCGATCTCCGGATGCCGTGCGAGCACCGCATCCAGATCCATCTCCGTCAGCGGCACTCCGCGGTGCAGCTCGGTGCGGCGCGGGATCTCCGGGATGCCGACGGTCTGCGCGGCCGTCGCGGCACGGTCGTGCGTCTCGACGATCGCGATCACGACGTCGCGGCCGTCGTCGAGAAGGCGCCGCCCCTCGGCGAGCATCTCGAACGTCTTGCCGACGCCGGGTGCGGCGCCGAGCAGCACGCGGAGCCGACCCCGCCTGCCGGATGCCGTCATTCGCCCTCCCGCTCATCGAGCGCGAGATTGAGTTCGGCCGTGTTGATGCGCTCCTCGCCGAGGAATCCCAGATCCCGCCCTTGAATCCTAGACTCCACGAGGTCGCGCACCTCCTGCTCGGGCAGGTCGCGCGCCGCCGCGACGCGCGGCACCTGGAGCAGCGCGTAGGCGACGCTGATGTGCGGGTCGAGACCCGATCCGGATGCCGTCACGGCGTCGGCCGGCACGGCATCCTCGCTCACGCCCTCGCGCTCCGCGATCGCCGCGCGACGCTCCTCGATCGACGCGACGAGGTCGGTGTTCTCGGGACCGAGGTTGCTGCCGCTCGAGCTCGTGCCGTCGTATCCGTCGCCGGCGGCGGACGGACGCGACTGGAAGTACTCCGGGAGCGCCTCGCCGTCGGCATCCGTGAACGACTGCCCGATCAGCGCGCTGCCCTTGTCATCGGGCAGCGGCGACCCGTTCGCCTGGAACGGCAGCAGGAGCTGGCCGATGCCGGTCACGACGAGCGTGTACGCGACGCCGAGCACGAGCGTGAGGACGACCATGGCGCGCACGGCGACGCCGGTGGTGCGAAGGGTGGAGCGGGTGGACATGAGAGGCCTTTCGGTGTGCGGGTCGTGCAGAAGCGGGCGGGACGTGTCAGAACCCGGGGATCAGACTGACGACGAGGTCGATCAGCTTGATGCCGATGAACGGGGCAATCACACCGCCGAGGCCGTAGACGAGCAGGTTGCGCTGCAGGATCTGCGAGGCGCTCGCCGGGGTGTACTTCACGCCGCGGAGCGCGAGCGGGATGAGGAACACGATCACGATCGCGTTGAAGATGATCGCGCTCGTCACCGCGGATGCCGGGGAGTGCAGCTGCATGATGTTCAGCGCCGCGAGTCCCGGGAAGACGCCCATGAACATCGCCGGGATGATGGCGAAGTACTTGGCGATGTCGTTCGCGAGGGAGAACGTCGTCAGCGCGCCGCGCGTGATGAGCAGCTGCTTGCCGATGCGCACGATGTCGATGAGCTTCGTCGGGTCGGAGTCGAGGTCGACCATGTTGCCGGCCTCCTTCGCGGCTGAGGTGCCCGTGTTCATCGCCACGCCGACGTCGGCCTGAGCCAGCGCCGGGGCGTCGTTCGTGCCGTCGCCGGTCATCGCGACGAGGCGGCCGCCCTCCTGCTCGCGCTTGATGAGCTCGAGCTTCTGCTCGGGTGTCGCCTCGGCGAGGAAGTCGTCGACGCCGGCCTCCTTCGCGATCGCGGCGGCCGTGAGCGGGTTGTCACCCGTGATCATGACCGTGCGGATGCCCATGCTGCGCAGCTCGTCGAACCGCTCTCGCAGGCCGTCCTTGACGATGTCCTTGAGGTGCACGACCCCGAGGATGCGGTCGCCGGACGCCGCGCGGACGGCGACGACCAGCGGGGTGCCGCCGCTCGAGGCCACGCCGTCGGCGAGGGCGGCGAGCTCGGCATCCGCGTCCAGACCGAGCCAGGCGGCGACGGCGGAGCCGGCGCCCTTGCGGATCTGCCTGCGGTCGGCGAGGTCGAGTCCCGACATGCGGGTCTGGGCGGTGAACGGCACGACGACGGCATCCGCCGGCTGTTCGACACGGATGCCGCGGCTCGCCGCCAGATCGACGATCGACGCCCCCTCCGGGGTGGGGTCGGCGAGGGAGGAGAGGGCGGCGACGCGCAGCAGCTCCTCGGCGTTGATCCCCGACAGGGGCAGCACCTCGTGGGCGCGCCGGTTGCCGTGGGTGATCGTGCCGGTCTTGTCGAGCAGGAGCGTGGTGACGTCGCCCGCGGCCTCGACCGCGCGGCCCGACATGGCGAGCACGTTGCGCTGCACGAGGCGGTCCATGCCGGCGATGCCGATGGCCGACAGCAGCGCGCCGATCGTGGTCGGGATGAGGCAGACGAGAAGAGCGATCAGGACGGGGATGCTGACGGGCGATGCCGCGTACGAGGCGATCGGGTTCAACGCCAGCACCACCACCACGAACACGATCGACAGGCTCGCGAGCAGGATGTTGAGGGCGATCTCGTTGGGGGTGCGCTGACGGCTCGCACCCTCGACGAGCGCGATCATGCGGTCGACGAACGTCTCGCCGGGCTTCGAGGTGATGCGCACGACGATGCGGTCCGACAGGACGCGGGTGCCGCCGGTGACGGCGCTGCGGTCGCCGCCCGACTCGCGGATCACCGGCGCGCTCTCACCCGTGATGGCCGACTCGTCGACCGTCGCGATACCGGCCACGATGTCTCCGTCGCCGGGGATCAGCTCGCCCGCCGCGACGATCACGAGGTCGTCGCGCTGCAGCTCGGCCGACGAGACCTCGACGGTCTCGGAGCGCTCCGCCGTGGCATCCGTCGTCTGGTCGTACCGCACGACCCGCCGAGCCATGGTGCTCGTGCGTGTCTTGCGCAGGGTGGCGGCCTGCGCCTTGCCGCGGCCCTCGGCGACCGACTCCGCGACGTTCGCGAACAGCACGGTCAGCCAGAGCCAGATCGCGATGCCCCAGGTGAACGGAGCGGGCACCGGGGTGCCGCCGGAGGCGGCGGGCCCGCCGAGGAACGGCTCGGCGATCGCGAGCACGGTCGTGAACGCCGCGCCGACCCACACGAGCAGCATGACGGGGTTGCGGACGAGTGATGCGGGGTTGAGCTTGCGCAGCGCACCGGGGAGGGCCTGCGTGAGCTGCGCCCACCCGAACGAGCGGGGTGCGGGGGATGCTTGCGGCGCGGGGGCATCACCCTGCGACGTCGAGCGGGCGGAGCGAGACGAAACGCGCGTGTCCATGATCAGGCGAGTCCTTCGGCGAGGGGTCCCAGTGCGAGCACGGGGAAGTAGGTGAGGGCCGTGATGATGACCGTCACGGCGGTGAGGAGTCCGACGAACTGGGGCCGGTGGGTGGGCAGCGTGCCGGTGGTCTCGGGCACGCGCTGCTGGGCGGCGAACGACCCGGCGAGAGCGAGCACGAGCACGATCGGGATGAACCGGCCGAGCAGCATGGCGACGCCGAGGGCGGTGTTGAACCAGGGCGTGTTCGCCGTGAGGCCGGCGAACGCGGAGCCGTTGTTGTTCGCCGCCGACGTGAAGGCGTAGAGCACTTCGCTCATGCCGTGGACGCCGGGGTTCAGGATGCTGGTCGACTCGACGTCGGCGCGGATCCCCGGCACCGCGAAGCTCAGCGCCGTGCCCAGCAGCACGAGGGTCGGCGTCACGAGGATGTACAGGCTCGCGAGCTTGATCTCCCGCGGACCGATCCGCTTGCCGAGGTACTCGGGGGTACGGCCGACGAGGAGACCGCCGACGAACACCGCGATCACGGCGAGCACGAGCATGCCGTAGAGGCCCGACCCGACGCCGCCGGGGGCGACCTCGCCGAGCATCATGTTGAGCATCGGCATCATGCCGCCGAGCGCTGTGTACGAGTCGTGCATGGAGTTCACCGCACCGGTGGAGGTGAGGGTGCTGGCGCTGCCGAACAGGGCGGAGCCGAGGATGCCGAAGCGCACCTCCTTGCCCTCCATCGCCGATCCGGCGAGTTCGGGCGCGGAGCCGCGGCCGGCGAGCTCGAGCGCCGACAGAGCGAACGTCGAGACGAGGAAGATCGTGCCCATGACGGCGGCGATCGCGTAGCCCTGGCGGTTGTCGCCGAGCATCCGTCCGAACGTGCGCGGGAGCGCGAACGGGATGACGAGGATGAGCAGGATCTGCAGGAGGTTCGTGAAGCCGGTGGGGTTCTCGAACGGGTGAGCGGAGTTGGCGTTGAAGAATCCGCCGCCGTTGGTCCCGAGCAGCTTGATGGCCTCCTGTGACGCGACCGGTCCGCCGGGGATCGTCTGCGTGCCACCGGAGACGGTCGTCACGTCGGTGAAGCCGGCGAAGTTCTGGATCACACCGCCTGCGAGGAGCGCGACCGCGCCGATCAGGGCGAGGGGGAGGAGGATGCGCCCGAGGGCGCGGATCAGATCGACCCAGAAGTTGCCGATCGTCGTCGAGCCGCGGCGGGCGAACCCGCGGATGAGCGCGACGGCCACCGCGAGACCCACCGCCGCCGACACGAAGTTCTGCACCGTGAGACCCGCGAGCTGCACGGTGTAGCCCATGGTCTGCTCGGGCGAGTACGACTGCCAGTTCGTGTTGGCGACGAACGACGCGGCGGTGTTGAAGGCGAGCCCCTCCGGCACGGCGGGCAGGCCGAGCGATTCGGGGAGGAACGCCTGCAGACGCTGCAGCCCGTACACGAGCAGCAGACCGACGGCGGAGAACGCGATCACGCTGCGTGCGTAGGCGCGCCAGGTCTGCTCGGATGCCGAGTCCACACCGATCACGCGATACACGCCGCGCTCGACGCGGAGGTCGCGCGGCGTGCTGAACACGTGCGCCATGTAGTCGCCGAGGGGGCGATAGAGCAGCACGAGCGCGACGATCAGCACGGCCGCCTGGAGGACGCCGAACCAGATCTCGGCGCTGGATCCCGCGCCCATCAGAACTTCTCCGGCGCGACGAGGGCGACCACGAGGTAGACGACGGCGGCGACGGCGAGGGCCGCGCCGATGATCTCGAAGACGATCACAGTCTCTCCACCCCCTTCGCGACGAGGGTGACCAGGGCGAACAGCGCGAGAGTCAGCGCGATGTAGATGATGTCGAGCACGAGAGTCGATACAACTCCCGTGCGGGGGCCGTATCCGCGATCCTCACGCTTCCCCTACGGCGGTATGCCGGAATGCATGCGGGATGCTCACGCGAGGGTGCGGGATGCTCACGCGAGGGTGCGGGGTGACCCCCGAGGTGACACCGCTCGAGCGAGTCGCATCGGCGCCGACGCCCGCATCCGCCTCAACCCGCCGTACACTCACGAAGTGAGCGCGACGCGACGCCGGCCGGGGCCGGGCACCATCATCGTCCTGGTGCTGGTCGCCATCGCCCTCGTCTGCCTCGTCGGCGGCATCCTCCCCGCACCGGATGCCGGGGCGCTCGGCGCACGGATCGCGCCCGTCCTCGGATTCGTCGTCGCCATCACGATCGTCGCCGAGCTCGCGCGCGATGCGGCGGTGTTCGACCTCGTCGCCCAGCGCCTGGCCCGCTGGGGTCGCGGACGCGTCATCGCCCTCTGGGCCTCGGTCGTCGTGCTCGCGGTCGTGAGCACGGTGTTCCTGTCGCTCGACACGACCGCCGTGATCGTCACACCCGTGGTCGTCGTGCTGGCGCAGAGCATCGGCGTCTCACCGCTGCCCTTCGCGTTCGCGACCGTGTGGCTCGCGAACACGGCCTCCCTCGCGCTGCCCGTCTCGAACCTCACGAACCTTCTCGCGGCGCCCGCGATCGGCGAGTCCCCTGCCTCCTTCCTCGCGGTGAGCTGGGCGCCGACTCTCGTCGGCATCGTCGTCCCGGTCGCCCTCCTGACGATCGTGCACCGCCGCACGCTCTTCGGCGGATATCGGATGCCGTCGGCCGCCGCACCGTCCGATCGCGTGCTGTTCTGGGGAGCAGCCGGCATCCTGATCCTCCTCATGCCGCTGCTGGCGCTCACCCACGACGTGTGGATTCCGGCGACCGTCGCCGCCGTGCTGCTCGTGGTGCTGTTCGCCGTGCGTCGGCCGCACGTGCTGCGCCTGTCGCTCGTGCCGTGGCAGGCGATCGGTCTCGCGGCCTCCCTGTTCGTGCTGGTCGAGACAGCGCACGCGAACGGCATCCTCGACGTCCTCTCCGCCCTCGCGACCGACGGTCACGGGGTGGGGCAGCTGCTCGGACTCGCGTCGGCGGGGGCGCTCGCGGCCAACGGGGTCAACAACCTGCCCGCGTATCTGATCCTCGAACCTGCGGCATCCGACCCCGTCACGCTCATGGCGCTGCTGATCGGCGTGAATCTCGGACCCCTCATCACCCCGTGGGCGTCGCTCGCGACGCTGCTCTGGCATCACCGGGTCGTATCGCTGGGGGTCGAGATCCGCTGGCGCACGCTCATCCTGTGGGGTGCGGCGGTGGCCGTGCCGACGGTGGTGATCGCGACTCTCGTGCTCGCGCTCGTCGCCGGCTGATCCGACGATTCAGATCGCTGCCCACTCCTCCGCGAGGATGCCGTAGTTCAGGCCGTCGAGCCACTCTCCGGAGCGGTGCAGGGCGGTCTTGCGGCTGAACTCCTCGCGCCGCATGCCGAGCCTCTCCATGAGGCGCCACGACGGCTCGTTGTCGGCGAAGCATCCGGCGTGCACGCGGCGCAGCCCGAGGGGCCCGAAGCACGTGTCGATGACGGCGCGGATCGCCTCGGTCGCATAGCCCTGCCCGGCGTGCGCGGGGTCGAGCACCCAGCCGAGCTCCGCCTCGACGCCCTTCGCCTGGTCGGCGACCTCGAGCTGCGCCCATCCGTCGCCGATCCGGATCATCACGTCGCCGATCGCGGTGGCGCCGCCGTCGGCGGCGACGAGTTCGATCAGGTGCATCGCCGCGAGCCGGTCGGGGTCGAGGTACCGCTCGCGGAACGCCTCGATCGTGTCGGGCGCGAGCCCCAGCCAGCGGTTCACGTCGGGCAGGCGCCGCCACTCCCACATCACGTCGATGTCGGCCGCGGTCATCGGGCGCACCTGCAGCCGTTCGGTGCGGACAGGCCAGACCTCGTGCGCGCTCATCCCCTTAGCCTAGACAGGCGCCTGCGCCTGCCCCTTCCCGTGTCGAGCCTGTCCCTTATACCCATCTGACGCAGCCCACCCC